>JAYUVC010000138.1:0-5184 GCA_043754325.1 Hyphomicrobiales bacterium
GCCGGGGGAGTACCCCGAAGGGGGGAGGGGGTGGTTGACATCACATTAAACTTTGACGACACATGCTGTTCAAGCAAAACATTGTCCCGCTTGTATCGGTTCAGGGCAGTGAAACTTCCGCACGCTTGCCCGCTTCAACCGTCACACTTCCAGGTGGACAGCACCTTTCCGACAACGTCCTTGGCAATATCCATTTTGGCCTTGCCGTTGATCTGCCCCCACATGGAACCGGACGCATCCAGCACAAGGATGACACGTTGACCATCGGCCATGGCAGACAGCGACAACACGGATGAAAACAGCAGGGCAAGGCTGACACGTTTCAGTAACATGCGAAACTCCACAACAAATGCCCCGCCGTCAAAGTGCCGGAGTGGCGCAGATTTGTCAAACCACGCCGAAACCGCGTGCCGCATCCCAGATCAGTTTCAGGGACACCAGAAACAGTGCGATTTCAACATAGCGGAAGAAAGATTTTTCAGGCAGCACCTTGGTCAATTTGAAACCAGCCCAAGCCCCCAGCAAGGCAACGGGTGCCAGATACAAGCCTTGCTGCAAACTGCCCAAATTGATCTGTCCCAACATGTAGTAAGGCGGCAGTTTCAACAGGTTGATGAAGGTAAAAGTAATTGTCGCCGTGCCCGCATAGGTCATCTTGTCAAGCTTCTGCGGCAGCATATACATCTGGTAGGGCGTTGCCCCGGCATGGGCCACAAAGCTGGTAAAGCCTGCAAGCGATCCCCAAAAAATACCGCGCGGCACGCCGGCAGTTTTGGGGGATGCATCGGCCTTGCGGCTGTATTTCCACACAAGGTCAGCCGTGTACCAGAGCCCGATCAATCCAACCATCAATTTGACCAAGGCGTCACTGTTGTATTGCGCGGTGGCCCAACCGACCCCGATACCAATGCAGGCAGACAGCGTGATAAGTTTGATATTCCAGGCATCATAGTTTTTGCGGTAAAGCCAAAGCCCGTACCAGTCGCTGATCACATAAAGCGGCAACAACAGGCCCGCCGCCACAACGGGTGAGATGACTTGCGCCAGAATGGGCACACCGAGAATGCCCACACCGGGCAACCCGCCTTTGGAAGCACCAATCAGAAAGGTCGCCAAAACTGCGAGTGCCCAAAACAGGATATCCTGCGACATCAAGCAGTTTCAGGCGGGAGTTGAATGTCTTTATAAGCAACACCCAGATATAGGGCCAAGCATTCCGCCACAAAATTATGGTCCTCGCGTTGCGGAATTCCAGACACCGTCACGGCCCCCACCAAACTCCCTGCCAAATGAATGGGAAAACCGCCGCCTGCTGGCGCAAATTGCAGGGGATCAATACCACGTGACTGGTCAAACGGATTGCCTTTGACCTTGTACTCCAATCCAACGCGATAAGAGCAAGCCTCAAATCGGTAAACCGTATTGATTTTCCGCCGCACCCAATCCGGGTTTTCCGGCGTGGTTCCCGGCATCGCCACATAAAACAGGGGCCGGATGCCAATGCGGATGTCCATCACCAGCGGCAGTTTCCGTGCCACTGCAAGCGCACGCATCTGGCCACCCAAAGTCCACGCATCCTCTTCGTTGAAGCGATTGAACTGCAAAGCCGCTTCCTGCCGCTTCAATGCAACGACATCATCTGTCAAACTCATGATATGACTCCCGTGTTCCGTTTCCAATAGCCCAAGCCCTGCCCGCTTTGCGGCAGGCCAGTTCCATACCTCCTTGCACAAACACCAACTTCAACGCTAGTCTGTCTTTCTGAACAACCGGGAATGCATGATGACTGTGACTGGCGTATCGACACTGTTGCGTATTGTTGTTTCGGCCATGTTGCTGCTGTTCACGTCACCCGCATGGGCCGGTAGCAAGTTGGCACTGGTCATCGGCAATGCCGACTATGCGAATATGCCCAAATTGTTGAACCCTGCAAACGACGCCAAACTGATAGCTGGCAATCTCGAATTGTTAGGCTTCAAAGTCACTTTGGCAACTGACCGGACGCAAGCCCAGATGAAATCCGCCATCGCACGCTTTTCCAACGAGACGGAAAATGCAGGTGCCGATGTTATCGTCATGTTCTACTACGCAGGCCATGGCGTTCAGATTGATGGAACGAATTATCTTGTCCCTGTTGATGCTGGTGCCAGTTCGGCAACAGATGTGGTGATTGGCGCTGTATCCGCCACCGACTTGCTGAAAGCCTTGGAACTCGCCCGCGCCAAGGTCAATGTGGTGGTACTGGATGCATGTCGCGACAATCCGTTCAAGGCGACAACGCGCGGACTGTCCCGCGGCCTCGCCCGTGTAGATGCGCCTGCGGGCTCCATCGTCGCCTATTCCACCGCCCCCGGCCAGGTGGCCCAGGACGGCAGCACCGCCAACAGTCCTTATGCGGAAGCTCTAGCAAAACACATGGCAACACCGGGATTGTCGCTGGAAGAAGTCTTCCGCAACGTCCGCATTGATGTGAGCGTCTCAACCAGTGGCGCTCAAGTGCCATGGGAAGAAACTTCACTCACACAAGTCGTTGTACTGGCAGAAAAGGCTGCGGGCACAACAGCTGTAGTCGCAACTGTAGTTGTTCCCACAACTGATCCGGCCGTTGAAGCCAACCGGGCCTTTTTGTTGGCCGTGGCAACAAACACGATTGAGTCCTATGATGATTTCATGCGCAAGCACCCCGGCGCAAAGGAGGTTCCGCAAGCCATGCATAACCTCACAATGTTAAGTGACGAAAAACACTGGCGCGAAGCCACTGCGCAAAACACGCTTGGTGCATACAAGATTTATTTGAACCTGCATGGCAACGGCAGTTACGCCGCTGAAGCGCAGCAGATGATTTTGGGCCTGTCGTCAAAACAGCCCCAACAAATTCCTGTGACGCAAAAAACGCCCGTTTCTGAATTGAACAGGATGACACAAGCGACGGGTTATGACGTGTCCGGAACAGATATCCGCACGCTGAAAAACGTCGATTTTGACACCTGCACGTCCTCATGTTCCGCCACAGAAAACTGTGTGGCCGCCGCATATCGTCGTGACTTGCGCAGGTGTTATATGAAATCTACTGCAAACCTTATCATTCAAAACGGTAAGGTAGAGCTAACAATTCGCGCAAATGTTCAGGGTTCTGTGCCTGTCAGCGCCTTTGAAATGTTACCCCAAACTGACATGCCCGGAAATGATATGCAGGGCATCAGTGTGACGCTCAACTTTGCACAAGATTGCTTGCGATTGTGTGAAAGCACCAATGGCTGTAATGCATTTTCCTATGTCACCGCCAATAAGGCGTGTTGGCTAAAGGCCAGTGCCGGAGCACTCGTTGCAAACCCGCCAGTGGTTTCAGGACAGCGTGTTCGTTAGGGCGGAATGATTTTTGGCAGAACCCATTTAACTTCAAACGGCCCTGAAGCGTGATGATGATTAAATGAGGCAGTTGGGGACTACTTGCTCTTTCTTGCAAGCTGTCCCCGAGTTCAAGATCAGGGACAGTTTGCGATAGAGCAAACAGTCCCATTCCCTGCGTTTGAGCCAACTTCAAATGATCATGCCCTAATTTCGTCGCACCTTCTCAAAACTGCCTGCCGCCACTGCTGCGATAATGATTGTCCCCACCAGAATATCGCGCACGTAACTGTCTACACTCATTTGGGTGAGGCCGTTGCTTAAAACGCCGATCATCAGCACACCAACCAGCGTGTTGATCACGCGCGGTTCACCATGGCGGCTTATGGTCATGCCGAGGAAAACGGCAGCGATTGCCTCATACATCAGGCCCGCGATTGATGCTCCAAGTCCAGCGATAGTGAAGGCCGCCAGTTGCAACAAACGGCAGAATGCCGATGACGCTTACCAGAAAACCGTTCAATGCACCGCCCAAAACTCCAGCAACCACGGCCAGCGACACACCGAGTGTAACTGAACCTGTTTCCCGGAAGGCAACCGCTGCAACAATGCCCGACAGGGTGGCCATGGAGCCCACACTCAGGTCAAAGTCACCCATGGCCAAAACGACAGTCATGGCAAAAGCGACCACGGCGAGCATGCTCATTTGCTGCGTGATGTTGAGAAGGTTGCGTCCCACGGAAATCAACCATTCCGGCGGAGGGGCAAGTTCTGACATCTGGTGTCAAATCCGCGCCGATGTGCTGGGGCGACCGATCAAGCGCATGAACATGCGCGATGCAGGCGTGCTGGGTGCGGCGTTGATGGCGGGGGTGGGTGTGGGGGTGTTTGGTTCGTTGCGTGAGGCGGCGAAAGAGTTTGTTACAGTAGATCGCGTGTTTGAGTCAGCTACGCGCGAGTTGGCGCGGCATGAGGTTGGGTTTGAGAGATACAAGTTGCTATACAGGCAGTTGGTGCCGTTAAACCAAGCATGACAAAATTCATTCTCAAGTAAATTCATGATTGTAGTTGTGTATTATTTATGGTACTTTAAAATTCATTGAAAGAGCGATCAATGTTGCCTGTGACTTTCTATAAATCTACGATGGGCAATGATCCCGTTGTTGAGTGGTTTCGCAGTCTGAATAAAGCTGATCGGAAGTGCATTGGTCTCGACCTGTTGCGTGTGCAGGAAAATTGGCCAATTGGAATGCCAGTCTGCAGATCTCTGGGAAAGGGTTTGTGGGAGGTCAGAAGTTCAATTTCCAATGGCCGAATTTCCCGCATTCTGTTCTTTATGCAAGATGCGGAAATTTGCGTAGTCCACGGATTTATCAAGAAAACGCAAATATCGCCGAAACAAGAATTGGAACTGGCGCTCAGGCGCATGAGGGAGATGCAATCATGAAGGCCAATGTTACAAATCGCACAACACTGAACGAACTTCTTGAAGAAGACGGCACTTTTGATGAGTTGAGCACGATCGTCACAAAGGAGCGCATCGTGTGGCTTCTCGAAAAAGAGATGAAAAAGAAGAAACTCAGCAAAGTCAAAATGGCCGAAGCCATGAACACCAGCCGCGCCCAACTGGACCGTCTGCTTGATCCCAAGAGTGGCAACGTAACCTTGGCCACGATGCAGAAGGCAGCCAATGCGGTGGGGAAGAGTTTACGGGTCGAACTGGTTTAGCCACCCCCTCCCCCCTTTTTTAACGCGCCATAGCCTTCGGCGACGGCGGGCGGAGTACTCCCCCATCGCAAGGGCGATGAGGGAGAAAAACAACCTTTCTCCCTCGGC
>JAYUVC010000139.1:0-6619 GCA_043754325.1 Hyphomicrobiales bacterium
ACTTCAGTTTCGACAGGGAGTCAAAGTCCATCGGCGTGTCGATAATCTGTTCCGCAGGGACCATGCGCACCGACGAACCACCGGGTATCACAGCCAGCAGATTGTCCCAACCACCGCGAATTCCCCCGCAATGCTTGTCGATCAATTCGCGGAACGGAATGCCCATGGCTTCTTCAACGTTGCAGGGTTTGTTGACGTGGCCCGAAATGCAAAACAACTTTGTGCCCACATTGTTGGGGTTGCCGATGGCGTTGAACCAGGTGGCACCGCGACGCAAAATCGTGCCCGCGACTGCAATTGATTCCACATTGTTCACCGTCGTCGGCGCACCATAAAGGCCCACGTTGGCGGGGAATGGCGGCTTCATCCGGGGTTGGCCTTTTTTGCCTTCCAAGCTCTCCAGCATGGCGGTTTCCTCGCCGCAGATATAAGCGCCTGCACCGTGGTGCACGTAAAGGTCAAAGTCCCAGCCGTGAATGTTGTTCTTGCCGATGAGGCGGGCTTCATAGGCTTGATCAATGGCGGCTTGCAGATGCTCGCGTTCGCGGATGTATTCGCCGCGCACGTAAATGTAGCCCACATTGCAGGCCATGGCCATGCCGGCGAGCAGGCAGCCTTCGACCAGCAAATGCGGATCATGCCGCATGATCTCGCGGTCCTTGCAGGTGCCGGGTTCGGATTCATCGGCATTGACCACGAGGTAATGCGGGCGTTCACCCACCACCTTGGGCATGAAGGACCATTTCAGACCCGTGGGGAAGCCAGCACCACCACGGCCACGCAGGCCGGAAGCTTTCACTTCATTGACAATCCAATCCCGGCCCTTGTCGATAAAGGACTTGGTATCGAGCCACGCGCCGCGCTGCTTGGCACCCTCAAGGCCCCAATCATGCAGGCCGTAGAGGTTGGTGAAAATGCGGTCTTTGTCGCTGAGCATTAGTGTGAACCCTCATGCTGAGGTGCGAGCTCTTGCGAGACTCGAAGGGTGAGGGAAAATGTGCACATCAGCCACGACCTTTCGGCTTTTCGCCTGCGGCACTCTCAGGCCGCCAGCCTTTGGCCAGTTTCTTGGATTGTCTGACCCATTCATCACGCTTGGCGCGGCCTTTGAAGCCTTCGAGTTTTTCGTCCACCCAACTGAGTTCCTTGACGGACCAATTGGCAATCTGGTCGAAATGCCAGATGCCGATTTTGTTGAGCAGCTTTTCGAGTGCCGGACCGACGCCCCAGATCAGTTTCAAATCATCAGCCTTGCCGTGCGGCTTTTTCAACAATTCCGGCCGGCCATCAATGGCGCGGGCGGCGGACTTGATGGCGGGCTTTGGCGGATCAATGATCCGTTCGGCAGCGGGTTTCGATTTTGCCTTGATCCTGGTGGTGGATTTTACCACGTCATCATTCGTCACGCGGACAATGCCAGTCTCGGCCTGGGCTTTTTCCGTCATCACAATGCCGGGTGCACCGGACGCCGCTTCCTTCGCATTGACGGCTTTTATCTGCGCTTCAACCTGTTTTGAAACGAGTGTGACCGGGCGAATATCTTCTGTTGCCGGCTTCACGGCTGCGGGCGAAGGGATCGGTTCTTTGGTTGCAGGCCCAGGAGCAACGGCCACCGCTGCAACAGGCGCGGCAGGCGGTGGTGATGGAGTTTCCAGACGCTTGAAACTGCGTTGTCCCTTGTAGAGTGACTTGTCGGTTAATGTTGAAGCACCACCCTCGGCCATTGAATATTGACGGTTGATCTGTGGGCCAGGCTTCACATGTTGTCCGGCCTGCCAGAGGTCGATCAATTCTTCCAGTCTGGTGGGAGTCAAATCCTCGTAAGTGTCCTTGAACACCTGCACCATCGGCGCATTCACGCAAGACCCAAGACATTCCACCTCTTCCCACGACATGCTGCCATCGGCATTCAAATGCTGGGGCTGTGGATGAATCTTGCGTTCGCAAACCCTGCGCAAGTCTTCCGCACCGCGCAACTGGCAGGCAATGGTGCCGCAAACCTGAATGTGAGCTTTTGTGCCGACAGGAGACAATTGAAACATGGTGTAAAACGTCGCCACTTCCAGCACACGGATAAAAGCCATATCCAGAATCTCAGCGATATATTCAATCATCGGACGCGAGGTCCAGCCGGCTTGCTCTTGGCCACGCCAAAGCAAGGGAATGACAGCCGAAGCCTGCTTGCCAACAGGGTATTTCGAGATGCAAACCTTCGCCCACGCAAGATTTTCAGGCGTGAAGGCGAAGGACGCGGGTTGAACTGGGTCAAGTCGACGGACGCTCACGAGTTTGCCTCACCAAAAAACTCAACGACATCAACGGAGAAACCGAAAGGCAGGAAATCTATTGTGCCATCATGACAAATAACTGTCTTGATGGATGCGTCATGGCTCCGGCTATGATGCGTGACTGAACGCTTGGCATTGTTGACGATAAGATAATGCCTGATAGCTGGGACCGAAAAATACTCTTCAAGTTTGTCGACTGTATCAGTTGAAATCGACGACGGCGACAGAACCTCAACCACAATGCAAGGCGAGTCCAAGATCATCACATCAGCATCAACAGCGTCACCAAGTTGCACAGACGCATCCGGTTCGCGGAGAAAATCCCCGCCAGTACGAATCCCCACACCGTCAGTGAACACTTCGCCTTTAATTTTGGCGGCTGCCATCGCTCGTGTGAGCGCGGTATAGACTCTGCCTTTGGCTCGCACGTGCCCGACGCGTTCTGGCGCCATCATGACAACTTTTCCCCCGACAAGCTCATAGCGGCCTTCACTTTGCTGTTCAGCCCAAGCCAGAAATTGTTCAACGCTTACTTTTTGCGGCAGAATGACATTCATCGGTCCACCTCACCAAACACAATATCAATCGAACCCAGCACCGCACTCACATCCGCCAGCATGTGGCCGCGGCAGAGCCAGTCCATGGCTTGCAGGTGGGCGAAGCCTGGGGCTCTCAAGCGGCAGCGGTAGGGTTTGTTGCTGCCGTCGCTGACGAGATAGACACCGAACTCGCCTTTTGGCGCTTCCACGGCGGCGTAAACTTCTCCGGCTGGCACCTTGTAACCTTCGGTGTAGAGTTTGAAATGGTGGATCAGCGCTTCCATGGAACGCTTCATTTCGCTGCGCTTCGGCGGCACCACTTTGCCGTCCATTGACGACACAGGGCCAACGCGTTCCTTGCCGGACAGTTGTTCCACGCATTGCGTCATGATTTTCAGGGACTCGCGCATTTCCTGCACGCGCAGCACATAGCGGTCATAGTTGTCGCCGTTCTTGCCCACGGGAATATCAAAATCCATCTCGGCATAACATTCATAGGGCTGCGATTTCCGCAAATCCCAGGCAGCACCTGCACTGCGCATCAAGACGCCGGAGAAACCCCACTGGAAGCAATCATCCAGTGTGACAATGCCAATATCGACATTGCGCTGTTTGAAAATGCGGTTGCCCGTCAGCAGGGTTTCAACGTCGTCGAGAACCTTCGAATTCTTCAGGGCGAAATTGCCAATGTCATCAATCAACTTTTGCGGAATGTCCTGATGCACACCACCGGGACGGAAGTATGCCGCGTGCATTCTCGAACCGGAAGCGCGTTCGTAGAAGCCCAGCAATTTCTCACGCTCTTCAAAGCCCCAGAGAATAGGCGTCAGCGCGCCTACGTCCAAGGCTTGCGTGAGGATGTTCATTTGATGCGACATCAAGCGGCCGATTTCGGAGTACAGCACGCGGATCAACTGCCCGCGCTTGGGCACGGACATGCCGAGCAGCTTTTCCACAGCAAGAGCATAGGCATGCTCCTGGTTCATCGGAGCGACGTAATCCAGCCGGTCAAAATAAGGCAATGCCTGCAAATAGGTTTTCTGCTCGATCAGCTTTTCGGTGCCGCGATGCAGAAGCCCGATATGCGGATCAACACGGGTGACAATCTCGCCATCCAATTCCAGCACCAGACGCAAAACGCCATGCGCCGCCGGATGCTGCGGGCCGAAATTGATGGTGAAATTGCGGGTGGAGACTTCAGTCATAAACGCTCCTTGAAGGGGCGAATAGCGAATAGCGAATAGCGAATAGGGGTTTCATTTCTTGTCCTGAATCGATCTTATCAATGACCGCAACATTTTGCCCAGTTCGTCGCATGTTGCCAGTGCTGCCAACAACTCTTCCCGTGAGCCAAGTGACAATTTTCCGGCAATGATGATGTGCGTTTCCGTTTCTTTCAGTGAACCTTGTGAAATTCTCAGAAATTGAGCGAAGGACGCCGAACTTTCCCGACCATGCCCCTCTGCGATATTCGCTGCCACCGAGGCTGAAGAACGACGCAACTGACTGGTCATGCCGAACAAATCTTCCTTCGGAAACTTCCTGCTCAACTTGTAACAAGCAACAGCCAAGTCCACGGCCTGCTGCCAAACCAGCAAGTCCTTGTATGACTTTATATCGGACGTCACTCTTCATTTTTCCCTATTCGCTATTCGCTACTCACTATTCGCCACTTTACTGTTTGGCTTTCTCGTCACCGGGAAGAACATAATTTGTGCCTTCCCAAGGGCTGAGGTAATCAAACTGTCTGAACTCTTGTACGAGCTTCACCGGCTCATAGACGACGCGTTTCAGCTCGTCATCATAGCGCACTTCGACATAACCCGTTGTCGGGAAATCCTTGCGCAAGGGGTGACCCTGAAAGCCGTAGTCCGTGAGGATTCGCCGCAAATCCGGATGGCCGGAGAACATGATGCCGTAGAGGTCAAACACTTCGCGTTCGTACCAGTCCGAGGCCTTGAAGCTGGGGATGGCCGATGGCACCACGTCGCCTTCGCCGGCTTCGCACTTAACGCGAATGCGGGAATTTTTGTAAGGCGACAGCAGATGATAGACGACCTCGAAGCGTTTTTCGCGTTCGGGATAATCGGCGGCTGTGAGATCAATGAAGTTGACGAAACGGCAGTCCGTGTCGTCGCGCAGAAAAGTCAGCACGGTGTTGATCGCAGCAGCTTCAACATGCAGCGTCAGTTCGCCATAAGCGATAGACGAGGTGACGTTGGCCAGCTTTGAGGCTATGTGTGCAGCAAGTGAGTTCAGATCAACAGCCATCACATCACCGCTCAATCGTGCCGGTGCGGCGGATTTTCTTTTGCAGCATCAGAATACCGTACAAAAGTGCTTCCGCCGTGGGCGGGCAGCCTGGAATGTAAATGTCCACGGGTACGATGCGATCACAGCCGCGCACCACCGAATAGGAATAGTGATAGTAACCGCCGCCATTGGCGCAGGAGCCCATGGAAATGACGTAGCGCGGCTCCGGCATCTGGTCGTAAACCTTGCGGAGCGCGGGAGCCATTTTATTGGTGAGCGTGCCTGCAACGATCATCACATCCGACTGGCGGGGCGAGGCGCGAGGCGCGGCACCGAATCGTTCGAGGTCATAACGCGGCATCGAGGTGTGCATCATTTCAACGGCACAACAGGCCAAGCCAAACGTCATCCACATCAATGAACCCGAACGGGCCCAGTTGATCAGGTCATCGGTTGAGGTGACGAGAAAACCCTTGTCCGCCAGTTCCGCATTGATTTCGGTAAAATACTGGCGCTCGGGTTTGCCCTCGATTTCGATCAATCCCATTCGAGTGCTCCTTTGCGCCATTCGTAGATGAAGCCGATGGTGAGTACGCCCAAGAAGATCATCATGGACCAAAAGCCGAAAATACCGATTTTCCCAAGTGAAATCGCCCACGGAAACAGGAAGGCCACTTCAAGATCGAAGATGATGAAAAGGATGGACACGAGATAAAAACGCACGTCAAACTTCATGCGCGCGTCATCGAAAGCTTCGAAACCGCACTCATAAGCCGAAAGTTTTTCGGGGTCAGGCGACTGCACCACGATCAACAAGGGTGCCACCATCAAGGCGATTGCAATGAAACCTGCAACGCCCATGAAAATGACGATTGGAAGATAGTCGTTCAAAAGTCCGTTCATATATCCTCGTCGGGGCGCTCGAAACTGCTCCAGTGTCGCCCGCGTTCTAGTGCAGCCGCCGTGTGGTTACAAGCATTTCACATGCTTTTGTTGCAGTGCGGGGCAAGCAATAAAGCCGCAGGCCTTCGGCTATCGCCATACGAATCGTCTTGTTTTTTTGCGATTTGGTGGCACATATTCGAGGTTGATCGGGGCGATCAACTTAAAGGGAGGCAGAAATGCTCAAGAAACTTATGCTGGCAGCTGGTTTGCTGCTGGCCGTCAATACCACGGCAAAGGCCGAGGTTATCGACCTTTCCACCGTCAAATGCTCTGACATCGGCAAGATGAGCGAGTCGGAAGCCAGTTATGTCATGATCTGGCTGCACGGCTATTATGGCGGCAAAGCCGGTGACACCACTATGGACACTGACTCATTCGAGGCGTCAGGCAAAGCCATTGGCGACGCCTGTGCCGCAAATCCGGAACTTGGGTTGATGACGGCCATCAACCAGATGGAAACACCACAATAACCACAGCAAAAAGGCCACCCGCAAAGGTGGCCTTTTCTGAAACATTTGGCGCGAAAGACGGGGCTCGAACCCGCGACCTCCGCCGTGACAGGGCGGCGCTCTAACCAACTGAGCTACTTCCGCT
>JAYUVC010000140.1:0-4260 GCA_043754325.1 Hyphomicrobiales bacterium
ACCGCGCTAACCGCGCTATCGGTGGGCCTGTAGCTCAATGGTTAGAGCTGACGGCTCATAACCGTCTGGTTGGGGGTTCGAGTCCCTCCGGGCCCACCACCGCTCTTTAATTTGAGGAGTTCCAAATGCTGACCGACCTTGACCGCAAATTCCTCCGCATCGCCTATGACGAAGCCAAGGCCGGTTTCGATGAAGGCGGCTGCCCGATAGGTTCAGTTGTTGTGCGTGGTGATCAGGTGCTGGGGCAGGGCCGCAATCAGCGTGTTCAGGGCGGCGACCCCATAGCGCATGGTGAAATGGATGCACTGCGCAAGGCAGGCCGTCAACGCAGCTATAAGAATACCACACTCTACACGTCGCTCAGCCCCTGCATGATGTGTTCAGGCACCATTGTCCAGTTCGGCATTCCCCGCGTTGTTGTGGGCGAGAACAAAACCTTCGGCGGCAATGAAGAATTCCTGCGCTCACGCGGCGTTGAAGTGGTCATCGCAAATGACCTCGATTGCATTGCCCTGATGACACGCTTTATTGCCGAAAAGCCGGAACTGTGGGCTGAGGATATAGCTGAAGATCACGCTGAAAGTGATTGATACCGCATGTCAATTTCATTGGCGCGTGTGATGGCCGCGTCCTGTGGCAATGGCCTTGCCAATGCATAGCCCTGTACCTTCTCGACATTGAGCCGTTGCAGCAGGGCAACCTCTCCGGCAGTTTCTGCACCCTCCGCGACCACCGCCATGCCCAAGGCATGGACCATGTCGATGATGGATTTCAGCATGCCTTGCTTGCGCTGGTTTTGGTCCGCACCAGACACAAAAGCCCGGTCAATCTTGATCGTGTGAAACGGAAGTTTCGACAGATATCCCAGCGACGAATAACCCGTGCCAAAATCATCGAGCGCCAGCGCAACGCCATCTTTTGCCAAAGCCTCAAGCACGATCACAGTTTCCGCATAGTTCGCACCCAGGAACATGCTTTCTGTGAGTTCAAGGCAAAGCAGCTGTGGTGGCAACCCTGATTTCCGCAAGGCTGCGCGCACCTTTTCGACAAATCCCGCAGCAAGGATTTGCGCAGGTGACACGTTGATGGACATGATACGCTCCGGCAGGCCTTGCCTGCGCCATGTCGCGGCCTGCTTGCAACCTTCAGCCAGAACCCAGTCACCAATCATCGACATGAGACCGATACGCTCGGCCAGCGGTATGAAAACCGCAGGTGAAATCGGCCCCTGTACCGGATGGCTCCAGCGCACCAGCGCCTCAAATCCTGACACGTGATTGGCCCGCAAATCAAACTGCGCCTGAAAATGCAACTGGAATGCACCGGCCTTCGTCGCCTGCCGCAATGCCTGGCCCAGTGCCGTATCCTGCTGCACAATGTCAGCAAGTTCAGAACGGAAAAACTGTAAACGCCCCGCCACCTGCGACTTCGCATCAGCCAAGGCCAAGTCCACATGACGCAACACTTCATCGCTGGATGTGTAAGGCGTAACCTGTCCGACCAACAAAACTGCGCCGGCTGTCAAACTCACATGCAATTCCAGCTCGCCAATCTGCACGGGCTTGAAAAAAGCAGCCTGCACACGGGCCAGCGCCATTTCCACATCTGTTGTGCTGTTCTCGTTCCGCAACAAAAGCGCAAACTCGTCACCGCCATAGCGCGCCAAAGTGACATCCTCGCGCACCGCTGATTTTATGGTCGCAGCAACGGTCATCAGCAACGCGTCACCGATTGAATGACTGAAGGCGTCGTTCATCGCCCGAAATCCATGGATGTTCACCAGCGCCACAGCACCGGTCAATACCGAAAGCCTGTTGTCCATCCATTCATTCAAGGACCGTTGAAAACTGACGCGATTGGCAAGGCCGGTCAGCGGATCATTATAGGCAAGGTTCTGCAAGGCAGCATCGCGGGACTGGATATCCGACATCAATCCATTGAACGCCTTCACCAGAATGCCAGCTTCGTCTGGCGTATTGTCATCCTGCAACTTGGCGGCATAGCTGCGGGAGGAACGAATGTCCTGGATGGTTTGGGTCAATTCTGTGAGCGGCACGACAATGCGGCGTTGGAGTGGGCGTGATGCTGCCATACCCGCGCAGGCCGCCAGCAGAGCCGCAGCAAAGGTGGTGAGGATCGTCAACATGATCTGCCGCCGCAAATTGCTGATATCCGCCAGCATGGAAAATTTGCCGCGCACAGCCCCGCCCTTTACGATGTCCACCGAAACCAGAAGCAGCCCCTTGAACAACATGGATGTTGAGCTGTCGCCTTTGAGAAACACATCGTCGGCCAGAAAAGCCGTCTGTCCCATTGTGGCGAGTGTGCTGCCATCCGGCAGTTGGATATTGGCCATCAGAATGTCAGGGATGCGGGCAACTGCGGTCAGTGCTGCAGTCGCCTTTGAAGCGTTGGCTTCTGCCACAGCGTCTCCCGCTGCTGAAGCCATGGCGAAAGCTGTGGCTTCCATTGAATGCCTGCGGTTCTCGACTTCGCGATTGGCCTGCAACACGGTTTGCACCAAGGCAGATGTCAGCACCGCGAAAAAAATTGCCAGGGCCAAAAGCCTGGCAATGCGGTGACCGATCCCTTGATGATGTTTGAGCAGCATTTTTTCGACCCACATCCGAAATTTGTTTCTTGTTTCACCTATCACGCCTGTTTGAAGGGCGGCTTTAGCGAGTGGGTTAATGTTTTCCTACGAAAACCTTTCCAATTTGACATTGATATTTGACGATTTCTATAACCCTGTCACGCTAACGTGAGGATTGGCAGCGGTTTCCATTGTCAGCAAACAAAGTGATTTCGAATGATATGCAGAAACCAAACAGGAAAAAACAGGGCAGTGCGTGCTGCACTTGCGTTTCTGCGCAACACCTCGGCCAGCACTGCCGTAATGTTCGCCGTCGCCACGCCCGCCATCATGGCCACAACAGGTGTTGCGGTCGACTTTGCGATTTTTAACCTGAAGCTGACGAAACTGCAGGCCGCCGCCGACCAATCGGCGATTGCGGCTGTCAAGGAACTCGTCGTGGTCAATGCAAAGCCCTCGTCGGTGGCCGAGGCAGCTGCCAGTTTCGTGCGTGCCAACCTTGAGAATTCCGGAACTTCCGTTGACGTGGGGGTCGAGATCGGTGCGAAAAAAAATTCTGTCAAAATCACATTGACTGAAACATGGACGCCCACTTTTGCTCCATTCATCGGTGTCAAGGTAACGCCCATCATCGCCCGCGCCACTGCCAAATTGGCAGGCACGGCAAACATCTGCGTGCTGACGCTCAATCCCTCGTCGGCCAAAGCCTTCCACATGGACAAAGAGGCGAAACTCAATGCCAACGGGTGTGCTGTTTATTCTGACTCGAGTCACGCCCAAGGCATCAGGCTTGATCAAAACTCCGAACTCACAGCTGCACTTGTTTGTGCCGTGGGTGGGGTGACGGCAAAGGCCTCGGCCATAACGCCGGCCCCTACAACGGATTGCCCGTTTTTGCCAGATCCACTGGCGTCGCGAAATGAACCACCGCGTGGCTCTTGCAGGGAAACCGGTCTCGTTTTGAAAGCGGGTTCAACAATGCTTGATCCTGGAACCTATTGCGGAGGTATCAAAATCAGCGGCACTGCCAAGGTGTCATTCAGGCCGGGCAATTACGTCATTGTCGACGGGCCATTTGAAATATCCGGCAAGGCCACAGTAAAGTCAGACAATGCCGGGTTTTACCTTGCAGGTGAACAGTCGGTTTTGAATTTTACGGGCACCACAAACATTGCCATGACCGGAGCCACAACAGGCGACATGGCGGGGATGCTGTTTTTCGAAGACCGCAGCGTGTCGCAGGGCCGCATCCATCGCATTAACAGTGCCAATGCCAACAAGCTGACTGGCACGATCTATTTGTCGCAAGGTAAACTGCGCATTGATCCCAACAGCTCGGTCGCACAGGACTCGGCTTACACAGCGATCATCGCCAATGAAGTTGAAATCGATGAAGGCCCGACACTGGTGCTGAATTCGGACTATGGCGCGTCCAACGTGCCCGTGCCGGAAGGTATCAATCTGTCATCGCAAGTCGTATTGACAGACTGAAGAATTCCGTCTCCGTCATCGCTGACGCGATCGGGCGATGCCACCTCGCCCGCAAAGAAACTCATCAGCCCTTCGGGCAGCTTCTCCAAAGGAGAAGCGACTGGATTGATGGACATCCCTAAATGACCGATTATTTAGGGAGGACCAAAACCAAGTCGCTTCTCCTTTGGAGAAGC
>JAYUVC010000141.1:0-57948 GCA_043754325.1 Hyphomicrobiales bacterium
GGCAGGGCATGAGCGATTCACTGACCGCCAGCATCGTCAGCGGTTTTCGCAACGTGGGCCTTGGATTTGTCTTGTTGTCGGGTGTGGCCGGAGAAACCACGGCTGAATATGTAGGCGTGTCACAGATTCCAATCTTCCTTGCACCGTTGATTCTCAGCATGTTTGTACGTGGACAACGCGCCGCTGCACAATTGCAGCCCGCCGTCTGACAACATTCAACCTACACATTCTGCCGTTCCGGTAGGTTTTGGTTAAGCCTGATTTCTAATCAACGTTGCAACAGGTTACAACTCACCATCCGGTTTACAGTTGCTTAGTCCGGGCCATGTAAAGATCAACTCCAGAGCGTATTTGACTATCGGGGCGTAAACGGCGTGAGTACAAGTATTGAAAATGGTGGCGTGAACACCGACGATGTGGTGCGGGCCTTGCGGGCTATCCTGCATGTTCCGCCACAAGTCCAGGCGCAACCGGTTGCGACTTCGGTACAGCCAGCACGTTTTGCACCTGCACGGAAAACCCGCGGAAGCAAACGTTATACATTGGCCTTTGCACTTGCAACGGCACTCGGCATGGCGGGAATCTGCTATGGCAATCAATCCTACGCTCCGGAAATGTATGGTGAGGGCGGCATGGCTCCGGCGGCCATAGCCCATGCAAAACAGCAGAATTATGCGGTGTTTGACCTGAACCTCAATATCCGCGCTCTGCGAGAAGAACAATTGAAACGCATGACAAAAACGCCAGATGTCATCTTGCTTGGGGCAAGTCATTGGCAAGAGGCACACAAGGATCTTCTCAAAGGTCGGGACTTTTTCAACGCCCATATTCACCGTGACTATTGGGAAGATCCATTGGGCATGGTGGAGCTGCTGGTGCGTTACAACCGCTTGCCAAAAAAGCTGATTATCAGCATCCGCGACAATCAGTTCAAGCCAGTCGAAAAACGTACCGACTTCCTGTGGGAACCTGGCATTCCAGCCTATCGTGCGATGGCCGGGCGATTGGGCTTGAAAACCGAGAGCTATATAAAGACCCTGCCCTACGATCGCGCGCGCGCCCTGTTGTCGCTGCCCATGTTCTTTGAAAACTTTACCCGCTGGTACAATGCATCCGAGCGGCCCGCCGCAAGTGACAAGTCAAACTTCGATACACTTGACACATTGTTGCCGGACGGATCAATCCTCTGGTCCAACCGCAAAATGATGCTGTTCACGCCTGCGCGCACATTGTCCGAAAGCAACGCTTTCGCTGACAAGCGCAAGAACGATCCGTCCATGGTTGACCCGCAGGGTGTCGAAGCTTTCAACGCTTTGCTGACGTTCCTCAAACAGCAGGGTGTCAGCGTTTATCTGGTCACGCCGCCATTCAATCCGACGTTCTATGACCGCCTTCAGGGCACGCCATTTGCCGAAGGTTTGGCCAAAATTGAAACCCTGATTCAGGAAATTGCGACAAAGCACAGCCTTCCGTTGTTCGGGGGCTTCAATCCCCACAAGCTTGGCTGCACGGCAGACATGTTTATCGATGCAGAACATTCACATCCTGAATGCCTGCAGAAGGTGTTCGATCAATTCGTTGCCATTGAAAAAGCTGAGGGTGGCAAATAATGTCGTTTACCTCGCTGACATTCATTTTTGTGTTTCTGCCTGTGGCCTATCTGGTATTTGTGCTCTCCCATAAGTATGGCGGCACGAAACTGGCAGTCTACGCGCTGGCAGCAATCTCGCTGGTTTTTTACGCCATGTTCGGCACACAGCTGCTGCTGGTTCTGCTGGTGTCCATGGTGTTCAATTTTGCCATGGGAAGTGCAATCTCTCACCTTGGCAACCAGCCAACCGTAGCCAAAAATCTGTTGCTGGGTGGCGTTGTCGCCAATCTTGGGCTTCTGGGTTACCTGAAATACACAAACTTCTTCATTGATATGAGCAACCAGATTGCGGGTACCGGCTTCACGCATTACGACATTGCAGTTCCACTGGGCGTGTCGTTCTTCACATTTGTGCAAATCGGCTATCTGATCGACGCGTTCAACGGTCAGTTGGTGAAGCATGATTTCGTGCGCTATATTGTCTTCACCGCATTTTTCCCCTGTGTCACGGCGGGCCCTTTGGTGATGCAACGTGAAATGATGGAACAGCTGTCCAACCCGCAGCTGAAAGCCTTTGACGTGAAGCGGGTCACCATCGGCGTCACCATGTTTGCCATGGGCCTGTTCAAGAAAGTTGTACTCGCCGATTCAATTGCCCCCTTTGCCGACAGCGTTTTCAACGCGGCACACAGTGGTGTGGCGCTTGACGCGGCAACAGCCTGGATTGGTGCGCTGTCCTATACACTGCAACTCTATTTCGACTTTTCCGGTTATTCGGACATGGCCATCGGTCTGGCCACCATTTTTGCAATCAAGTTGCCGCTGAACTTCAACTCGCCCTTCAAGGCCACCAATATTTCAGATTTCTGGCGTCGTTGGCACATGACTATGACGCGTTTTTTTACAGCCTATCTCTATTCCGGCATGGCCATGTATGGCATGCGCACGGGCATGGCTTGGCGCCTGGGTCCCGTTGGCCGTTTCATGCTGGTCGCTGCCCTGCCCTCGATTTTCACATTCATGATTGCCGGTGTCTGGCATGGTTCCGGTTGGACATTCGTCATCTATGGCGTGTTGCATGGCATTGCCATTGCGACATTCCTGGCTTGGCGTGAATTCTCAGGCATAACGCTGCCTTCACCACTCGCGTGGTTGATCACCATGGTAACTGTGGTGTGCGGTCTGGTGATGTTCCGTGCAGCTGATGTTGAAACCGCGATGCGTGTGCTCGGCCACATGACCATGCTCGCCAGTGAGCCGGTCGGTGCCGTGACATTGACGATTGACAGCGCGCAGGCCCTTTCCATGATCGTTATTTTCGGTGCCATCACCTTGCTGCTGCCGAACACGCAACAAATCCTGCATCACGAATGGCCGGTGGTGGACAGCAAGCCTGATGAAACTGCTGCCGCCGCAGGTCTCGTGGCCTGGCGGCCCGGTTTTGGCACGGCTTTTGTCACCGCCTGCATCTTTACCATCGCCATCACCTCAATCGGGTCCAGTTCCGGATTCCTTTATTACAAATTCTAGAAGTGGGAGACTATCAATGAACACGCACAACCATCAATTCCATGAATTCGTTCTCGACCTCCCGCGTGAGGTTGACCACGAAGTTGCGGGCGATATTGAAAAGGAATCAGTCTTTGTATCGCCGTTCATCGACCGCATTTTCGTCAACGCCGATGGCAAGACAGCACGGGTCGTCGCACGCCCCGGAGCAGACCTTGTGGAAATGAAGGAGAAGGCCGCGCGCTTTCTCGAGGTAATGGTGAAGCAGGTGTCGGGCTTCGAAATCAAGGTATTTGTAAATACAAAGCGCAAGGACCAGGGCCCCTATCACGTCGGCGTCAATGACGAACTGGTCAAGCGCGGCTGGATGCATGATTACGGCAAGGGCCAGGTTGCCTACAGTGGCCCGGTATTGAAACTGGCAAAGCTCATCAACGACAAGTCCGGCGAACTTTACAAGGCAGCCTTCAACGCCAAGGACTCACACTTCCCCGCGATGATTGATGCCGACACCCTGCACAAGTGCGGCTATTTTGACTCGCATCCCAATGCCGTGACGTTCGTCGGCAATGTCATCGAGGATTTTGATGCCATCGAGGAATTCCGTCGTGCCAATTCCTGTTCGGAAGGTGCTTTGATGCCGGCACAGGACCATATCCATATCGACGGCATGTGCCTCAATCCGGCGGCCTGTTTCCCGTGCTACCCGACTTTGACTGGACAAAACTTTGAAGAAGGCCAGTGCTACACCTGGCTTGGCCGTGTGTTCCGCTATGAATCACGCAACATCAACGGGCTTGATCGTCTGTATGAGTTCAACGTGCGCGAACTGGTGTTCGTCGGCAATGAAGACTACGTGCGCAGCTGCCGCGCCAAAGCCCTTCCCATCGTGGAAGAGCTTGCATCCTTTATGGACATTGACTGCCAGGTTCAAACCGCAACCGATCCATTCTTTGCAACTGTCTCCGCCGCAAAAAAATTCTGGCAGGCGGCCCAGGAAGTCAAGAACGAGATCAAGATTCCTGCCCTCGGCAACGACGGAAGCCAGAAAATGCTGGCCTGCGGTTCCATCAACTTGCACGGCAATTTCTTCGGCAAGCGTTTCGGCTTCACCTGCGAAAATGGTGAACCGGCACAAACCGGCTGTGTGGGTCTGGGCATTGAGCGCTGGGTTCTCGCTGCCTTCACCCAACATGGATTTGATGAAGCGCGTTGGCCCGAAGCCGTGCGCAACGTGATTTTTTCTTGATAACCACCAACAAAAAAAGGGAGAGCTAAAATGCAACTTTATGAACTGATCGGCAAGGTATTGGGTGTGGATCCATTGCAGTTGAACGAAGACTCAAATGCGCAGAACACACCAAAATGGGATTCACTTCGCCATATCGAAGTGGTGTTCGCCATGGAAAATGCGTTCCATGTGCGCTTCACCATGCCGGAAATTTCCGGCCTCAGAAAACTCAGTGATATCCGCCGCCTGTTGTTGGCAAAGAATGTGCGTCTGAACGAAGCGCAGGAAACCCGGATGATTGCCTGATCACCAGGTGATGCGGCATGGCCCTGTAGGACGGTGAAATTTCTGTGATCCCGAGTGCAACAGTAAAAGTTTTGATTGTGGACGATGATGAGGACGATCTCTACCTCATCAAGGAAGCATTGAGCGAAGTTGAACGGACCCGCTATGTGGTGACGACAGCGGGATCAACTTTGACGGCCATGGTTGCCTTGGCGAAAGACACGTTCGATGTCGTGTTCAGCGACTATCGTCTGGGGGCCGTGACCGGCGTTGATTTCATCAACAGCGTGCGTGCCGCAGGCATTGATACGCCGATTATCCTGTTGACCGGCATATCCGATCATTTGATTGACAACGCGGCACTGAAAGCGGGTTCTTCGGATTTCATTCCAAAAACAGCGGTTTCCGCTGATGTGCTGGACCGTTCGGTGCGCTACGCCCTTGCACATGCGGACCGCCAACGGCTGTTGCAGAGCATTCTGAAAAACACAAAATCTGCAATCACAGTGATGAGTGTTGACGGAACCGAAAGCCTGTCAAACAGCCAGATGTCGCATTTTTCCAGATTGGCCTATGGCGATATTCCAACAGCCAAACAGCAACTGATCGCTCTGGCCTATGCGTCAATCGAAACCGACATCGTTATCGGTTCTGTGGTTCTCGAAGCACACATTACGCAACTGCCAGACGGCGGTTCAATTCTGGCGCTGCATGACGTGACGGATCGCGTCAATGATCTTCGCGAACGTGAACTGGCGGAAGAACGCATCAGGGCCATTGCCATGCAGGACGGTTTGACCGGCCTTCCCAACCGCATGGCATTCAACGCCTATCTTGATGAGTGCCTGCTGAAGGCAAGCCGCGACGGAACAAAAGTGGCGGTGCTGCTGTTTGACTTCAACAGGTTCAAGGAAGTGAACGATCTTTTCGGCCACGCTGCGGGCGACTACATCCTGCGCAATGCGTCGTCACTGATGCGGCAGACCCTGTCCAGCAACGAATTCTGTGCGCGGCTTGGCGGCGACGAATTTGTCCTGATCCAGAGTGACAGCGATCAGGAACGGGCGCTGGAACTTGCCAACCGCATTGTTGAAAATCTGTCGATGTCGCTGAAGTGGGAAGACAAGAGCATTGAAGCCAGCGTCACGCTGGGCGTGGCACTTTACCCGCAGCATGGCGGCAACCGGCAGGAACTTTTGGCCAATGCCGATCTTGCAATGTATCGTGGAAAAGCAGACATTGACCGCTCGATCTGCATTTTCGATGCAGGCATGGATCAATTTATCCGGGACCGCCGCGCCCTCGCCCATGACTTGCGACATGCCATTCAGGACGATGAATTGAGTCTCGATCTGCAACCGCAATTCCTGACCACAACGGGCGAACTTGTAGGCTTTGAAGCCCTGCTGCGCTGGCATTGTCCAAAACGCGGCCCGGTGTCTCCGGCACATTTCATTCCTGTGGCGGAAGAAAACGGCTTGATCATTGAAATCGACCATTGGGTTCTGACGCGGGCCTGCAAATTGCTGGCACAATATCCGTGGATGCCGCGTCTGGCCGTGAACATCTCTGCCAAAGCCATTTGCCAGCCGTTGATCGTTTCAGAAGTCCGGTCAGCGCTCTTTGATTTCGGCATTTCCCCCCGCAGGCTGGAACTGGAAGTCACCGAGACAGCCCTCATTCACGACCTGAACCGCGCCCTGCACAATCTGCGTCAAATCAAGGCCTTTGGCATATCGGTTGCCATGGACGATTTCGGCACGGGCTATTCGTCACTGTCACTGCTCAGCTCGTTCCCGTTTGACCGCATCAAGGTTGACGGCTCCTTCATCCAGTTGACCGGCAACAACGCCCGCGCCGATGCCATTTTCCGGGCCGTGGTCGGGCTCGGTGCCGCGTTGAGTGTTCCGGTATTGGCGGAAGGCGTGGAAACGGAAGAGCAACTGCAATTTGCCCACGCGTCGGGATGTGAAGAATTGCAAGGCTTCCATTTTGGCCGCCCCGTGCCGGAAAGTCTTCTCGACGCACTGCATGTCAACCTGAACGGCAATCTGAATTTGACGTCTGTGCAAGTCTGGCAAGAACAACAAAAACCCGCCCTCCGGAGATTGTCGGTTTTGGCAAATCGTTCTGCAGGGTAGAGCGCAGTGAAATGCTTTTGAATGCCGGTACAACAAACAAAAACCAGGACACAACGCCAAGATTTACAGACGATGTCATTACCGCACTTGTTGCGGTAATCCATCGTGGTGCGAGCGTGATTTATCAGGAGAACTCCACTCCCGTTGAACCATGGATTACCGGAACAAGTCCGGTAATGACAATTTTGGGAGTTGCCGAAGCTTTCATATGCCCAACATTTCCTTAGCCGGACAGCAGTGCAACACGTGCGGTAATGACAACTTTCGTGAATTCACACCCACCGACGTCTTGATTATCCCGTCAAAATTGTCGCGCTGTTCGCAAAACCATCGCTGACCGACTGCCGCATCACGTCGCGCACTGTGTCATAAGACAGCGCTGGTACAAGATCCGTCACTGCACCATAGGTGCAAGGATCAAACGGCAATCCCATTGCGCTATATGCGTCTGCAATCGCGTCACACGCTGCCTCCGAGCGTTCAACCGCAATGATGGCCCCCATCTGCACGCATCGGCGGTTCATGCGTTGCGCAATGCCCACCAGCTTCACCCGCCCGCCCGCATTGATACTGAATTTTCCGGGACAGTATTCGCCGGGCAATTCTCCAACCCTTGCGTCGATGCCAAGCTTCATCAGTGCACTGACAATGACACCTGAAAACATTTCGTAACGCCGCATGGTATGTTCGTGTGGTTCGGCATGGGGCCAGATCAGTGTGATGGCGAGCGCATGTTCATCAAACATGGTGAGCCTGCCGCCTGTACCGCGCTCAACCGGTTCAAAACCATTGCTCCGCGCCTGCTGCTTGATGCGTTCATAGTCAGGGTGAGTTGTGTCCTGCGGCGAGAATGCAGCCGTGGGCCGTGGACGGCGAAAACGCAGAATGGCATCGTCACCCGGCTGCAGGCTTGCCAACTTCTCTTTTACCCAATGGGCATATTCCAGCGGTGAGACACGTGCTTCGGCGGCTAGGCCAGTATCATCCACCAGCTGGAATGTGCCCGGGAAAGCTGAACTCACGCAGCTTTACCGACGCAACCATATAGTTTCATCTTTTCGATGGTTGCGGTGATCATCCGCTTGCGGCCCTCAGCCATGGCCTCTTCCAACTGATGGTCACCCTTCGACCACACATCGAGCATGCCCTGGCGGAACACGTGGCGAAGGTCAGTATCGGCATTGAACTTGTGCACACCCGCTTTCTTGGCCGCTTGCACTTCTTCCTCTGGAACACCTGATGCACCATGCAACACCAGTGGAATGTTCGTCACATCACGGATCTCAAGTGTGCGTTTGATGGACAAGGGTTCCGGCTTCAAACCGGGGATGACGCCATGCACAATGCCGACAGAGATGGCGAGATAATCAACGCCTGTTTCCGCCACGAAACGTTGGGCTTCCTCAACAGTGGTGTAATAATCTTCCCAGTTCACTGTCTGGCCAACATCGGGAATCTTCCCCAATTCCGCTTCAACCGGAATGCCAAAGTCATGCGCAATATCGACAATGCGTTTGGTCCAGCGGATATTCTCTTCAAACGGCAAATGTGCAAAATCACACATGATCGAATTGAAACCGAGCTTGATGGCTTCGAGACATTCATCCCACGGGCCGTGATCAAGATGGATGACGTAATTCGCATTGGAATTTTCAGCGATGCGCTTTGTCATTTCAAAACCGCGCTTCACCCCCACATGGGGCACCAGCGCGCGACCGACTTGCAGCACCACGGGCGCTTTGGCTTGCTCTGCTGCAAGCACAAGAGCCTCAGTGGTTTCTTCATTGTGCATGTTGAACGCACCGATGGCATAACCGCCTGCGCGGGCATCGGACATGAGTTGACGGTGACTGACCATAGGCATGGTGTATTCTCTCCCTAAATTTCGATGATGGCGACAGGGGTTCGAACCTCAACGGTGGTTCCCGCTTCGACCAGAATTTCTTTCAGCGTTCCAGACGCAGGTGACTCAATCACCTCCGTCGCTTTCTCCGCTTCAACTTCCGCCAGTGGCTCATCTTCCTTCACCGTATCACCAACGGCCTTCAGCCATTTGACGACGGTGCCCTCGCTCATGCCCATGCCCCATTGTGGAAGCAGTACCTTGATGCGTGGCATTTTATTGTCCTCTCGATTTGCTGTGAACAACCTTGCGCACCGCATCTGCAATGTTCACGGCGTTCGGGTAAAGTTGTTTTTCAAGTGCCGGACTGAACGGAATATGCGTGTCTGGTGTGGTGACGCGCATGATCGGTGCTTTCAGGCTGTCAAAGATGGTCTCGGAAACCAGTGCCGAAATTTCCGCCGCCGCTCCGCAGGTCTTGTTGGCGGGGTCAGCAATAACCAATCGTCCGGTCTTTGCAACGGACCGAAAAATCGCCTCGCTGTCCAATGGCACTAAAGTGCGTGGATCAATGATCTCCACCGATATGCCTTCGGCTTCCAACGCCTTTGCAGCGAGTATGGCTTGTTGCACCGCTGACGAAATGGCAACCAATGTCACGTCCGTTCCCTCACGCACTGTGCGGGCCACACCGAAAGGAATGCGGAATTCGCCCTCGTCCACATCCTCTTTCAAGCCCCACAACATGCAAGCCTCGAACGACATGACGGGATCATCCATGTCAATGGCGGTGCGCAGCAAACCCTTCGCATCAGCCGGCGATGCGGGCACCATGATTTTCAAACCCGGCATGTTCATGAACATGGGGTATGGCCGATCCGAGTGATGTGCCGCTGTGCTCAGGCCGTAAAACATGGCCGAGCGGAACACGACGGGCATTGAGGACTGCCCCCCAAACATGTAGCGGCTTTTGGCCACCTGGTTGATGAACTGGTCCATCGCCATGTAGAGGAAGGTTGAGTAGGACAGGTCAACGATGGGCCGAAGCCCTGTCATGGCAGCACCTGCCGCTGCACCCACCATCACCTCTTCCGAGATGGGTGTGTTGCGAATGCGGTTCTGGCCATACATTTGCAGGAAATCACCCTTGTCGGAGCGGGACTTGCCGCCCATGGTGCCATAGACATTGGCCTCCACGTCTTCACCCATGATGATGACGCGTGAATCAGCGTCCATGGCTTCGCGTTGTGCGGCACCAATGGCGCCCAGATAACTCATGATGGTCATAGTGTTGCTCCGAATGGTTCGGTGTAAATATCCTTGAAGGCGTCGGACAATTCCGGAAACGGACTGTCATTGGCAAAGGCAACGGACGCATCAACTTCGGCCATTACCTCGGCTTCGAGGCCTGCGAGGGTTGCTTCATCAGCAATACCGTGTTCCAGCATGTGGGCGCGGAACAGTTTCACGGGATCACGCTGCAACCACGCGGCTTTTTGGTCCGCATCGCGATAATCAACGGCAAGACGCAAACCTTCCGAATGTTCATTGAAGCGATAGGTGACAACTTCCACAAAGCTTGGGCCTTGGCCCGCACGGGCACGGTCCACAGCGGTTTTCACCGCGTCGTAAACGGTCAACACGCTTTGTCCGTCTTCAACACGCACCCCCGGCATGTCAAAGCCCGCTGCACGATTGGCCAACACACCCGCCGTCACAGTGTGGGCCGGGGTCGACAAGGCATATTGATTGTTCTCGCAGAGGAATATGATGGGCAGTTTCCAGACCGACGAGATATTCATTGCCTCATAAAGACAGCCCTGGTTGGCCGCACCATCACCGAAAAAAGCCAGAGACACTTTGCCATTGTTCAGCACCTTGCTGGAAAGCGCTGCACCCGTCGCAATGGGAATCGACGAGCCCACAATGCCGGACTCGCCCAGACTTCCCACCTTGAAATCCGCCAGATGCATGGAGCCGCCCTTGCCGCCGCACACGCCCCAAGCCTTGCCCACAAGTTCAGCCATCAGGGGACCAAGAGCCGCCCCTTTGCCAATCGGGTGGCCATGGCTGCGGTGATTGCCGGTCATGTAGTCACCGTCGCCCAGCGCCATGGTGGCACCCACCACTTGCGCTTCCTGGCCAATCGAAGTGTGAACCGTGCCCGGAATTTCACCACGCTTTACCATTTTGGAGGCGCGTTCATCGAAATAGCGGATGCGCAACATGCGCCGCTGCATTTCGAGCAGAAAATCATTTGGAATGGTCATGCTGTTCCTTGTCGTGCGTTGTTCATCAGGTAATTTGCGCTGTTCACGTCGGTCACGAGAACATCAATCCAGTGTCCGTTGAGAGCTGCGGCCAAAGCTGCATGCTTGGATGAACCTCCCGCCACGGCAATTTTGCGCTGCACTTTGCGCAACTGCGGAAGTGTGATGCCAACCACGTTTTCATCAAGCTCAGTTGCAACAGCTTCACCCGCAGCATTGATGAAGCGCTGATGCA
Organism: Hyphomicrobiales bacterium; assembly: GCA_043754325.1. Classification (GTDB taxonomy): domain Bacteria; phylum Pseudomonadota; class Alphaproteobacteria; order Rhizobiales; family Aestuariivirgaceae; genus Aestuariivirga. Next base: position 11,106 of record JAYUVC010000141.1, read on the forward strand.
ATTGCCCCACAGCACCCGCAGCCCGCACCTCTGCCAATTGCTGTGCCGTAAAAAAATTATCGCCCGCTTCAAGTGGCCCATGGAAATCGGCGGGGCCAACACCCACAAACGCAACGTCAACATCATCCATCAGTTTAAGTGCCGCCTGCACATGGGCATCGGCCATGGCAACCTTGCGCAATTCGGTACTGGCTATCACACCCGGTGTACGCAAATAAACCGCTTCCGCATCAAAAGCCCGCGCCACCTGTTGCGTGGCAAGTGCCGCCTCATGTTGCAAGCGCGGCGAACCCAGATCACCCAGCAGTTCAACAACGCGTGTCACGCCAGTGTTGTTTTGCATCGGCAAGGCCTTGGCCATCTCACGCAACGTCGTGCTCCACGAGGTTAGTCCGAGAAGTGGTGCATCAAACAATTCACTGGTCAAACACTGGGCTGCGGCAGTTCCGAGAATTTGTTCAATGCCGCTTTCACGCGCAGTAATATCGACCACATAGACAGTGTCGAGACCATAGGCCGCTGCCAATCCCTCTTCGAGTTCGGGGTAAAGCCCTTCCGGCGGCACCACAATGGTGCGCACAATGCCGTGCTCTGTCGCCAGAGTCAGAAAGCGCGATACGCTGGCTTGCGAAATTTCAAGAGTCTCTGCGATTTCAGATTGCCGCAAACCTTGCATATGATGCAGGCGCGCAACCCGTGTGATGAGCCGCATCTGCTGGATGTCGAGCCGTGTGAAGCGATTGGTGGCAGGCTTCTTCATGGCATTTTCTCTGCCATCAAACGGAATGTGTCTTTCAGGCCGGGATAGATGCTGCGATAGGCTTCGAAAATGTCGGCATAGCGCGCGTGTGACGCTGCATCGGGCGCAAAGCTTTGCTCCACACCCGTCATGGCATCAGCAGCACTGCGAATGTCCGTGTACAGACCAACAGCCGCTGCCGCATGAATGCCAGCTCCCAGCGCCGTACTTTCCCGTTCCCGCGCAAAGTGCACAGACCGGCCGAGCACATTCGCAATGATTTGGCACCACAGCGTGCTGCGGGCACCGCCGCCCACCACGACGATCTCATCAATCGGCGATCCCGTTGCAGCCTCCACGCCGTCCATCAGCAAACGTTCTTCGAGCGCCACACCTTCAAGTATGGCGCGATACATATGGGCCTTGCCATGCAGACCTGACAGGCCAACAAATGCGCCCCTGGCATGGCCATCCCAATAGGGCGACATGGCACCAGTCCAATAAGGAAGGCAAAGCAGCCCCGCCGCGCCATCGGGCACTTGGGCAGCGAGGGCTTCCAGAATTTGTTCAAACGTCTCACCAGGTTTCAGGGTTGCAGCGTCCAACCCTGAAAGCTGTTCAACAAACCAGACAATGTTTTGGGTGCCGCCGCCGATAAAAGTTTCGAGAATATAGGTTCCAGGAACAGGGCCGCTTACAGTGCGGTATTCCTTCGCGTAACTGTATTTTTCGGAATAGACACCCGACACGGTTCCCGTGCCGATGTTGAGATAGGCCCGTCCCGAGCGCGTGACATTGCAGCCGAGACCTGCTGACTGACCGTCGCCAGCACCGATCACAATGGGAAGACCAGCGGGAAGCATGAGTTCAGCAGCGACAGTTGCCGTCAAGCCGCCTGCAATGGCACCCGGCGGCAACAGGCGGCTGACCTTGCTGCGGTCCAAACCCGCCATTTCGAGAAGATTATCATCATAATCAAAACGCTGCATGTCGACCAGACCAAGCGGGTCAGAACATGCCCAGGACGTTGCCCATTCGCCCGTCAGTTTCTGCACGAGATAACCTGCAACATCGACGACGTGTTTGGTGCGGGCAATGGTATCGGGCTCGTGCTTTTTCAGCCACAACAGTTTGTACCAGGCAGGCGTCGGGTTCGGCGGCTTGCCCGTGATGCGGTGAACCTCTTTGGTCCCGTAAGCTTCAACCTCTGCCGTGGCGCGCATATCCATCCACGTCATCGCCGGGCGAATGGGATGTCCAGCAGCATCAAGACAGACGAATGTTTCGCGCTGTTGGGTTATGGCAATGGCCGCAATGCGATCGCCGCCCACCTGCGCCACTGCTTCATGAATGGCCGCTGCGGTCGCGGTCCACCAATCCGGTGCATGCTGTTCAACCCAGCCGGAACGCACATGATCAAGTTCATAACTGCGACGCGCCGTGGCAACAGCCCGGCCCGACATGTCCCAAACGATGGCTTTTGAGGCCGTCGTCGAGCAGTCCACACCGATCACGAGATCGCGGCTCATGCCAGCACCCAATCCACCATCTCGTCAGTCCACAACCCCATGAGGTCGAGGAGATCAACCAGGTTGAACCGGTTGCGCATGACGAAACAGTTCGCCACAGCCCAGCGTGCAAGCTCTGGCGAAATTGTCGGGTTGAGTTCGGCAAATGTCGAGGGCGCTCCGGATGCCTGCAAAGCCGGGCGCAGTTTTTCCGGCGGCTGCACCATCTTGTCGAATTCGGCGCAATGTGCTTTCCAGTTTTCAACGACAGAAACAAAGCTCGCCCAATTCTGTTCGATCAGGTTCTGTTTTTTCAAACAATCGCGCAGACACTCATCAGCAATTGACGCATCAAGATGACCGAACGCCTTGCGAACCCGCAATTCCAGTTTTGCAGCATCCGGCTTTTTCAACAGTGCAGGCTGAACCAGATCACCATCAATCACCCGGCGCCACAGCTTCGTCGCCACCAATGTGGCCACCCCTACCTGTGCACCATGTAAACCGATGGGCTGGTGATGGGCCGCATGATGCAGGTCCAGCATGTGACTGATCACGTGCTCAACGCCCGACAGACACGCAGTCGTATTCGAAACACCAGACACAATGCCACGCAACGCCAGCAGCTTCGTCAACTCACGTATTGCCGTTGCATCACCCGTCGCGACCCCTGCGGCCCAGGTCGGAGGTTCAGCAGCAGCGGCTTTCAGCAATTCCATGGATGCGGGATGAAACGTGTGGTCAAGGCCGACAAGATTGGCAAGGTACCAGTCAGCAGGTGCCGTAAAAAGTGAAATCGCCTCACCAAAACCAGACGTGTTCAACTCGCGTGGCGCGCCACCAATCGTGGTGGTGTCGGCCAGCACAATGGTGGGCCAGCGGGATGGCACCGTGCGCTTCACGCCATTTCGCAAAATCACCGACACATTATCCGTGAAGCCATCAACGGATGCTGCCGTCTGCACCACAATCTGGGGAATGCCGCCATTGCGCAGCGCTGCAATCTTGCCCACATCCGTCATGGTGCCAGACCCGATGGTGATGATGAGGTCAGCACCCTTCACGGCTTCCGCCGCAGCATCAAGCGTTGTCTCATCCGCATGCAGCGTGGCATGGCCACCATCCAGCATCACTGTTTTCACGCTGTGAGACTGAAGCTGGGATTGCACAACTGTGCTGAGCTTATCCTGGCCGCGCATGATTGGCGTAGTGTCCGTGAGGAGAACAATCGATGCAGGAGTTTTTCGGCCTGCATCGGCCAGAGCAAGTGTGACGGCTTTACCCAACATCAAATGCGCATCCGGCGAAATGTCGAGGCGCAGCATGTCAAGTGGCTGCAGCCGCGCGTCGGGGTCTTGCGCTGTCAGATAGCGACGCAGACCATCAAGGTCTGTCGGATCAGATAATGTAGACTCAAGTGTCATGAAACCCCGTCAATCGCATGTTTATACATTGTTTGAATTTTTATGCAAGTCCGCTTTTTGCTTCAATTGCAGAATTTAAACCCCGCGCAAACCCCGCCAAATCGGGCGCATGGCTTTTCGTGCAGCCACATAGCTTGGAAAGGTCTTGTTGTAACGGGCAGCCAAGGCAGCATCAGGTTTGGTAGACGCTCCCAAATGTGGATCAACCCACACTCTCACACAAGCCGCCATGTCCGGGAAAATCTTTTGCTGCACCGCTGCAATCATTGCTGCACCAGCTGCGCCCGTTTCCTCACGTGACACCGTGCGGATATCCGCATTCAGCACACTGGCCATGATCAACCGCAACGCCTTGGACCGCGCAGCCCCACCAGTCACGCGCACCTCTTTCGGGATCGAGCCCATGGCCGCATAACAATCGCGCGCGGCAAAGGCCAGACCTTCAAACACCGCCCGCATCATGTCGAAATAGTCAACCGTGGTATCCAGCCCGTTGAACATGGCCCGCGCCGCCGTGTCCATGAACGGACTGCGTTCTCCCGCCCAGGAGATATAGGGATGATACAACACCTTGGCAGCGTCACGCGCCAGCACCTTGTCATCCAGTCCCACGAGCAGATCAGCGCGGCTTTTATTCAGTCCGTGTACTGACAAAATACCGGTTGCCACATCCAGCAACCAGTCGATGTTCAACGTGGCCGCCATATTCGATTGCATTTGCGCAAGCATGCCAGGTGCCGGAAAACTGACGGTGAAACCGGATTTTTCAGCATTGAGCCGCACGCCGTTCCTGTCGGTCCGGAGACACATGTGCATGCCGGTAGACCCGATGATGGAACATCCGGTTTCACCTGAAGCGTCAAACAATCCGCCGCCCAGGCCGGAACAGACGTAGTCAACAAAGCCGAGGCAAATCGGTGTTCCCGCTTTCAGGTTTGTCAGTTTTGCCGCAGCTTCGGTCAATTGGCCGCACACTTCTGTGCCATCAACAACCGGGGTCAGAAGTTTCCTGGCATTGCCTACACCCAGGTGATCCAGAATGTCTGCCTGGTAAGACTCGGTCTTGTAATTGCCAAAACTGCAATTGGCCTCGGATGGATCGGTGACCCGGTCTCCCGTGAGTTTGAAATAAATCCAGTCCTTGCAGTGAAAGGCGTGAGTGGCGCGTGCCAGCTGTTCCGGGCGGTTCTGCTGCATCCACGCCAGCTTGCCGCTCATCTGTACAACTGTCAGGCCTGTGCCGGTGCGTTCGTAATGTTCAGCGTAATGTTCGGTATCAACATAGCCATCAACAATTGCGGCACACCGGTTATCCAGCCAGATCATCGCCGGACCCACGGGTTCACCTGCCTTGTCGATCAACCACATGCCGTCGCCCTGCGCTGTGACTGAAATCGCAATCACGCGAGACGCAAGATCGGGGATGATGTCGCCAAGCTGTTTCAGCGTCGCTGCTGCATCAGCCCAGGTTCTGGCCATATCCTGCTCAACCCCGCCATCAGGCGAGGTCACATAGCTGTTGGGTATCGCCGCCACAGCCAGTTGCGTACCGTCAATCGCAAAGGCGACCGACTTCATCACGGATGTACCGGCATCAATGCCGATGATAATGCCATTGTTCATGTGGCCATCCTTGCCTGAACAAATGCCACTTGCAAGCAGTTATGAACGCCTGTGTGTCAGAATGCCAACACCTTCACCAGCTTTACGTTCGGCAACTTGTCCACTGCGTCCATTACAGATTGCGGCACGGGCGCATCCACTTCCACCAGGCCAATGGCGTCACCCCCCGCAGCCACACGCCCGAAGTGGAAACAGGCAATGTTGATGCCGGCGTTGCCCATCAGCGTTCCGATGTTGCCGATAAAGCCCGGCTTGTCGTTGTTGGTCACGTAAAGCATGTGCTTGCCAAAATCCGATTCAAGCTCGATGCCCTTGACCTGGATAATGCGCGGCTTGCCATCGGAAAATACGGTGCCTGCAACAGATCGCTCGAATGTTGCTGTCTTGACGGTCAAGCGGATATAGGTTTCATAGGCACCGCGACGCGATTGTTTGACCTCATCAACCTTGATGCCACGTTCCTTCGCAACCAATGGCGCTGACACCATGTTGACCATGCCGATCTGTGCGGCCATGACGCCTGCCAATGCTGCTGACGTCAAAGCCCGCGTATTCATCTCGCCCACGTCGCCTGCATATTCAATGATGATGCCGGTGATCACATCATCGGTGAGTTGGCCCACAAAAGATCCCAGTTTTTCCGCCAGTGCCACAAAGGGCTTCAGACGCGGCGCTTCATCGGCTGAAATCGAAGGCATGTTGAGGGCATTGGTGACGGCCCCTGTGAGCAGGAAGTCTGACATTTGCTCAGCCACTTGCAAGGCAACATTTTCCTGCGCTTCAGTTGAAGAGGCACCCAGATGTGGCGTTGCCACCACGTTGTCGAGGCCAAAAAGTTTGTGCGACGTTGCGGGTTCCACCTCAAACACATCAAGTGCGGCACCGGCCACTTGCTTTGAAACCAGCGCATCATAAAGCGCGTCTTCATTGACAAGGCCCCCACGTGCGCAGTTGATGATGCGCACACCTTTTTTGCAGCGCGACAGCGCAGCGGCACCAATGATGTTGCGCGTCTTTTCGGTCAAAGGTGTGTGCAGGGTAATGAAATCTGATCGCACCATGATGTCCATGAGCTCGACTTTTTCAACGCCAATTTCCAGGGCGCGTTCCGGAGACAGGAATGGATCATAGGCGATCACCTTCATTTTCAGACCCAAGGCACGATCAGCAACGATGGAGCCAATGTTGCCACAACCGATAATGCCAAGTGTCTTGTTGTAAAGCTCCACACCCATGAAGCGGTTCTTCTCCCACTTGCCGGCTTGCGTCGAAGCATTGGCTTCAGGAATTTGCCGGGCCAGCGCCATCATCATGGCAATCGAATGTTCGGCGGTAGTGATGGCATTGCCAAAAGGCGTGTTCATGACCACGATGCCGCGCGAGGACGCGGCGGGAATATCAACATTGTCAACACCGATGCCCGCACGGCCAATGACTTTCAGTTTTTTCGCAGCTTCAATCAGTTTGGGCGTGACCTTGGTATTGGAGCGAATGGCAAGGCCGTCATACTGGTCGATGACGGCCAAAAGCGCGTCCTTGTCCTTGCCAAGGTCAGGCATGTAATCCACCTCAACCCCACGGTCGCGGAAAATTTGCACAGCGGTTTCAGAGAGTTTGTCGGAGACGAGAACACGAATGGTCATGATGGGGGTTCCTGGGGAAGAAGTGAATAGCGAATAGCGAATAGTAAGAATGTGGAAACGAGGGAAAACAACCCTATTCGCTACCCACTATTCGCTATTCGCTTTTTCAAATGCCCAGTCGAGCCACGGCATCAGCTTTTCAACATCAGCCGTTTCAACCGTGGCACCACACCAGATGCGAAGCCCCGGAGGCGCATCGCGGTAACCGTTGATGTCGAAGGCTACGCCTTCCTTTTCGAGGAGTTTCGCCATTTTCTTTGGCACCTCCGCCGAGCCATCCAGCGTCAAACACACGGAAGTATTGGATCGCGTATTTGCCACTTGCGCCAGATGATGGGCAAAGGGTTTTGCAGAAATCCAACTGTCGATCACTGCCGCATTGGCATCCGCGCGCGCGCGCAGGCCCTGCAACCCGCCCACTTTTTGTGCCCATTCCAGTGCCAGCACATAATCTTCTACGCAAAGCATGGACGGCGTATTGATGGTCTCGCCTTCAAACAGGCCGCTGATCAATTTGCCACCGGAGGTCATGCGGAAAATCTTTGGCATGGGCCATGGTGGGGAATAAGATTCAAGACGTGCAACAGCGCGGGGGCTGAGAATGATCACGCCATGCGCACCCTCGCCGCCCAGCACCTTCTGCCAGGAGAAGGTCACCACATCGAGCTTCGAGAAATCCATGGCTTGCGCGAAGGCCGAAGACGTGGCGTCGCAAATGGCCAAGCCTTCGCGGTTGTCAGGAATCCAGTTGGCGTCAGGCACGCGCACACCTGAGGTGGTGCCATTCCAGGTGAAAATCACATCGCGGGAAAAGTCAGCCTGCGCCATATCCGGCAACACGCCATAATCGGCGGTGAATTTGCGAATGTCTGGAAGCTTCAATTGCTTTACAACATCCGACACCCAGCCTTCGCCGAAGCTTTCCCACGCAAAAATATCCAGACCCCGCGGACCCAACAATGACCACATGGCCATTTCCATGGCACCCGTATCAGAGGCCGGAACGATGCCAATCTTGTAGTCCGCAGGCACCTCAAGCACCTCGCGTGTGAGGTCAATAGCCCGCTTCAGGCGAAGCTTGCCTTCAGCCGAACGGTGCGAACGGCCTGTGAGTGCATTCTTGAGTAGGGATGCGTTCCAACCCGGAAACTTGGCGCAGGGGCCAGATGAAAATTGTGGATTGACCGGGCGCACTGCCGGTTTCTGATCTGTCATGTTGTTCTCCATCCTTGCAGATGGGTAGACTCTCGGTGGGGAGAGCTAGCCCGGGGTCGCTATTGGACGAAACCCCGTCGCGACGCAAGATGGAAATTCCCACATGCAAAACGCGCCCTTAACTTTCGCCAAGGACGCGTTTCGTTTGAGGCCACGCGCGATTGCGGACCCCCGTAGGATTAAAACATCGGGGTTAGAACTTGAAGCGCAGACCCACCATGGCCTGGTGTTCCTTGGTATCGGCACCTGATGTCATGATATCGCGGAAGCGATAACCAACGTCGACTGTGAGATTGGTGGTGAGATCAATGCCAACACCGGCGGCAAGGCCAAGAGCCAAGCCATCCCTGTCACGCGCCAAGCCACTGCCATTCACCCAGCCATAACCAACGCCTGCACCCACATAAGGTGTAAACATCGTGTCGTTGGCAAAGTCGAGGTATGCGTTACCCAACAAGGTTGTCGTCGAAATTTCAGCACCTGGCGCGATTTGATATTTGCCGGCAAAATCAGCAGTCAAATCCATGCGCAGCATGTCGCTGAACTGATAGCCAATACCGCCACCGCCGACGAAAGCTTTGTCATCAGCGCCACCGCTCCATTTCAGGAACGAGCCACCCACGTCACCGCGCAGATAAAGACCCATCGTTGATGTATCGACTTCTGACGGCACATCAGGTGCAATATCAGCCGCACGGGCGGAAACCGAAAGTGGCAACGCAACCACACCTGCCAACAACATCATTTTCAACATATTCATAACGCATACCTCGCTTTTTAAAACTTGTTCCGGAGGGAAAACTGTTCCCGTCGGCATGAAAACAACATGACGCCAGCTTTTGTTCCCGCGCGGGCGGCAAAATGGCTGCAATGTGGCTAAAATGTTATGTGACTTTTTAGCAACGCCGATATGTGTGGGAGATGCACAACGTGTTAGCGGGGGTTAACCATAACGGGAAAAGGACCTCATCAGCCCTTCGGGCAGCTTCTCCAAGGGAGAAGCGACTGGATGTGGGACCTCCCCAGATGTGTGACTCTGAGGGGAGGTCCACCACCGAGTCGCTTCTCCCTTGGAGAAGCTGCCCGAAGGGCTGATGAGGTCTCTTGCCTCACGCCGCAGCTTTCGAAATGATTCCACACAGCCCGTCCACAACATCTGTGACCAGTCGTTCGTCTTCTCCTTCGGCCATGACCCGGATCAGCGGTTCTGTTCCCGACGCGCGAATGACCAGACGACCCTGGTTTCCCAGGCGCTGTTGAGCATCAGCAATTGCGGCTTTCACCTTATGGTCTTCAAGCGGCAGGCCGGAAGAAAAACGGACATTTTTCAAAAGCTGCGGCAGGGGTTTGAACAGATTGCAGACTTCGCTGACAGGTTTTCCCTGCCGCACCACTTCCGCCAACACCTGCAAAGCCGCCAACAGTCCATCGCCCGTTGTGGCATAATCAGACAATACAATATGGCCAGACTGTTCGCCGCCCACGTTGAAACCATGGGCGCGCATATGTTCAACCACATAACGGTCGCCCACTTTGGTGCGCACCAATGAAAGCCCCTCGCCTTCCAGATAACGCTCCAGACCGAGATTGGACATGATCGTCGACACAAGCCCGCCGCCCTTGAGCTGGCCACGCTTGGCCCAGCTTGACGCGATCAGTGCCATGATCTGGTCACCGTCTATCACGTTACCCTTTTCATCGCAGATGACCACCCGGTCCGCATCACCATCGAGCGCTATGCCAATGTCAGCGCGCACTTCCCGCACGCGTTCACACATGGCTTGCGGTGAGGTGGAGCCCACTTTGTCGTTGATGTTGAGGCCGTTTGGATCTTCACCAATGATGAAGGTTTCAGCGCCCAGTTCCCACAAAGCGGTGGGAGCGGTTTTGTAGGCGGCACCATTGGCCGTATCAATGACGATGCGAAGACCATCAAGATTGCTCTCGCCGGGATAGGTGCGCTTGGCAAATTCGATGTAGCGGGCACCGGCATCTTCAATGCGCTTGGCGCGACCGATGTCCGTTGAAGACGCAAGCGCATCAGCAGCGGGCGCATCAATCAGGGCCTCGATTTTCAATTCCTGCTCATCCGACAGTTTGTATCCATCGGGGCCGAATATCTTGATGCCATTGTCCTGGAACGGATTGTGCGACGCTGAAATCATCACGCCAAGGTCAGCCCGCATTGAGCGCGTCAGCATGGCAACGGCTGGCGTGGGCACTGGCCCCAACAGGAACACATCCATGCCCGACGCCAACAGGCCCGCAGTCAGCGCCTGTTCCAGCATGTAGCCTGAAAGTCTGGTATCCTTGCCGATGACAACGCGGTGCCGATGTCCGCCACGGCGGTGCAATTGCCCGGCCGCCAAGCCGATGCGCATGACCACATCAGGCGTCATGTAGCCCGCATTGGCGCGACCGCGCACGCCATCAGTGCCGAAATATTTACGAGTCATTGAAAATCCCAATCCAGCTTAAGTCCCGAACATCGCATAACACAATTCAGAAATCCGCTGAATCGGGATCGTTCGACGCGGTAAACATTTTGAGTGCTTGAACTGTGGCCTTCACATCATGCACCCGCAAGATGTGCGCACCCTGCATTGCCGCCTGCAAAGCGCCGCCGACGGAACCATGCACACGGTCCGCCGCCCGTTTTTCACCGGTAACAGCGCCGATGAAGCCCTTGCGCGAAAGTCCCACCAGAAGTGGCACACCAAGGCCATGGAAAATTGACAGGCCCGCCATCAGTTCCAGATTCTGTTTGAAGGTCTTGCCAAAGCCAATACCGGGGTCAATGCAGATATTGGCGCGGGCAATGCCGGCTGCCTCGGCTTTGGCGATATTGGCTTCCAGCGCATCATAAACATCCAGCAGCACGTCATCGTAGCGCGGGTTCAACTGCATGGTTTTGGGTTCACCCTGCGCATGCATCAGGATGACGGGAGCGTTTGACTGCGCGATTACGTCTGCGCTAGCAGGCTCATGATTGAGCGCCGACACATCATTGATGATGCGGGCTCCGGCTTTCAGCGCGGACTGCATAACCTTGGCTTTGCGGGTATCAGCAGAGACAATATGGTCAACCGAAAGTGCCGCAATCACTGCATCGATGCGCTGGATTTCGTCCTCAATGGAAACGGTGTCAGAACCGGGCCGCGTCGACTCTCCGCCAACGTCGAGGATATCAGCACCCTCCGCCGCCAACAGCTTGCCATGCGCAATCGCAGCCGCCGAATTCGACAATCGACCGCCATCAGAAAACGAGTCCGGAGTCACATTGACAATGCCCATGATGCGGCAATGTTCCATAGTGAGGCCGCCAAAGTGCAGGCGTTGCGCGGTGATGGCGCCGATAGTGGGTTCTTCGGCAACTTCAGCAAAAGCAACGAAACGACTGGTCCCGCCACGCTCGATTATTTCAACCTGCGTGAAGCCTACATGCGCTGAGCTACCCAATGCCCCTGCATGGCCTGACGCAATCTTCAATCTCGCATCACGGCCAAAGACAAGAGCGAGTGGACGATAGTAGGATTTCATTTCAAATCATCAAAATCGAGAATAGCTTCCAACTTCGCCAAAACGTCAAGAACTACCTCGCGGGGAGCTTTGGACTCGAATACGATGTTCCGAGCCAACCAATCGAAACTTCGCAAGTTATCCGTTAAAACAACTCCGCTGATCTTCCCGCCTCGAGGAACCACGACTTCAAACGAACTACCTTTTACTTGCGACGTGATAGGGCAAACAAAGGCCAGCCCGGTCGCAATATTAAACCTTTGGGATGACAGCACCACTGCGGGTCGCCTGCCACCTTGTTCTGTTCCGGCATGCGGTGTGAAATCCAGCCAAACCAGGTCACCTTTTTCAGGTTGATACTGTTGCGGTCTCACCATTCTTCTTTGCCTACAGCCTGGCCCCAATCCAGTTCACCATGATTGTGAGAAGCGACGTGATCTTTTAGCAGGTCATCCAAACTGTATTTAGGTCTGCTTGGTTTCATAACCAACGCTCCATCATCTACTGAAACATTAAGTGAAGAACCTTCTTTAATGGCCAGCTCAGCCACAACATGTTGTGGCAGGCGTACTGCGAGACTGTTGCCCCACTTTCTGATAATGGTCTGCATGTGAAACTCCCAAAGCCAATGACAGTATATACATAGTATATACTGTCATTGGATGCAAGTTAAACTTACCCCTAGGTCGGCTGCGGTTCCAAACCACCAGCCTTGCCGCGTTTGGCTCCGGCGCGTGGCACGGATGGTGTGCCTTGATCGGACTTCTTCGGCGGCGTGTCATCACGGTTCAGTTTTTCCCCGCGCAACAAGGCTGCCACATCTTCACCCGATAGAGTCTCGAACTCCAACAGGGCGTTGGCGATGGTGTGCAGGTCAGCACGCTTCTTTTTGAGAATGGATTTCGCAGTCGCCTCTCCTGTCAGCACCAGACTGCGCACTTCCTCATCAATGATCTGCGCGGTACTTTCCGACACATTCTTGCTCTGGGTCACACTGTGGCCCAAGAACACTTCCTGTTCATTGGCAGAATAACGCACACGACCCAACTTGTCAGACATGCCCCATTCCGTGACCATGGAACGGCCAAGCGATGTTGCCATCTGGATGTCGCCCATCGCACCGTTGGTGACGTTCTTTTCACCGCCGAGAATAAGTTCCGCTTCACGGCCACCGAACAAAACGGCCATACGCGATTCACACCATTGGCGGGTGCGCGAATAACGGTCGCCATCCGGCAGGTTCATGGTCAGGCCCAAGGCGCGTCCACGCGGAACAATCGTCACCTTGTGCAAGGGATCATAGTTCACGTTGAGGCCCACCAGCGCATGACCTGCTTCATGGTAAGCCGTGTTGCGGCGTTCTTCGTCTGACATCACCATGGATTTGCGCTCGGGGCCCATCATGACCTTGTCCTTGGCATCTTCAAACTCAGCCTGCGTGATGATGCGCTTGTTGCGACGTGCTGCGAGAAGAGCAGCTTCGTTGCACAGGTTGGCCAAGTCCGCACCGGAGAATCCGGGCGTACCACGAGCCAGAACCTTGGCATCAATATCCGGAGCCAAGGGCTTGTCCTTCATGTGAACCTTGAGGATCTGCTCACGGCCCTTCACATCCGGATTGCCGACTTGTATCTGGCGATCAAAACGACCGGGGCGGAGAAGTGCAGGGTCCAACACATCGGGGCGGTTGGTGGCGGCGATGATGATGACGCCTTCATTGGCTTCAAAACCATCCATTTCCACCAGCAATTGGTTGAGGGTCTGCTCGCGCTCGTCATTGCCGCCGCCAAGGCCCGCACCACGGTGGCGACCCACAGCGTCAATTTCGTCAATGAACACAATGCAGGGTGCGCTTTTCTTCGCTTGTTCGAACATGTCGCGCACACGGCTCGCACCCACGCCCACAAACATTTCGACAAAGTCGGACCCCGAAATCGTGAAGAACGGTACACTGGCTTCGCCGGCAATGGCGCGGGCAAGAAGGGTCTTACCCGTACCTGGAGGACCGACCAAAAGCGCCCCACGTGGAATCTTGCCACCAAGGCGCTGGAACTTGTGCGGGTCTTTCAAAAAGTCGACAATTTCGACAACGTCGTCCTTGGCTTCGTCAACGCCTGCCACGTCGGCGAAAGTGACCTTGCCCTGCTTTTCAGTCAGCAACTTGGCGCGTGATTTGCCAAAGCCCATCGCCTTGCCAGCACCGCTTTGCATTTGCCGCATGATGAAGAACCACACGCCAACGATCAGCAGCATTGGCAACCAATAGATCAGTGCAGTGCTCAGGAAAGAATCAGATTGCGGCGGGCGATATTCCACAGGAACATTCTTTTCGCGCACAGTCTTGATAAAATCTTCCGACACAGGGGCAAATGTCGTCACGGTTTTTCCGTCAGAGGTTTTAGCCACCACATCGCCGTTCAACGACGCTGTGATACTCTTGATCTCGCCACTGTTGATTTTGTTCAAAAGTTCGGAATATGTAATTTCGTTGGTTGCAGCTGTCCGCAGCATGCTTTGGCCCTGGAACAAACTGAAGAGCGCAAACAGCAACAGACCAATTACGATCCAAACGGCGAAACTGCGGAATTGATTCACGTCAAACCTCTCAATGCTGGCATCGGTTGCCGAACTGCAGATAACATAGTCATGACAATCTGCAATTCCAAGAAACTTCCGAAGATTAATACGACACTAAACCCTGAATCGTTCACAAAGCATGGCTGAAATGTCGCGCCGACCGCTTTTCAAGGCTGAATATAGCGATCCATCAGCTATTTTCACCACCGGGAGGGACGAAAAGGCCAGCGCCGGCACATCTTTTGGCCGTTTCAGCAGGGGCGGCGGTCCCATGGGTCCAACCTTTGACCCCGGCGGCGCTGAAACCTTGAAACGATCGTCGAACACCACCAATCCTGTTTCAGGCGTTTCCACAAAACGGCTGCGGATTCGCCCCGGCTCCCGCATGACCTCGACAACATGGCGTCTGGCACTCACAATTGCACCATTGGCACTGCGGCGATTTTCGCGGCCATCACTCAACCACGTTGCAATCGCTTCCACATTGGCGCGTTCCGGCCTTTGCCCGTCCCCCGCTGCGGCCAAAACCCACGATAGCACGTCAATGCGCAGGTCAACAGCGATCGCCTGCAACATTGAGCGCGGCAAACGAATGACGGCATAGTCATCAACTTTCATGTGCAGGGAAAGCCAGGCCTTTAGTTCTGCATCGGCTGCCGTGACGCGGGTCTGGGCTGACACGGCCAAGGCCTGAAGTCCACCCACATCCTCTTCCGACATGTTCTGGCGAATCCGCACGCGCTCAAAAACCGTATTGCTGTTGCTGGGGTCTTCCAACCACATTTGACCCAGTCCCCGCAAATAGTCGCGCAAGGTTTCCCGCCGCACAGCCAGCAAGGGCCGCAGCAGTTTAATTCCACGCCACTCGTTTTCCGGCCAGATCGCGGCAAGGCTTCTGTCAGTATTGGTGCGCTGCTGGCGCATGATAACGGTTTCTGCCTGATCATCGGCGGTATGCGCCGTCATGACCAAGGGCACCCTTTGGTCCCGGCACCAGTCAGTGATCACGTCATAGCGGGCAGTCCGCGCTTTGGCTTGAATACCGCTTGTTGGCTTTGTCCCTTGCCAGCGCAGGGTTATATGGGTCACGCCAAGGCATGCACACCAGGCTGAAACCTCCCGCGCCTCAATTGCACTTTCAGGCCGAAGTCCATGATCTACGGTCAGGGCGTAAACCTCGCGCGGACCATTGGGCTGGGAGCGCCAATCCGTCACCAGCCGGAGCAAGGCCATGGAATCAGAGCCTCCGGAAACGGCAACGGCCACACGGGAGAAGCCCGTGAGGCCGTCAAAAATGCCATTCAAGGCCTGTGTCGTATCAGCAGCCAGCACGCTTCAATTCAGCCTGGGCCCGTTTCTTGGCTTCAACAGCCCGCGGAAATTCAGTTGAAACCGACGCCAGTGCCGCACAGGCCTGATCCCGTTGATCAAGCTTCCGCAGGCTCAGACCCAGCTTCAGCAAGCTGTCTGGCGCACGACGGCTTTTTGGGTAATTCTTGTAGCCTTGCAAAAAGTTTCGTGCGGCTTCCTGATAGTTGCCTTGTGCATAGAAGGTTTCGCCCAATTGATATTGTGCACTGCCGGCAAGGCTGTGATCCGGATATTTTTCGAGGAATTGACGAAAACCCGCTTCGGCTTCACCAAATTGGCGACGCAACAGCGTTTCGTAATTCTTTTCATACAACGCTTCGGGCGTGTCGGTTGCAGGGGTCAGCGAAACTTGCTCAACCGATCCGGGGGCCGTGGTGCCGTCGACCACAACATTGTCAGCGGGTGTCGCAACAGCAACGTCCTGTTCCGAACCGGGAACCAGAAGCTGGCCATCTCCGCTTGCGGCGTTGTCCTGACCGCTTCCAAGCAGGGTCGGACCGGGTGCCAGTTCCTGCGTCTCAATCGGTTCGCCGCCCAGTATGATGGCACGCTGTTTCGGCTTTGGCGCTGCAATTGGCGCATCAACAATGGTTTCAACACCCTGGTCCGCCGTTGCCAGTTTCTTCAGTTTAGGTGCTGAGTCATCCAACGCACCCTGCTGGCCGCCGCCCAATTGCTTTTGCAGCTGCTGCATCGAGTTGTTGAGCTCTTCCATTTGCCCCGTGAGATCACGCAACCGGTTCTCGATGTTGAGAATGCGGGTGGCGATATCCTGGGCTGCCGCTGGCATGGATACGAAGGCCAACAAAAGCGCAGCGAATACACTAGATTTGAACATGTTTAAAAATCCCGTTGGGAACGTCTTGCGAACTTCTTGCCTGCAAAAGACGGAGAAATTGCGGCTCAAACGCGACCCACAAAAGAAGCCTGCAAGCCTGTTGCGAATTGGCAACAGGCTTGCTCAAGGTTAATTGGCACCACCCGTGATCACGGTCACGCCGCGGCGGTTCTGCGACCAGCATTCCTCGGCATCGCACAGCTGTGCCGGTTTTTCCTTGCCATAGGCAATGGATGAAACGCGGTTGGCCTTGACACCCTGGCTGAGCAGAAAATTGCGGGCCTTGGTGGCACGTTGGGCTGACAGTGAAATATTGTACTCGCGGGTTCCGCGTTCATCAGCATGGCCTTCGACCTGTATTGTCACATCAGGATATTGTTGCAACCACTCGGACTGACGGGTGAGAATATCACGGCCCTCCGGCGTCAAATTCGTCTGGTCGACGAGAAAGTAGATCCGGTCGCCCACATTGGTTTGAAAATCGGCCTGGCTGCCGGGGGCCACATTGCCTGCACCGGCACCTATGCGATCACCGCCCAGTCCCGCTTCCAGATCCGGGGTATTTTTCTTCGAACAGGCCGCGAGGGCCAGAAAACAGCTCATCAGGGCCGCCGTCCTGAAACCTGTTGAACGCGTTATCATCAATTCCACTCCTTCAGTCAGCCCTGCACCCCGCCCCTCAAGGCCTCGGTGGCGATTCGCGCTGTGTTGTATTTCGCGTTACACAAAATGCCCCCAAGCACAAGCGTGGGGGCCGTTGTCACACAATATGTGCGGCGCAAATGACACGAAAACAATCAGCTCGTGCGCGCGCCGGAGGTGATAACCGTCACACCACGGCGATTTTGTGACCAACATTCCTCGGCGTCACACACTTGTGCCGGTTTTTCCTTGCCATAGGCGATCGACGAAATGCGTTTCGATGAAATACCCTGCGAAATCAAAAAGTTGCGGGCATTTGTCGCGCGCTTGGCCGAGAGCGATAAATTATATTCACGGGTGCCGCGGTCATCGGCATGGCCTTCAATTTGTATTGCCACATCAGGATATTGCTGCAACCACGAGGCCTGTTTGACCAGAATCTCCCTGCCTTCAGCAGTCAACGTCGTTTGATCATTCTCAAAAAACACCCGGTCGCCAATATTGGCGGCAAAGTCTTCTTCCGATCCCGCAACCTGAGCCGCAGAACCTGCAAGCCCGCCACCCGGACCACCAAGGCCATCAGCGCCCAGCCCCACAGTCGAGGTTTTCTTCGAGCAACCTGCCAGCGACAAAGCCAGCCCCAAGGCCAGCACCAACTTGAATCCGGATGTCTGCGTGTTCATCATCTGAAATATCCACCTTCGAAAAAGCCAGGCCCCCCGGCCCGCTCATAGAGTTACAGAGAATTTTATCCCCGCCGTTCACTCTTCCTTTGCCGTGTTGAAATTAAGATCGGGTTGGGGAAGATGGTTAAAAGGTGGTTAACAGGTGGCGCTGCTCACGCTATGGCTTGCCAACTCCGGCTTCTCGACGACGCAAGGGCAGCCTCCACCACCTTCTGTATTTCATAAGCCTCACGGAAATCCGGCCCCGCCACTTTGCCCTTGGCAATGCCCCCCAGAAATTCCGCCATTTCAATCGTCTTCAAATCATTGAAGCCCAATTGATGCCCGCCCGCCACGCAGAAGCCGCCATAGGGCGAATGTTGCGGGCCAGCTTCAATGCGGGTGAACCCCATGTGGCGGGCCTCGCCGCCTGCCTTGTAATAGTGTAATTCATTCAAGCGCTCTTGCGTGAACACCAAACTCCCCTTTTCCCCGGTGAGTTCGAAGCCCAATTGCATCTTGCGCCCGGTCTGAATCCAGTTGGCTTCAATGGTGCCGCCGCAACCGCGCTCGAAATTCACCAGCAGACGCGCCACGTCATCAACTTCGACGGGCCTCATCACGGCAGACCCGCCCGTCACCGGACGTTGTTTGATCACAGTGCGCACATCAGCACTCACCTCGTTGATGCCGCCCAGCAGAAACCGCGCCATGCCAATGATGTGCGACCCCAGATCCGCAATCACACCGGGCCCGCCTGACGGATCAATCCGCCAGGTCCACGGGTTTGCCGGGTCATGCATGTAGTCTTCCGCATGAATGCCGCGAAAACCCGTAATCTCGCCGAGTTCACCCGCATCAACCATTTCCCGCGCCAGTTTCAGCAGCGGGTTTTTGATATAGTTGAAACCAACTTGCGTATGTACACCCTTGGCTTCCGCTGCCTGAACCATCTCCAGCGAGTCCGCCAATGTCGGAGACAAAGGCTTTTCACAATGCACGTGCTTTCCCGCCGCAATTGCCGCCAGTGCCATCTCCTTGTGCATGGAATTGGGCGTGGTGATGGATATGACGTGTACGGACGAATTTGCAATCAGGTCGCGCCAGTTTCCCGTTGAAGATTGAAACCCATATTGATGTGCCGCCTGAGCCGCAGCCTTCT
Source organism: Hyphomicrobiales bacterium (assembly GCA_043754325.1). Lineage (GTDB taxonomy): Bacteria > Pseudomonadota > Alphaproteobacteria > Rhizobiales > Aestuariivirgaceae > Aestuariivirga. Next base: position 30,032 of record JAYUVC010000141.1, read on the forward strand.
CATTTGCATCCGCAATGGCCACCAGCCTTGGCACCGAAATATCCGGAAATGCCGACAAGGCCGTGCGATAGGCAATCGCATGGGCCTTGCCCATGAAGCCGGTGCCGATAAGGCCAATGCCAAGTTCACGCATTGGGGAAGCCTTGCGCCGCCGCCCAGTCACTGAATTCCGTCACCTTGCGGCCATAGGCTTTCATGTCGTCATCAGAGAGTTTGGGCTTCGTGGCCAGTGGCCTTGACCGGTCGCCTTGAATCGAACGACCCACTTCACCGTAAACAATGCAAGGCGCGTTGACCGCCTTGAACAACTCGATCATCGGCTGGATGCGTGCCTTGTTCGATGCGCTGTCATCATCGACAAGCGTGCCGGAGAACCAACCACCACACAGTGTCACATCAGCGGCTTTCAGAATGGGCAACATCACCCCGGCATCGGACGGAAACCGCCGCCCCATTTCCATGCCGGTAAACCCGGCAGAGCGCGACTGCCGCAAACATTCCTCCAGCGACACATCATCGCTGAGTTCCGCAAGATCGTCGTTCCACCACGCAATGGGTGACATGCCAAGTTTGGCTTTCATCAAGTACTCCCGTCAAGTTGTGCAAGCACTTTTTCGCCAAGCGCACAGAAAAATCAATATGAATTATGCAGTGGAGCAAGAAGGTTTCATTTTCTTGCCTGGATGGGCCTCAATCAAGAAGCCCGCTACGACCGGGTTCTATTGAGTCCAGTGCCAGGCATGCGGCAATGGTATTTGCGTGGGGCTTGAGCTGCGGATTGAATTTGCTGCAAGCTTCAAAAGCGATGGGGCAGCGGGGATGAAATGTACATCCGGTTGGCGGCGACAAAGGTGAAGGCAACTCGCCTTTCAGAATAGTGCGTTTATGTTTCCGCAAAGGATCCGGTGCGGGCGTAGCTGACAGCAGCGCTTGCGTATAGGGGTGCTGCGGATTGCTGAACACATTGGCATTGCTGCCCTGCTCCACCACCCGGCCCAGATACATGACAATCACATCGTCAGCGATGTGTTTCACCACCGAGAGATCGTGGCTGATGAAGAGATAGGCGAGATTGTGCTTTTCCTGCAGGTCAGCCAACAGATTCAAGACTTGCGCCTGAATCGAAATATCAAGAGCCGACACGGGCTCATCCAGAACGAGGATTTCCGGTTCCAGCATCAGGGCACGGGCGATGGCGATACGCTGGCGTTGCCCGCCTGAAAACATGTGGGGGTAACGGTCATAGTGTTCAGGGCGCAGTCCCACACTCCGCATCATGGCACGGGCTTTTTCGCTGCGTTGGGTTTGGCTGTCCGACGTGTTGACCAGCAAAGGCTCTTCCAGAATGCTGCCAATTTTCTGGCGTGGGTTGAGTGAGCCATAGGGATTTTGAAACACCATCTGCACTTTGGGGCGCAGGCTTCGCAACGTCTGTGAACTGGCCCCGACAACGTCTTTGCTCGTGATGTTCAGAGCACCTGACGTGGGCTGCTCGATCATTGCGACAAGGCGGGCAAGTGTGGATTTTCCACACCCTGATTCACCGACAACGGCCAAGGTTTTTCCGCGCTGCAACGTGAAGCTTGCGCCATCCACTGCCTTCAATGTCGCGGCTTCGCTGAACATGCCGCGCGATACTTTGTAGTAGCGGGTGAGATTTTCAGCTTTCAGAACTTGCATCATGGGAAGGCCAACTCCAATGTGTAGTGGCACAAGGCACCCGCCTTCATGGGTGGTGGCGTCGTCTTGCACAGATCAGTGGCGTATGCGCAGCGCGGTGAAAACAGACAACCTCCGGGCCGATCAAATTGTCCAGGCACCACGCCGGGAATAGATGGAAGTCTTCGCCCAATTGCACGCTCTGGCAATGCCGCGAGAAGTGCCGCCGTATAGGGGTGTCGCGGATGTGCAAACAGACCCTCTACAGGCTGTTCCTCCACCTTCTGCCCCGCATATTGCACACTGACGCGCTGTGCCGTTTCCGCCACAACACCCATGGAATGGCTGATCAGAACCAGTCCCATGCCCTTGTCTTTTTGCAAGCGCACCAGCAGATCAAGAATTTGCGCCTGTATGGTCACATCGAGGGCCGTGGTTGGTTCATCAGCGATCAGCAGCTTCGGATTGCAGGCGAGGGCCATGGCGATCATCACGCGCTGACTCATGCCGCCTGACAGTTGATGCGGGAAAGATGACAGCCGCAACTCCGGTGCCGGAATGCCCACTTCTTCCAGAAGTGCAATGGCGCGTTTGCGGCGTTGTGCCTTGTCGAGATCAAGATGCGTCGCCATCGCTTCCATCAATTGGAAACCCACGGTGAAACATGGGTTCAGGCTGCTCATCGGTTCCTGAAAAATCATGGCAATATCCTTGCCGGTAATCTTTCGGCGTTCGTCGGAGGACATGTGCAGGAGATCACGACCATCGAAAGAAATACGGTCCGCTGTAATTTTTGCAGTCCATGGCAACAACCCCATGACAGCCAGCATTGACACTGACTTGCCAGAACCTGATTCACCGACAACGGCCAGTGTTTCGCCCGCATTGACCTGCAGCGACACCGCATCAACAACGCGGAAGGAACCGTTGTGGGTTTTGAAATCAACGCTCAGGTTTTCAATTTCGAGGAGCGCCATCTCAACTCCTCCTGAGGCGCGGATCAAGCGCGTCACGCAGACCATCGCCCATCAGATTGACGGCAAGAACCGTGATGAGAATGGCTAATCCCGGCAGAGCCATCACCCACGGGTTCGACGTGATCAAGTCACGGGAGTCGGCCAACATCGAACCCCATTCTGGTGTTGGCGGTTGCGCACCCAAGCCGAGAAATCCCAAACCCGCTGCCTCAAGAATGGCATCCGACACGCCGAGTGTGGCCTGCACGATCAAGGGTGCCATACAGTTTGGAAGTACGGTTGAAAACATCAGCCGCCACGGCCCGACGCCTGCAACTTTTGCTGCCGTTACATAGTCCTTGCTGAGTTCGGATAGCGCACTGGCCCGCACCAGCCGCACGAAACGCGGCAGGTAAACAATTGTGATCGCAAAAATGGTGTTGGTGAGATTGGGGCCAATAACCGCGATGATCAGGATTGCCAAAACCAGACTGGGAATGGCCATGATCAAGTCCATGATGCGGGTGACCACCACGTCAATGATGCCACCTTTGTAAGCCGCAATCATTCCCAGAAATATTCCAAAAACGGCAGTGACCAACATGACGGCCAAACCGATGAACAGCGATATGCGTGACCCGTGCAGAATGCGGGACAGCATGTCGCGGCCCAAAGGATCAGTGCCCAAGGGATAGGTCCAGCTTCCACCCTCTACCCAAAAGGGCGGACGTTTGGTGGCATCGCGAAATTGTTCAAGCGGATCATAGGGGGCCAGCACGTCTGCGAAAATGGCACAGAGGATGATGAAACAGACAAGGCCAAAACCAATGACAGCGCCGCGATTTTCCCGGAAGGCGCGCCAAAAGGAAAGCCATGGGCCGGGTGGGGATTGTGCGATTACATCAACGGCCATCTTTTCAACGACCATGGCGGATCCTCGGGTTGATGACGCCGTAGAGCATGTCGATCAGAAAATTCACAATGATCACCAAACTGGCAATCAACATGATACCACCTTGCAGTGCGGGATAATCACGACGGCCAATCGACTGCACCAGCCAATGCCCCACACCGGGCCAGGAGAAAATCGTTTCGGTCAAAACTGCACCCGCAAGCAATGAGCCAATCTGCAGCCCGATGACAGTGACCACGGGTATCAAGGCATTGCGAAGCGCGTGGTAACCTACAACGCGGAATGTCGACAGGCCTTTGGCGCGAGCCGTGCGCACATAATCTTCTTCCAACACTTCCAGCATGGATGAACGTGTCATGCGGGCGATGACGCCGAGCGGAACTGTTCCCAAAACAATTGTGGGCAAAATCAAATGTCGCACCACGTCCATGAAGGCACCCTTCTGGCCTGACAGCAGTGAGTCAATCAGCAGAAATCCTGTGACAGATGGATAGTAAAACTTGATGAGGTCCACACGGCCAGAAACTGGTGTCAGGTGCAGGGTGTTCGACATGAACAAGATCAATATCAGCCCCCACCAGAATATCGGCATGGAGTAACCAACAAGCGCTGCACCCATGATCGACTGGTCAAAAATGCTGCCGCGTTTTGCGGCGGCAATTGCACCCGCGGGAACGCCAAGCAACACTGCGAACAACATGGCGCAAAGGCCGAGTTCAAGTGTTGCGGGAAACAGCGTAAAAAATTCATTGAGGATCGGCGTTTTTGAGACAAGCGACGTTCCGAAATCGCCATGCAACAACGCCCACACGTAATCGGCGAATTGTTTCAGAATTGATTGATCTAGCCCCATCTGGTGGCGAAGTTCCGCCAGCCGCTCAGGCTTGATGCCGCGCTCCCCCATGCGCACCTCAATGGGATCACCCGGCACAAGCCGGATCATCACGAAAGTCACAAACATCAGCGCTATGAATGTGGGGATCGTCAGTGCGGCGCGTTTGAGGAAGAATTTCAGCATTGGGTTGGAGTGGTGGTCCCCCATCCGCCGTGACAGGCAAAATGAGGGACCGCGTTCTCGTTACTCAGCCACATCCACATCCTGGAACTCATGTGATCCCAGTGGACTGACTTTGTAACCCGTTACACTTTTGCGCAGCGGTTCAAACACGGTGGAGTGCGCAATGTTCAACCACGGCGTTTCAGCGGCGACGATTTTCTGCGCATCAACGTAAAGCTTCGTCCGCTCAGTTTGATCCGAGATTTCAGCTGCCTTCACAATGTCGGCCTGGAAGGCTGCATTGCACCACTTTGGGATGTTGTTGCCGTTTGGCTTGCCATCCTTGTCGCAGCCCAACAGCACGGAGAGGAAATTGTCCGGATCGCCATTGTCACCAGTCCAGCCAAGAAAGCCCATCTGGTGTTCGCCTGCCTGCATGCGCTTGCGGTACTCACCCCATTCGTAAGACACCAGCGAAACGGTGATACCCACCTTGGCCAAGTCAGACTGGATCATTTCAGCCATGCGCTTGGCGTTCGGGTTGTAAGGGCGTTGCACCGGCATCCACCACAAATCCGACTGCAGGTTTTCAACACCAGCCGCCTTCAACATTTCCTTGGCCTTTTCAGGATTGTATTCGATGTCCACCGTCGAGTCGTCGTAAGACCACATCGTCGGCGGAATTGGGTTCTTGGCCTTCTGGCCAGCACCCTGGTAAACTTCCTTCAAAATGGCATCGCGATCAATCGCCATGGCGATGGCTTTGCGCACTTCGATTTTGTCAAACGGCGGCTTCTGCGCATTCATCGCCATATAGCCAATATTGAGGCCCGCCTGTTCAAGCAATTGAACATCAGGATCTTTGCGCATGGCATCAAGATCAGCCGGGTTTGGCGCAATCATGATCTGGCATTCATTGGCCTTCAGCTTGGCATAACGCGCTGTTGCATCGGGCGTAATGGCATAGATCAAGTCGTCCACCTTGGGCTTCCCGGCCCAGCCTTCAGCAAAGGCCTTGTAGCGGATGACAGCATCTTTCTGGTAGTCCACATACTGGAACGAGCCCGTGCCCACTGGCATTTGGTCAAACTGTTCCGGTGTGCCTTTCTTTGTCAGGAAGTCGGCATATTCAGCGGAGTGAATGGCGGCAAAGTCCATCGCGAGGTTGGCGAGAATTGGCGCGTTTGGTTTCTTCAATTTGAAAACCACCGTCAAATCATCAGCACCCTTTTCGATCGAGGCCAAAAGGTCCGGCATGCTCATGTCGTTGAAGTAGTCATAGGCGCCAGCCGAGACTTTTGCGTAGGGATGTTCGGCTTTCCACATGCGGTTGAATGACCAGATCACGTCTTCTGCCGTCATGTCCCGCGTCGGCGTAAAGCCGTTGACGCCGGAATGGAATTTTATGCCTTTGCGCAATTTGAACGTAACGGTCAGCCCGTCAGTAGACACGTCATAAGATTCAGCTAGAGCAGGGGCCACAGTCGTCGTGCCGGGCGTAAATTGCACAAGACGATTGTAAACCGGGCGCGCCGCATCGAATGACGTGCCCGTGGTGTTGATGGCGGGCGTGAAGTTTTCGGGCGAGCCTTCCGAACAATAAACCAGTGATTTGGCTTGAGCGGCACCCGCAGTCAGTATGGTGCCGACCATCAATGCAGCGGCGAAGAGGTTGCGTGATTTCATTTTTATCTCCCTGAGAGTCGAAACGCCTTGCGGGCGCTTGGCGGGAGGTAAGCACTTCCTGATCAGTTGGTCAAAATTGAAAATGCAGCGTGCTATGCATTCGGAAAGCCTTGCGTTTCCACAATGTAGCCCGCTGCTGTCATCACCCGCATCAATTCGGCATAACCCACCTGCGCCATTTTCAACGGTGGATTGGCTTTCGGGTCTTGTTCAGCCTCAACAGCGATTGACCGCCGGTTCCCCCGCCAGATAGCGGCGCACCTCTTCCGCCGCCAGCCCCGCAGCATAACGCACGGTATGAACCGATGCGCCTGCGATGTGGGGGGTCAAGGTCACGTTCGGCAGTTGCAACAACGGCCAATCAGGCGGGACCGGCTCGATGCCAAAAGTTTCCAGCATGGCCCCGCGCAAATGGCCCTCCTGCATCACGCGGGTCAGGGCATCATAATCCAGCAACGGGCCGCGAGCGGTGTTGACCAGGGTCGCATCGGGCTTCATTTTGCGAAGTGCCTCTTCATTGACCATCCTGGTGGTTTCCGGCGTGACCCTTGCGTGCAGTGAAATCACATCAGCTTCGGCCAGAACAGTTTCGAACGAGGTCTGGATAACGCCGTCGCGCAAATCTTCCACCGTTAATTGCACGTAAGGGTCGCTGACCAGAATGCGGCAGCCAAAGGCTTTGAGAAACTTGACAACACGACGGCCCACTTCGCCATAGCCGATGAGGCCCACCGTCATTTCATGCAGTTCGCGGCCCGTGACGTCTGCGCGATAGAGATCACCGCGATATTCGCCCCGGCGCAGCGCATCATGACCCTTGGTGATGTTGCGGGTTTCCGCGAGAATGGCACCAATGGTGAATTCGGCAACGGCGGATGCATTGCGCCCTGGTGTGTTGACCACGGTGATGCCGCGCTCGCGGGCGGCTTTCATGTCGATGTTGACAGGCCCCCCACGGGAAACGGCAATGAATTTGAGATCGGGCAACCGGTCCATGATTGTCGCGGACAAGGGTGCAAGCTGCGTCACCAGAATTTCAGCATCGCCTGTGAGCGCCACCACGTCATCAGCCGAGCCCATATACTCCCTCAAACCATCCATGCCTTGCACGGCATAACCATGTTCCATCGCTTCATCCGGCCACGGAAGATCATGGGTTGAGATGTCGAGATCGAAAGCTTTGCAGCGTTCGCGCAAAGCCTCTTCGAACATGCGCGACAGCATGAAGCGATCTCCGATCACTGCGATTTTGCGTGTCATGCCAAACCTCTCCAGACAGGCCGCATGGCTTTGCGGGCTTCAACATAGGACGGGAATATTTTTTCGTAGCGTGCGGTCAAGGTCGTATCCGGTTCTGTTGCTGCGCCAAGATGGGGTTCGACCCATATATTGGCGCAGGCAGTCATGTCGGGGAAGAGTTTTTGTTGTAACGCCGCAATCATGGCCGCACCCGCCGCACCCGCTTCTTCGCGCGATACGCTGCGGACATTGGCATTCAAAACGCTGGCGAGAATTGTGCGCAGGGCTTTTGATCGAGCCGCACCGCCTGTGATGCGGATTTCTTTGGGTATTGACCCCATGGCGGAATAGCAATCACGGGCGGCATAGGCCAAACCTTCGAAGACGCTGCGCATCATGTCGAAATAGTCGGCAGTTGTATCAAGGCCATTGAACATGGCGCGGGCGGCGGGTTCCATGAAGGGACCACGCTCCCCGGCTCTGGAAATATAAGGGTGGAAAAGCAATTTTCCAGGTTCGCGCGACAGCAGTTTTTCATCCATGCCGCTCAGCAAATCACTGCGGGATTTTTCCAGGCCTTGGTCTTTGAAAATGCCGCGCGCCACATCCAGCAACCAGTCGATATTCAAGGTCGAGGCCATATTGGATTGAATTTGCGCCACCATGCCGGGTACTGGAAACGCCATGCTGTAGCCGGATTTTTCGGCGTTGAGTTTGACCTTCGACACATCGGGTTGCAGTCGCATGTGCATACCAGTGGAACCGACAATGGTGCAGCCGGACTGCCCTGTTGGGTCATACAATCCGCCGCCCAGCCCTGTGCAAAGCACATCGACGTAGCCCAGACAAATCGGCGTACCGGCTTTCAAACCTGTGACTTTGGCTGCCGCTTCAGTGAGGTGACCGCAGGTGGTGGTGCCATCGACGATTGGGGTGACCAGGGATTTGGCTTTCGGTGCGCCGAGGTGATCCAGAATGGCGAGATCATATTCGCGGCTCTTATAGTTGCCGAACGTGAAGTTTGCTTCCGAAGGGTCGGTGACGCGGTCGCCCGTGAGGTTGAAATAAATCCAGTCCTTGCAATGGAAGGCGTGCGTGGCTTTCGCCAGCACTTCGGGGCGGTGGCGCTGCATCCATGCGAGTTGCAAACTCATCTGGCAGACGTTGACGCCGGTGCCTGTCCGGTCGTAGTGGGCGGCGTAGCGGTCCGATGTGGTAAACTCTTCGACGATGGCAGCGGCGCGCGCATCCAGCCACAACCACGCAGGGGCAACGGGTTCACCCGCCTTGTCGATCAACCACATGCCATCGCCCTGCCCTGTCACCGAAATGGCGATGAGGCGTGAGGCAAGATTGGGGATGAGTTCGGTGAGTTGTCTCAGCGTTGTCGCAGTATCGGCCCAGGTCCTGTTCATATCCTGCTCGGCACCGCCATCCGGCAATGTCACGTATTGGTTTGGAATCGCAGCGGCGGCGAGTTGTGTGCCATCGGTTGAGAAGGCCACGGATTTGATCACCGAGGTTCCCGCATCAACGCCGATGATCACGCCGTCCCTCATTTAGCCAAGACCGGCTTTGGCGCGTTTCTGTCCAAGGCTGCGGCCAAGGCGTCGTTGTACATTGCATGATCTTCCAATGATGGTGATTCAGGCTTTATAGCTTGGATTTGACGAAGCGGCCTGCAAATTACAATATGGCATTTCAAGTCAGATGGATTCGTCGCTGCAATGCAGCAAGGAGTGGAAAAGCGATGGCTTTCACGTTGTCGGTCAACACCAATCCGCTGGTCAACCGCTTTGCCGAGCCTGAAGAATTTGTCAGTGTACTGACGGATGAGATCGGCATCGGCCACATCCAGTTGGTGCATGAATTCATCAACCCGTCATGGGATGCAAAAACCATTGCGCGATTGACGGCGCGAATGGGCAAAGCCCTTGCATCGAAAAAAGCCAGGATTACCTCAGCCATGACTGGCCCCTATGGCAGGCTCAATCACTTCGCTCACCCGGATGCCGGGGTCAGGGATTACTATGTGCGCTGGTTCAAGACCTATGCCGACATTGCAGCAGACCTCGACTGTCCGGCAATCGGAACGCAGTTTGCAATACTGACCTACCGCGACATGGATGATGTTGTACGCTATCGCAACATCATGGATACTGCACTGGGATGTTGGCACGAAGTAGCGACACATGCGGCAAAGCGTGGTTTGAAATACCTGTTCTGGGAACCGATGTCAGTCGCACGTGAATTGGGTCATACCTTGCAGGCAACACAAGACTTGCAGGATTGGGTCAACGCCGCGCAGCTTCCCATCCCGCTGCTGCCCATGGTGGATATTGATCATGGTGATGTGTCATCACCCAACCCGCGGGATGTCGATCCCTATGCCTGGGCAAAAGACTTCGCCACGCAATCACCCATCATCCACATCAAGCAATCCACCATGAACAAGGGCGGGCATTGGCCGTTTACCGCGCAGTACAATGAGAATGGCCGCATCACACCCACGCAATTGCTGGACGCCGTGCGCGAAGGGGGCGGGACAGACAATGAGCTGTGTCTGGAACTGGCGTTTCGCGAGCGCGAACCAACAGACCGGAATGTAGTTGCGGCATTGAAACAATCTGTGGCCTATTGGGCACCTTATGCGAAGACAGGGTGTAATACCAGCCATCAAAAAAGTTGACTTTTTCTTCACCCTCCCCTTGTGGCAGGGTTATCGCATATGGATAAAAATGGCCCTCATCCGTCTCGCGCTCGCGCGCAATCCACCTTCTCCCGCAAGCGGGAGAAGTGAAGAGCTTCTACTTGTTTCACTTCTCCCGCTTGCGGGAGAAGGTGGCGCGAAGCGCCGGATGAGGGCCTTTCTTTGTCATATGCGATAGCCCTGCCGCAGGGGGAACGCGGACGGAGCATGTGTTGAAAGTAGTAGATTAACTTAAATGACGCTTGGTATAATTGAGGAAGGAGTCCGGCGGATCTCCCTAAGCTTTATATTTGAATTAAAGGAATCATAGATGGGCATGTCAAAACCATGGATCGGCACCAGCTGGAAAATGAACAAGTTGCGTTCAGATGCGCATGCCTTTGCCGAGGCCGTAAAGTCGTCCAGTGTGGCACAGACGCAAGCCGTGCAGCCTTTTGTCATTCCACCTTTCCCCTACATTGCGGACGTGGCCGAAAAGTTGAAGGGCACGCGCTTCAAGGTCGGCGCACAGAACATGCATTGGTCAGATGCCGGCGCGTGGACGGGAGAGATATCTCCATTGATGGTGAAGGACTGCGGTGCAACGCTTGTCGAAATTGGCCACAGTGAACGCCGTACATTTTTCAACGAGACGGATGAAACGGTTGCTTTGAAAACCCAGGCTGCGGTGAAACACGGACTTACTGCGGTTGTTTGCATTGGAGACACCAAGGCGGAATATGATTCCGGTCGTACGGCTGAGGCGCTTGAACGGCAGGTGCGCGGGCTATTGAAATATGTGGCAGGCGAAGCAACCAATAACGTCATCATCGCCTATGAACCCGTGTGGTCGATCGGTGAAGGCGGCATTCCGGCATCACCTGAATTTGCCAATGAGCAACACATCAAAATCGCTGCCTTGGTGAAATCGCTGACAGGTGGAACGCTGCCTGTTCTTTACGGCGGCAGCGTCAACCCCGGCAATTGTGTTGAACTCGCCACGCAGTGCCACATTGATGGCCTGTTCATCGGGCGCTCGGCATGGGATGCAACGGGCTTTATCAGCATCGTTGAGGCCGTCACAGCGGCTCTTTAACCGTATCGCCACCTACTTCATAAGGGTGAGGTTTCACCAACAGGCTGCTGCTATACTCGTCGCCTGTATCATCCCGCAGGTTACACCTATGCTCCCCGAAACGCCCGTTGCAATTCATCTTGCCGACTACGCTCCACCCGATTTCATTGTCACCCATGTTGACTTGCACGTCATTTTGGGGCCGCGACAGACGAGCGTTCAAAGCCGCCTGCATATGACACCACGTCCAGGCGGCAGGCACCAACTCAGTCTGGACGGCGAAGACTTGCAGCTTGCAGCCGTCGCGATCAATGACCGGGTGTTGGCAGCAACCGAATATGTCTACGCCCACAACAAACTGACAATCCACAACCCGCCAGCCCAGGCGTTTCAGTTGTCCATCATCCAGATGTGCAATCCGGAAGCCAATACCAAACTGTCAGGGCTCTATCTCACCAACGGAACCTATTGCACGCAGATGGAAGCAGAAGGCTTTCGCCGTTTTGCCTTCATGTATGACCAGCCAGATGTGATGGCAACATACAGCGTGCGCATTGATGCGCCAAAAACCCTGCCGGTTGTCTTGTCCAATGGCAATCTGGTGAACAGCACCAACAGCATCGAAGCAAACAGGCACGTCGTTGAATGGCATGATCCGCACCCCAAGCCCACCTATTTGTTTGCGTTGGTGGCAGGTGATCTGGGCAGTGTGCATGACAGGTTTGTCACGTCTGAGGGCCGCGATGTCGCCCTCGGCATCTATGTCGAAAAAGGCAAGGAAGACCGTTGTGAATGGGCCATGGAGTCTCTGAAAGCGTCCATGCGCTGGGACGAGGAACGCTTTGGCAGGGCCTATGATCTTGATGTTTTCAACATTGTCGCCGTGTCGGATTTCAACATGGGCGCCATGGAAAACAAGGGACTCAATATTTTCAACGACAAATACATTTTGGCACGGCCCGACACGGCAACTGACTCGGACTATGTCAACATAGAACGTATCATCGCGCATGAATATTTCCACAACTGGACCGGCAATCGCATCACCTGCCGGGACTGGTTTCAACTGTGCCTGAAAGAGGGCCTGACAGTGTTCCGGGACCAAGAGTTCACGTCCGATCTGCGCTCACGTGCCGTAAAACGCATTGAAGATGTGAAGACCTTGCGGGCGCGGCAGTTTCCCGAAGACCAGGGCCCCCTTGCCCATGCCGTGCGGCCCTCGTCCTACATCGAGATCAACAATTTCTACACACCGACGATCTATGAAAAAGGTGCGGAAATCTGCCGCATGCTGCACACCATGCTGGGGCGCGACACCTTTCGCGACGGCACCGATCTGTTTTTCGAACGATATGACGGTCAGGCTGCAACGGTTGAAAATTTTCTGGACTGCATGGCCGATGCGTCAGGCCGCGATCTCGCACATTTCTCGAAATGGTACGGGCAGGCGGGCACCCCGGTCGTGACCGTGAAAACCTCTTATGATGCCGGGAGAAAAGAATTCACGGCACATGTTTCGCAGCACACACCCGACACGCCAAACCAGATGGACAAACAACCGCTGCATATGCCTCTCGTCCTTGGACTCGTGAGTGCGACCGGAAAGGATCTGTCCTTGGTCACCAGGGAAAATGTTCCGCTGCACGGTGGCGTTCTCGAACTGACGGCCGCTGCGGTGACGCTGACGTTCCGCAATGTCAGCGAACGGCCTGTTCTGTCAATCAACCGCGGTTTCTCCGCACCCGTCATCTTGCAAAACGATGCGACAGACGACGACCTCATGGTGCAGATTGCGCATGACACCGACAGCTTCAACCGTTGGGAGGCCGCACAGACGACAGCACGGCGTTTGCTGCTCAGGGCTTACCACTGTCAATCCTGTGACGTGACGACTTTTGCCAATGCGTTGCGTCAAGCGATTTCGGAAACCGGGCTTGACGATGCGTTCAAGGCCTTGCTGCTGCAATTGCCGGGCGAGGCCGAAATGACGGCGGCCATTGGCAGGGATGTGGATGCAACGCGTATACATAAATCACGCGTGCACGTGTTGACAGAATTGTCGGGGAAGCTTGCTACGGACCTGGGGGTGCTGCTCAAAGCCACCCGCGAGACGGTTCGATATCAGCCTGATGTGACAGGCACGGCGCGACGCAGTTTGCATCTGGCTGCCTTGGCCATGCTGTCTCATGTTGAACCGTCTGCTGCCGTCGATGTGGCACTGGCGGACTTCGACGCTGCCAGCAACATGACCATGGAGGCCGGTGCGCTTGCCGCCGTGTTGTGTTTGACCAACACGCGCGTCGACATGATGCTGGACCAGTTTTATCAGCGCCATTCCGATGATCATTTGTTGATCGACAAATGGTTCATGCTGTCGGCGGCCAGACCGGGGCCAAATCCTGCATCCAGAATCGAAACGCTAACGAAACATTCAGCCTTCACCTTCAAGACACCCAACCGTGTCTACGCCTTGATGGGAGGCTTTACGGGCGGCAATCTTGCAGGCTTCCATGCAGAAGACGGCAGCGGATATCGCCTGCTCGCAAATGTCATCATCACGCTTGACGCCATCAACCCCCAGGTGGCTTCGCGCATGGCGACGAATTTCCGCAGCTGGACGCAATACGACGGCCTCCGCAAGGCCCATGCGGCTTCAGAAATGCAGCGCATTCTCGCCACATCCAATCTTTCCAATGACGTTTATGAGATCATTTCGAGAACATTGGCCTGAACTGCCGCAATAATCGACCGGACGTTCATTCAGGGGTTGGCAAATCAGATTGGCAGGCGGTAATCCTCAAGCCGCTTGCGTCGGAACCCGTTTGTTGTAGCAGAGTGCCAGTCCCGGTCCCTTACGCACAACCTGTTATCGTATCGGAACCGTAACGTTGCAGAAAGCCCAGATCAGGGAACTGTTCTTGAAAGAGCGCGCATTGCGCCTGCCCGTGCCTATTCCGGGGCATGATGGCTTCAAGGTCAGCGAAACGGCACTCCGCCGTTTGGTAACCGTGATGACAATTCTGTTTCTGGTGACACTGGCCGCTGCCATTGCCTCGCAATTGCTTGAAAGTCGTGCCCGGCAAATGGCCGATGGTGCAGACCTCACCTTGCTGCAAGCCGACTACACGGCACAGCGCCTGCAACAGCAGGCACAGCTTGCCGTTTCTGAAAATCAGACACTCACCACTTTTGGCACCGCCGACCTTGCTTCGGCACTCTCGGTCAATGCGCAAAAAGACGGCCGCCGCTTTCTGGTGGTTGATGCAGGCGGTAAAATAACAGCCGCTGTGCCAGACGACAACAAGCTGGTGGGACGCAATGCGGGCGATGTGTTGGGACCTGCATATTTCGCGTCGAGCGAAATCGATTCCGGAAATCTGAAACCGGTCACCCTGGGAGACGGCCGCGTTGCCTTTGTGGCAACCCGCAGCCTCGGTGTGGTGCCCGGAAACCTGATCGCACTGCATCCGCAAGACAATATTCTGAGTGACTGGCAAGATGGGGTCACACAGCTTGCCGTTTTGTTCGGCGTAACTTTTCTCATTCTCTCCCTGCAATCAGCTGCTTTCTATTGGCAGGCCGCAAAGGCCAACGAAGCCGATGACGCATTGGGGCTTGCCACCACAAGGCTGGAGCGCGCCCTTGATGGCGGACAATGTGGCTTGTGGGACTGGAACCTCGCTGAAGGGCGGTTCTTCTGGTCGGCATCGATGTATGAAATTCTGGGCCTCGAAGCTGATGGCCAACGCTTGAGTTTTGGCAACGTGTCAGAACGCATCCATCCTGATGATGCAAAGCTCGATGATCTTGCTGAGGATTTGCTGACAGGTCGTGCCAAGGTATTCGATCATGAATTCCGCATGCGACATGAAAACGGATCCTGGGTGTGGTTGCGGGCGCGGGCGGCTCTGGCACCCGGCGACAAGAACACGGAACCGCATCTCGTTGGCATTGTGTTTGATATCTCCCGCCAGAAACAGCTCGACCGGATGAATGAAGCAGCGGAAGTGCGTTTGAAGGACGCCATTGAAAATATTTCCGAAGCCTTCGTGCTGTGGGACACGGAAAGCCAGTTGGTGATCTGCAACAGCAAATACCAACAGTTCCATTCACTTCCCGCGTCCGCATGCGTGCCGGGAACACCTTACAGTGTGGTGGCAAGTTCAGCCAAGGAGCCGCTGGTCAAGCAATATGTTCCGGGCGAAATCAACGACCGTTCAGGTGCGCGTTCCGTGGAGGTGCAACTGGCCGATGGACGCTGGTTGCAGATCAACGAGCGGCGCACCAAGGACGGCGGGTTTGTATCCGTGGGCACTGATATTTCCGCCCTGAAAAAACAGGAAGAGAAACTTCTGAAATCCGAAAAAACCCTGATGGTGACAGTGCGCGATTTGCAGCGCGAACGGCAGACCGCTGAAGAACAATCGCAGCGGCTTGCCGAACTTGCCGACAAATATGCCAGCGAGAAAACCCGTGCTGAATCCGCAAACCGCTCCAAGTCCGAATTTCTCGCCAACATGAGTCATGAATTGCGCACGCCGCTGAACGCTATCATTGGCTTTAGCGAAATCATGACGGCACAAATGTTTGGGGCGCTGGGATCAGCCAAATATGCCGAGTACGTGGCCGATATCCGCAAGAGCGGGCAGTTTCTGCTGGACGTGATCAATGACATTCTTGACATGTCAAAAATCGAAGCGGGCCGCACCGACCTTGAAATTGAAAGTTTCGTATTCACACAGGTTGTTGATGACGTGTTGCGTCTGGTGGGGCCACGCGCCAATGAATCCCGCATTCAGCTTTCTGCAAACTGCGATGTCGATGTCACACTGCGTGCTGACAAGCGGGCCGTGAAACAGGTGTTGATTAACCTCTTGTCCAACGGCGTGAAATTCACGCCGGAAGGCGGCACAGTCAGCATTGCTTCAACCACAGGCGCAGGCAAACTGCATTTTTCCATCACGGATACAGGGATCGGCATTCCAAAACGCGATATAGAAAAACTCGGACGCCCGTTTGAACAGGTGGAAAACCAGTTCACAAAAAGCCGGGGCGGTTCCGGACTGGGCCTCGCCATCTCACGCTCACTGGTCGAACTGCATGGCGGTTCACTGACCATCGCCAGCGTGCTGAACCAAGGCACGACGGTGACGGTGTCGTTGCCCCTAGCGGGTTGAAGGGGACTGCTTGCACTTTCTCGCAAGCTGTCCCCGAGTTCAAGGTCAGGGACAGTTTGCAAAATAGAGCAAACAGTCCCTTTTCCCGCGCGTCTAATCCTTCTTCCGCTTTTTACCCCGCAAATCCCGGTCACGGATGGCTGCAGCGAGGAGCTTTCTTTCGTCCGGTGTCAATTGGCTGACAATTTTCACCACCACTTCACCACCTCGCGCAGCCAGGCTTTCAGTGCCCGTTGAAAAAGCCGCAACGGTTTTGCGAACCTCATCAATCGAGAAATTTTGATCGTCGAGAACATCTGCCAGTTTCAGGCCGGAACCTTCGGATGCCTCGCGCAGATTGCGCAGCTCATCGCGGTTGTCGCGCACAATCTGCATCAACGCGTTGCGGCGATCACTCGAAATATCCCGAAAGAATTTGCGGGGAATGAGTTGCACATAGCTTGCTCCCGTCATGCGGTCGCCCCGTCCCTCGCCAAAGCGTGCACCAGCGACAATGCCGCCGATCATCAAATTCAGCATCAGCGACACGCCGAGAACGGCGGTCCACCAGCGCGAACGCAGTTGCGGGATCCAGCTGAAGCGCGGCGTGTTCGGGCTCACATCACTCATGAAATTTCACCATTGATAAAAGACTCTGTGTCTTCAATGCCAATATCGAAAACCGTGTCCGTGGCGTCTGACACCAATAACGTGTCCAAACCTGAGAAGCTGTTTGGAAAAGTGCCTTGCGCTCCGAGAAGGAGTCCAATCGCCAGCGACGCCGCCAGTGGAATGGCACTCAGCCAGACTGCGGCAGGTTTGGCGGGCGGTGGTTTTCGGGATGGAAAGGCAACCACATTGCTGGCCACCGGCTGTTCGAGTTTCGCCTGCAAGCGGTCAGCAAAGCCGCGCGGCAATGCGGGCTGCGCTGCCATTTTCAACAACGCATCCAATTCGGTATCAGTGACCTGTTTCTCAGCCATGGCCGTCATTCCTTTTCAGTCAATGCCGACAACAGCTCTTGCTTGTCCGCAGTCAATTGCTCTTTCAAGGCACGGCGGGCCCGCGCCAACAGTGATTCAAAAGCATTTACGCTCAGGTCCATGATCGCAGCTGCTTCCGCTTGGGCAAGCTGCTCGAAATGCGCGAGGATCAACGCCTGCTTCTGGCGCTCCGGCAAGTCAGCCACCGCCCTGTCGATGCGTCGTGCCACCCAGTCGATGTTCATGCGGTCTTCGGCACTGGGCCGGTCATCGCTGACCTCATCCACACTATTGATGTCGCGGACAGGCTTGCGGCGAAACCAGTCCATGGCGAGATTATGCGCAACCCGCATCAACCAGCCACGAAGCGTAGACGCATCCCGAACCTGCGCCGGATTGTTCCACAGTTTCAGAAACGCCTCCTGTGCAATGTCTTCTGCCTCGGCACTGCCATTGGTAAGGCGCCAGACCACACGGTAAACCAGCAGATGATATTTCGCCACCAGACTGCCAAAGGCTTTCGCATCGCGCCTTGCGGCAGCGTGCAAAAGGTCCGCATCACTCTCATGATGCAGACCAGGCGATGCCGCCGCTGTTGCGTCTGCCGACAAAATCAGCCGTATCCTTTTCTCACTTCACGGGTTGCGCCAAAAATGCCTTGCGCCATTCGCCGCGCTTGAAGCTTTTGAGTTCCGCCAGATCAACCCCACCATCATGGTCCAAATCGGCCTTGTCAAACAATGAGTCAGCGACGCGATTGAATTCCACTTCTGTAATGCTGCCGTCCTTGTTGGCTTCCATCAACTCCAGCATTTTCGTGCGCCGCGCTTCCAGACGCTTTTGCAGCAGTGCGTCAATTTCGGCGACAGTCACCACCTTGTCGCCATTTGCGTCAACTGAGGTAAAGCGCTTGGCCATGCGCGGCATGATCTCGTCGCGGTTGATTCGCCCGTCCTTGTTGGTGTCAAGCCGCTGCAGCGATTTCTCGTTGCGCGGCAGATAGGGTTCATTGGCCAGCGTTGCGCCAGCGGTAATTGCAAGGGCCACGGCCCCAAGTATTGCCAGTTTCATGGGTATTCCTCCAAAGTTTGAATTTCGAAAGCGCGCTTCTGCCCCATAAGACGGAACGGAAAACAAATTCCGTCGCGGAATTTTCAATTATTTTTTGGCAGGCCGACAAGCTGGTCAAAAAGCGCTGAAATCCGGTATTGGGTGTCACGCAACAGGTCTTCTGCCACGCGCACATCAGGCGTTTGGGCTGCCTGTGCCACCACGCGATTGAGCCCGGCAGGTGCCGTGTCCGGGTTGAATTCCACGTCAAGGCAAAGCCTGAGAATTTGGGTGAGACGGTGGTACAGCCTTGTCGCCGCAATGAGATCCGTGGCCTCACTTTCATTCAACAATCCAGCCTGCCGCAACTTTACAAATGCATGTGACGTGTTGGGGTCAAGAATGTCTGGGTGGCTGTGGGCGTGGATCAATTGCAGGAATTGCGCAATGAATTCCAGCTCCACCAAACCACCCCGCACGCGTTTGATGTCCCAGGGGGACGCTGGTTTATGCTCACGCAACATGAGGCCGCGCATGGACGCCACATCATGGCGTGTCGTCGCTTCATCCCTGGACGACGAAAGCACGCCATGTTTGATGTCTGCGATTTCGCTGCACAGCGACGGGTCACCTGCAATGGCTCTGGCGCGGGTCAACGCCAATTTCTCCCAGGTCCAGGCGCTGTCGGCTTGATAGGCCTTGAAGCTGGCAAGGCTGGTGGCCACAGGCCCTTTGCTGCCTGATGGGCGCAAGCGCATGTCCACCTCGTAAAGTTCACCTTCTGACGTTGGGGCGGAAACCGCTGTGATCAGGCGCTGGGTCAGTTTGGTGTAATATTGGCTGGGTGCAATCACGCGGGGGCCGGTTGATACCGCAGAAGTCTCCGCATGGTCATAGACAACAATGAGATCAAGATCAGAGGCAGCCGTCATTTCACGGCCGCCGAGCTTGCCCATGGCGATGACCGCAACGCGGCCATGCCCAATCGTGCCGTGCTGACGCTCCATGTCGTCATGCACCACCTGCAACAGCGTGCTGATCACGGTATCGGCAATATGGCTGAAGCCCTGCCCTGCTGCTTCCGCCGACACGGTTTCCGACAACACACGGACACCTACTCGGAACTTTTGTTCGCGGCCAAACACACGCAGGCGGTCCATGGCTTCATCCAGCGGCAAGGCGTGAGGTACCAAGGCTTCTGCCGCATGGGCAAGTGCCTCGCGGGTTGGCAGTGGCCCGAAGAAGGTCGGGTCGACGACGGCTTCAAGTATGCGCGGTTGTCGGCTCAGGCCATGGGCAAGACGCGGTGCAGTACCAAGAATTTGCGCGATCAGATCCAGCAGGCCCGGATTGGTCTTCAACATGGCAAACAGTTGAACCCCTGCGGGCAACCCTTTCAGGAAATTGTCGAAATCCAGAAATGTCCGGTCCGCATCGCCGGAGCGGGAAAGTGCCGCCAGCAGTTTTGGCATCAGCGCCGTCAAGGCTTCTTTGGCACGCCTGTCACGTGTCGCGGCATAGCGGCCAAAGTGCCAACTCCGAATGGTGGCTGAGACTTCCGAAGCTTGCGCAAAACCCATGCGCTTCAAGGTTTCGATGGTTTCCGGATCATCTTCGCCGCCCGTGAACACCAAGGCTCCCGCCTCACCGCCCAGCGTGTCTGATTGTTCAAACAGGCGCGAGGAATGGGCACGAACCATTTCCAGGGTCTGGCGAACTTTCTCGTGGAAATCGGAAAGCTCGGCATAGCCACAGAACCGCGCGAACGTGGCGAAGGCTTCACCTTGGGGTACCGAGTGGGTCTGTTCGTCGCGTTGCATCTGGGCGCGGTGCTCCCAAGTCCGCAGCAGAATATATGCCCCTTTCAAATCACTCGCGGCATGTGGCGTGATCCACTGGGCCTCCGCCAGCGCATCCAGCATATCAAGCGTGCGACGTCCCCGCAGCGCGGGGTTTCGTCCGCCTGCGATCAGCTGTTGTGTCTGCACAAAAAACTCGATCTCACGAATGCCGCCCCGGCCAAGTTTGAGATTATGACCCTCCACCGCAATCTCGCCATGGCCCTTCACCGCATGGATTTGGCGGATCAGCGACTGAATGTCGGTAATGGCGGCAAAGTCGAGATATTTGCGCCAGATATAGGGTTGCAGGGTTTTCAGGAAGTCTTCGCCAAGCGCAATATCACCTGCAATGGGACGCGCTTTGATGTAGGCAGCACGCTCCCAATTCTGGCCCTGCGTCAGATAATATTGTTCGGCAGATTGAATGGAAATGGCAATCTGCGTGGCGCGGGGGTCCGGACGCAAACGCAGGTCGGTACGAAACACGTAACCATCAGCGGTTTGCTCCTGCAGCAGGGCGACAAGACGTTGCGTCAATTTCACGAAGAATTTCGCCACCTCGGCATTGGGCGGCAGGCACGGCGTGTCGGCGTCATAAAGCACAATGAGATCAACATCGCTGGAGTAGTTGAGTTCAAACGCCCCGTGCTTGCCCATGGCGAGAATAACGTAGCCGCAGTCTTTCATGTTGGTGAGCTGATATTTTCCGGCAGCCACAGCGTCGTGCAGCAAGGCATTCAGCCCAGCTTGAATTGCAGCATCCGCAAAGCGGGTGATTGCGTTGGTGACCTCGTCGAGCGACCAGACACGGCCAAGATCGCACAAGCCGCACAGCAATGCAAAACGGGCCTTGAGATGACGTAACGCTGGTCCGACCTGAGCGAGGGGTAAAAGTTCAACAGCTTGGGTCTGTATCAGAATTCCGTCGAAACTGTTTTTCGGTCCATCTTCGAAAACGCTCGCCGCAAAATCAGCGTGATCCGTCAAAAGCAGGCTCAGGTAAGGCGAGCCTGAAACGATGCCGTCAATGATGTTGCGGCGGTTGGCTTCCGAGAATGATTTTGACATTTTGCCGTGCTTTGTTCCTGATCACCCTACCGCGCTTCACTCCAGACCGGAAGCGTCAGTATGGCTTTCAGCCCCGGTGCAGCATCATCCAGTGCAAGGCTGCCGCCGTGAAGCTTCATCACACTTGCAACCAGACTGAGGCCCAAACCATTGCCGGGTTTGGTGCGGCTTTCATCCAGCCGCACGAAACGCTCCAATACGCGTTCACGGTTTTCCAGACTTATGCCGCCGCCGGCATCGGCGATGGAAATCACGGCACTGCCTGCATCAACCTTGGCCGCAATCGACATGTGAACCGCATCACCCCCCGAAGTGGCGCCATATTTCATGGCGTTGTCGATGACGTTGCTGAAGGCCTGCGACAGCAATTGCCTGTCAGCCCGCACCTGCATGTGAGGTATATCTGAGAGTGTCAGGCTACCGCCCGCATCCTCGATCAACGGCTCATATAACTCAGCCACATCGCGCAACACATCCGCAGCGTCAATGAGTTGCAATCCTTCGCGGGCTTGGCCTGAATCAGCTCGCGCAATCGAAAGCAGCGCGTTAAAGGTTTGCAAAAGCTTGTCACTTTCCACAATGGTTTGTTGCAAGGCCGCACGATGTTCGTCACCCGACGTGGTCCGAAGCGCTGCTTCCGCACGGGCCCGCAGGCGGGTCAAGGGTGTGCGCAGATCATGGGCCACATTGCTGGACACATCTTTCATGCCTGCCATCAGGCGCTCAATCTGCGCCAGCATTTCATTGAGAGAGCTGGAAAGCCTGTCCAGCTCATCACCGGAACCTGCCACCGGCATGCGGTGTGACAGGTCGCCCGCCATGATCGAACGGCTCGTATCTGTAATGGCGTCAACGCGCCGTAAAAAATTCCGGGACATGAGATAGCCACCCCCAAGCCCCAGCGCCAAGGCCAGACCCAAGCCCCACAGAAGCGCGTTTTGAATGACGTTGCGAAAGGCGTGCAGTTCTTCAACGTCACGACCCACCAGCAACGCATAGCCACCTGAAAGTTCAATATGAAAGGCATGGGCCATGTGCTTGATCTGTGCTGCCCCCTTGCCCTTGACGATGGGAAAATCCACCCAGCTTGCATCAGCAAGCCCGGGCGCAGGCATGGCCACAAGATTGCCGATAATCCGTTCGTTTTCAGCATTGACCAACAGATAAAGTGTGCCTGTTTCATCAGCCATGCGGCGGTTGATCACGTCAACCACACCGTTCAGCCCCCGCAGACGATACTGATCGCCAAGTCCCTGGATTTCCGAGCGGATGGTTTCTTCGGTTTGCCGTTCGAGCAATCCTACAGTGTTCCAGAACACATAGCCCAGCAACGCACCCGCCGAGAACAGAAACACCAGGAGATAGATTGCAGCGAGGCGAAAGGTCGAAGTCCGGAATATCTTGGCGTTAACGGTCACGGATCATGTATCCGGCACCACGCACCGTTTGCAGAATAGGCTCGTCAAAACCCTTGTCGATCTTCGAACGCAAGCGCGAGACGTGGACATCGATGACATTGGTCTGCGGATCAAAATGGTAGTCCCAGACATTTTCGAGCAGCATGGTCCGCGTCACGATATGGCCCGCATGGCGCATGAGATATTCGAGCAGTTTGAATTCGCGGGGTTGCAGCGGAATGGCTTTTCCCCCCCGTGTCACATCGCGGGTAAGCAAGTCCAGTTCGAGATCGCAGGCCTTGAGCCTGGTTTCAGGCGCAGACCCTGAACTGCGGCGGGACAGGCCTTCAATGCGGGCCAGCAATTCGGAAAAGGCATAGGGCTTTGCCAAATAATCATCCCCGCCTGCGCGAAGCCCTCGCACCCGTTCATCAACATCCGACAAGGCACTTAAAATCAGCACAGGCGTGGTCAACCCGTCTGCCCGCATGCTGCGGATCACCGACAGGCCATCCAGCTTCGGCAACATGCGATCAACGATCACAACATCATGCGCACCCTCGGAAGCCAGTTGCAGACCATGCTCACCATCAGTGGCGTGGTCAACCAAATGCCCGCTTTCTTTCAGGCCCTTTACCAGCCACAGCGCGGCATCGCGGTCATCTTCAATCAATAGTACGCGCATGGAGGTTTTTGTCCGGCCTTTTATTCCAGGGTTTTCGGACGATACCCGAAATTCGTCTGAAATGAAAAGGGTCGGCGTGGAGACAGTTTCAGTTTGGGGAACGTCGGGGGATCCTGTCTCCACGCCTGTTGGGCGCATTGCTGAGCGGGGAAGCGTCATGTGCCCAATTCTTTCATCTTACGTAAGGTTGGCGTTTTGGATTTTCAACCCTGATCACGAGGAAGTGTAATGTAGGACTGGTTGTCGCCGGACTTGACGAGCATCAGCACTTTTTTGCCCTTCACGTCCTTCAACGCTTTCGACACGTCTGCGGCACTTGCCACTGCGGTGCCCGCGACTTCGAGTATCACATCCCCCGCCTTCAAACCGCGCTGGGCGGCTTCTGACTTGGGATCAAGCTCGGTGATCGTCACACCCGGACCATCGGTGGCAGGGGCCACGGCAAGTCCGAGATCGGAAAGGGCGGGTTTGGATTTATCCTTGGCCAAAGCGCCCATCTTGACGCCGTCTGTCGGCATGGCACCGATTTCAACGTCAATGGTCCGCTGCTTGCCTGCCCTTACAATTTCAAACGGCACGGATGTACCGGGTTTCAAGGTGGCAACGGTACGGGACAGGTCCCTTGCATCGGTAATGTCCTCACCATTGGCCTTGACGATGGTATCGCCCTGCTTCAGGCCAGCTTTGAAGGCGGGCGATTTTTCCGAAAGGTCGGAAATGATCGCACCTTCGGCTTTTGCGAGGCCAAGGCTTTCGGCAATGTCTGCTGTGACGGGCTGGATCTGTACACCAAGATAACCACGGGTGACTGAACCACTGGACTTCAGTTCCTTGACCACCTTGTCGACAATGGAAGCAGGTATTGCAAAGCCGATGCCCACGGAGCCGCCTGAAGGAGAAAAGATCGCGGAATTGACGCCCACCACTTCACCTTCAAGATTGAACGACGGACCACCGGAGTTGCCCTTGTTGATGGAGGCGTCAATCTGCAAAAAGTCATCATAGGGGCCAGAACCAATATCGCGGCCACGCGCCGAT
Source organism: Hyphomicrobiales bacterium (assembly GCA_043754325.1). GTDB lineage: Bacteria > Pseudomonadota > Alphaproteobacteria > Rhizobiales > Aestuariivirgaceae > Aestuariivirga. The sequence continues at coordinate 54,464 of JAYUVC010000141.1, forward strand.
ACGATGCCGGCCGTCACGGTTCCACCAAGGCCGAATGGATTGCCCACGGCCATCACCCAGTCGCCAACCTTGGCGTCTTGGGTGGTCAGGGGCACATAGTCGAATTTGGTGTCGGAGTTGATTTTGAGAAGGGCAAGGTCAGTTTTCGAGTCAGTACCAATGACTTTCGCATCATATTCCTTGCCGCCCTGGAAAGTGAGCTTTACCGTCGAGGCATTTTGGATAACGTGGTTGTTGGTCACCACATAACCGTCTTCACTGATCACAAAGCCGGAGCCCACAGCAGAGCCTCCATCACGCTGACCACGGGGAGACTGGAAGCGGTCTTTGAATTGGGGAAACTGCTCGAAAAATTCCTTCAGCTGTGGCGGCAGATCTTCAGGATTGCCAGCACTGTCGGCGGCGGCAGGCTGATACTTGACTTCGACACTGACCACCGAAGGCATGACATGCTCCACCAGTGGAGCAAATCCCTTGGTAGGGTCGATCATGGCAATGGTGCCTTGGGCAAAAGCCTGGGGTGCCGTGCTGAGGGCAAGTGAGCCCGTGAGCAAGGTCGAGGCCAGAAGGCTCACGGCAAAGACGCCCATAACTGATCTTGCGGTACGCGTGGTATTGTTCATCATTCTGCTCCGGATGGTATTTCGTTAAGAGCAACATAGGTATCCGGCAATTACATCAACATGGCTGGCGCATGAAATCGCTGTAACGCTTGTGTCGTATCGGAGGCGGATCAGGCCTGTTTCCGCAAAATAGCCGCAACTTCGGCTTTTTCTTCCACCGTCAGACCGTCGGCTATGACAATCGGCTTTCGACGAAACGCAAACAGGAAACCAGCCGCGAGCAGCAAGAACGGCGTGGCCCACAGAATGATGGTGCCCGGTTTCAGGCGCGGTTTCAGCAAGACATATTCGCCATAGCGGGAAACCACAAAATCCACCACATCTTGATCCGAGTGGTTCTGTTGCAACTGTTCACGGATAAGAACGCGCAAATCCTTGGCCACGGGAGCATCCGAGTCGTCAATGGACTGGTTCTGGCACACAAGGCAGCGCAGTCCAGCCGAGATGCTGCGTGCACGGGCTTCGAGGACCGGGTCTTTGAGAATTTCATCAGGCTGGACCGCCTGTGCAGGGAGGGAGAGGAGAACGTAGATGGCAAGAAAGGCCCTCATCCGGCGCTTCGCGCCACCTTCTCCCGCAAGCGGGAGAAGTGAAGAATCTTCACCTCTCCCGCTTGCGGGAGAGGTCGCTGAGCGCAGCGAGGCGGGTGAGGGAACCCTTCCCATCACTCCCCCGCCTGCACTTGAACGTTCACAGCTCTCTGCGGCACACCAATCCGCAACCGCCTGTCACTCAACGACAGGAACCCGCCCATGAACATGATCACGGCACCCAGCCATATCCACGAGGCCAGCGGGTTGAAAGTCGCTCGCACATTTCGCGCGCCCTCGCCTGCCTCATCGCCCAGCACCACATAGAGATCGCCAAAGAAACCCTGCACCAGGCCAACTTCGGTTGTCGGCTGGTTGGACGGTCTGAAGACACGTTTTTCCGAGACAATGGTGCCGACCTCGCTGTCGCCGACATTCACCTTGAACCGGCCCTTGATGCCGTCGTAGTTGGCACCCTTCAGCGCTTCATCACCCACATAGGTGACGGTGTATTGCGCCACATTGACTTTATCGCCGGGTTTCATGGTGAGGATGTGTTCCTCTTTCCACACCGAAAGTATAACCACACCAATGACAACAAGCCCCATTCCGGCATGGGCGAGAGCTGAACCATGGGCCGAGAGTGGCAATCCCCTGTAACGCGCCCACGCCACGGCAGCAGACACTTTGCCAAAGTTGATCTTCTGCCCGATGTCCCTGAAACTGCCAAACACGGCCCAGGCGCCGATGGCCACGGCAACAGGCGCCAGCCATGGTCCACGTTGCGTGGCCACAAGAACTGCAACTGCAACAAAAAGTGCAAAAACAAGCGGGAGCAAAATTTTCCTGGAGACAGCGCCAAGGTCAGCCCGTTTCCACGTCAAAAGCGGGCCTATGGGCATGACAAGCAGCAATGGCAGCATAATGGGACCGAAGGTGAGGTTGAAATAGGGTGCACCCACCGAAATTTTATCGCCAGTAATGGACTCAAGTGCCAATGGATAAAGCGTTCCGATGAATACGGCAGCACAGGCCGTGCAGAGCAGCAGATTGTTCAGCACAAGCCCGCCCTCGCGACTGACCGGGGCAAACAGTCCCCCCGCTTTGAGCGAAGGTGCCCTGACCGCAAACAAGGTGAGACTGCCGCCGACGAAAACACCGAGAATCATCAGAATATAAAATCCACGTTCAGGATCAACAGCAAAGGCATGCACAGATGTAAGCACGCCAGAGCGCACGAGGAAAGTTCCCACCAGTGACAGTGAAAACGCGAGGATCGACAACAGGATGGTCCAGATTTTGAGTGCCCCGCGCTTTTCCACCACAATGGCGGAATGCAGCAAAGCGGTTGAAATCAGCCATGGCATGAAACTGGCGTTTTCAACGGGATCCCAGAACCAGAACCCACCCCAGCCCAGTTCATAATAAGCCCACCACGACCCCATGGCGATACCAATGGTGAGCATGGACCAGCTGAGCAAAGTCCAGGGCCGGACCCAACGCGCCCAAGCCGCATCGACCTTGCCTTCGAGCAGGGCGGCGACGGCAAACGAGAATGAAATCGAAAGCCCGACATAGCCCGCATAAAGAAACGGCGGGTGGAAGGCCAAAGCCGGGTCTTGCAAAATGGGATTGAGCCCATTGCCTTCGATGGGTACATTGGCAAGCCGCAGGAACGGGTTCGAGGCCAATAAAACAAACAGCAGGAATGCAAAGCCGATGGAACCTTGCACGGCCAGAACACGGGCCCGCAATGAGGCCGGCAAATGCGTTCCAAACACGGCGACTGCCGCGCCAAACAGCGACAAGATCAAAACCCACAGCAACATCGAGCCTTCATGATTGCCCCAGACGCCGGAAATTTTATAGATCAGCGGCTTGGCCGAATGCGAGTTTTCAACCACATTCACCACCGAGAAATCACTGACCAGATAGGCGTTGGTGAGCGCGAGGAATGACAAAGCAATCAGCGCAAATTGCGTGACCGCAGCCATGCGGCCCTGTTGCATCAGTGCGGCATTGCCAACCCAGGCCCCGTAAAGCGGAACCAGCATTTGCCAACCCGCCACGACGAGTGCCAACACAAGTGCAAAGTGACCAAGTTCAACCGTCATGTCCGAAACTCCATAGTTGAAGGCCCCCATCGCCCTTCGGGCACGTCCCTGTCTTCTCCCTCCTCCTTTTGCGGGAGGGCTATCGCATATAGCCACAAAGGGACCTCATCAGCCCTTCGGGCAGCTTCTCCAAAGGAGAAGCGACTTGCCGTTGGACCTCCCCAAATGTCTGATATTGAGGGATATCTACAATCCAGTCGCTTCTCCTTTGGAGAAGC
>JAYUVC010000142.1:0-5592 GCA_043754325.1 Hyphomicrobiales bacterium
CGACGGCGACAATGAAGGTAAGCACCTCGATTGTTTCAACCGCCGCGCCGCCAAGGGCCAGTGCTTCCATCAGCCGTGCCTTGGCACAAGAGAGTTTGCCGCCAGCTTTGAGCTACTGCCTGCTGATACACCCTCGCCAAAGGCGATTAATGAAACCCGCGATCTCGGCTTCATGCTTTGGGACATTGATCATCAAGCCAAAGACCGACCCTCATTTTTCTTTCGCGCGCAATTGGTGAATGGTGTCATCAAAATTCCCTCACCCAATTCGCCGGAGGTGAAACGATGAGCATTCTTGCATCACTGGCGAAAGCTTATGAGCGTTTACCCGATGCGCCACCTTTTGGGTTTTCGGCTGAGAAAATTGGCTTTATTATTTCACTGAATCTCGACGGCAGTGTTGCGAGCGTAACGGATTTGCGCACAGGTGCGGGCAACAAGAAAATTGCGGCGCTTATGCAAGTGCCACAAGCCATTAAACGTGCTTCTGGCATAGCTCCAAACTTTCTATGGGATAAAACCGCTTATGTGCTTGGCGTAACGGCTGGTGAAGGAAAGCGGGTGTCTGACGAACATGCCGCCTTCGTCAAGCGTCATTTGGAAGCTCTTGCCGGACAGGAAGATGAGGGTCTCAAAGCTTTGAGCCTATTCCTCACAAATTGGAAGTTGGAACAATTCATTGCCCCTCTATGGCCAGACGACATGAAAGACCAGAATGTGGTTTTTGCTTTGGAGGCGGAGCGATTGAGGCATATTCGAATTCATGATCGTCCTGCCGCCAAAAACCTGTGGGCAAAATTGTCATCCGAAGGGGATAAGAATTTCGCGGCTTGCCTCGTCAGTGGTGATAATGCGTCCATTATGCGGCTTCACCCTTCAATCAAAGGTGTTTGGGGTGGGCAGTCTTCGGGTGCCTCCATTGTGTCTTTCAATCTCGATGCCTTCACATCTTATGGCCATGAGCAGGGCGAAAACGCTCCTGTCTCCGAAGTATCGGTCTTTGCTTACACAACTGCGCTAAACAGATTTCTAGAAAGAGACAGCAAGAACCGCGTCCAGCTTGGCGATGCTTCGACGGTGTTTTGGGCGGATGCGTCCAATACTGAGGTGGTCGAGGAAGTAGAGTCACTATTTGGATCGTTGTTCAGTGATGTTGATGAAAGCATGCAGTCCGACAAAGTCGGCACTCTTCTAGCAAAAATGCGCAGCGGCCTACCGATAAAAGATTTTGCTCCGGAACTTGAAAGAGGCGTTCGTTTTTATGTTCTAGGCCTCGCTCCTAACGCTGCTCGTATTTCCATCAGGTTTTACTTTGAAGATGATTTTGGAACGCTTGCTGCAAACTATCAGCGCTTTGTCAAAGAAATGCGGATTGAGCCCGAACCGCGCGAAGGTTTTCCACCGTTCTGGAAGTATCTCTGCGAAACGGCTGTGCTTGGCAAAAGTGCAAATGTTCCTCCGAAACTGTCGGGTGACTGGATGCGCGCCATCCTCACGGGCAGGCCCTATCCGCTCACTTTAATGTCCGCAGTCCAAATGCGCATTCGTGCCGACAAAAACATCAACGCACTGCGCGTCGCAATGCTCAAAGCAGTTCTCATCCGAAATTATAAAATGGAGGTTCCCGTGGCACTCGACACCGAAAATAGAAATAAGGGCTACCTGTTGGGGCGGCTGTTTGCTGCCTATGAGCAGGCCCAAAGAGCGGCTCTTGGCGACAAGGTGAATGCGACGATCAAGGATAAGTTTTATGGCACGGCTTCAGCCCAACCGCGCCGGGTCTTTGCCTTGCTTGACAAGGGATCAGTCAATCATCTTTCAAAGCTTGGTAAAGCCAAACCCGGTTACCGTGTAGTAATCGAACGCGAAATTGCCGAGATCATGGCCATCATGCAGCCCGGTGAAGACCCGTTTCCCGCCTCCATGTCTGCCGAAGAGCAAGCCTTGTTTGGCGTTGGTTATTATCACCAGCGCAATCATTTCTTCAAACCCAAGTCAGACGAAACCTCAACCACAAAGGATGCCAAATAATGACCGCGATCTCTAACCGATATGACTTTGTGTTGCTGTTCGATGTGGCAAATGGCAACCCCAATGGCGATCCCGACGCCGGAAATTTGCCGCGTCTCGACCCTGAAACCAACCATGGCCTCGTGTCCGATGTCAGCCTCAAGCGTAAGGTGCGCAACTTCATTGAGATGGCGCTTGAAGGCAAAGATGGATTTCATATTTATGTGAAAGAAGGAGCTATTCTGAATGACCAGCACCGCAAAGCCTACAAGGCGCTGCGCCCTGATGACGCCAAAGTTGACAAGGACGCCAAACTCAATCCGAAGGACGATGACGAGGCGGTAAAGCTCCGTGATTTTATGTGTAAGAACTTTTTTGACGTACGCAGTTTTGGCGCAGTGATGTCCACTGGCGTGAATTGTGGTCAAGTTCGGGGCCCGGTTCAAGTGACTTTTGCGAGTTCGGTAGAGCCGATTGTGCCTGTTGAAATTTCAATTACCCGTATGGCAGCAACCAACGAAGCCGAAAAAAAGCAACGCGCTGAGGGCAGCGAAGAAAGCAATGACCGCACGGATAATCGCACCATGGGCCGCAAGCATATTGTACCTTATGGACTTTACCGCGCCCATGGATTTATCTCCGCAAAATTGGCCGAACGCACGGGGTTTGCAGATGCCGATCTCGAAACATTGTTTAGTGCGTTGTCGACGATGTTTGAGCATGATCGCTCTGCTGCGCGCGGTGAAATGACAACCCGCAAACTCATCGTGTTCAAGCATCAGAACGCCATGGGCAATGCCCCAGCGCACAGCCTGTTTGACCGTGTTAAAATCGGCCGCAATATCGGCGGCGCATTTCGTGACGTAGACGATGCTGGAATTGGCAATTATCCTCCAGCCCGCAAATTCTCCGACTACATCGTATCAATTGACCAAAGCAATACTCCAGAAGGTGTCGAAATCATCGAACGGGTGTGAACCATGGTTGACCCTGCCGACGCGCATGAGTCTGAGAAAACGGAACCTATCCCGATTTCAGCGTTGCAACATGCGGTTTATTGTATGCGCCAGGCAGCGCTCATTCATCTCGAACGGCAATGGGAGGAGAACAGGTTCACAGCAGAAGGAAGGGTTCTTCATGCAGTGGCGGAAAAGCCTGGCACCCGCAAAGACCGAGGCGTGCGCCGTGTGATGGCGCTGCCATTAGCCTCACGTCGATTGAGAATTGTGGGGGTTGGTGATTTGGTCGAATTTCACAAAGGGGAAGGTGCAACTGAATCGCCTTATCCGGTAGAGTACAAGCGCGGCAAACCTAAAACCCACCGCGCCGATGAGGTGCAGCTTTGCGCTCAAGCCCTGTGCCTGGAAGAAATGACGGGCAGTGCCGTTTCCGAAGGTGCGCTTTATTATGGTGAAACCAAGCGGCGCGTCATCATCCGCTTTGACGCTAGTCTCAGGGCCTTCACTGAAAATACAATTGCAGAACTTGCACAGGTTTTTGCAACCCAGAAAACCCCACCGCCAACCCAACACAAAGAACGCTGTCGCGCCTGTTCCCTGTTGGAAATATGCAAGCCACATCTGGTCGCAAAACCTGTGCTTGCATGGCGCAACCGAACCTTGGATCAACTCTTGGCCGACGGAGCGGAAGCCACATGAAGAAGCTGCTCAACACCCTGTACCTCACAACAGAAGGTTCATCACTGCGCAAAGAAGGAGAAAATCTCGTTGCAGAAGTTGAGGGTGTTGAAAAAGCACGTGTGCCTTTTCATATGGTTTCCTCTGTTGTGCTATTTGGAGCTATTTTTGTATCCCCGCCCTTGCTGCAAGCCTGTGCAGCAGCTGGCATAACCATCGTACTTTTGTCACGCAGTGGACGCTTCCAGGCGCGGGTTGAAGGTCCGGTGAGCGGCAATGTGTTGCTGCGGCGGGCGCAATACAAGGCAAATGAAAAGCCGGAAGAAATTGTGCGCTCGATTTTGATTGGTAAAATCGCCAATCAGCGCAGCGTTCTCATGCGGCATGTACGAGACTATGGAAGCGAAACTGAAGCGCCTGTTCTTGAGCGGTTGAATTTCGTGATTGTGCGCTTGGCTCATATCGTCCGTTATGTTCAAATGGCCGATATAGATTTGGACATCATGCGCGGGTCTGAAGGAGAGGCCGCCAATCTTTATTTCTCGGTTTTTGATCACCTCATCCGCTCGTCTGAACCTACGATGCGCTGGCAAGTGAGATCGCGCAGGCCTCCACTTGACCCCATCAATGCCTTGTTGTCCTTTCTCTACACATTGCTTACCCATGATTGTCGCAGTGCTGCTGAGTCAGTAGGGCTTGATCCAGCGGTAGGGTTTCTACACCGGGATCGACCGGGCCGCCCCAGTCTGGCGTTGGATTTGATGGAAGAGTTGCGACCCGTTCTGGCAGACAGGTTAGTGCTTTCCTTGGTTAATCGACGACAAATCCAGGTATCAGATTTTGAAACCAGAGAGGGTGGAGCGGTCTTTCTACGGGATGATGCTCGCAAAACCGTTCTCACTGCGTGGCAAGAACGGAAAAAAGAAGAGCGCCTCCACCCATTTCTAGAAGAAAAGGCCCCGCTCGGCCTGTTCCCATATTTGCAGGCCTTGCTGCTCGCCCGCCATCTGCGTGGTGATCTTGATGCTTATCCTTCGTTGTTATGGAAGTGATTCATGTTGGTGCTGGTCACATATGATGTTTCATTCGCCGATGCTGGTGGCCCAAGAAGATTGCGACGCGTGTCCAAAACCTGCCGTGATTTTGGCCAGCGTGTGCAATATTCGGTATTTGAAATTGAAGTTGATCCGGCCCAGTGGACAGCCTTGAAAAAACGACTGGAAGACATCATCAAACCTGATGTAGACAGTTTGCGTTACTATTTTCTTGGTGCAAATTGGCAAAGGCGTGTAGAGCATGTCGGCGCAAAACCTGCCACTGATCTGAATGGCCCCCTGATTGTTTAGGCTAATGCGTTTACAACTCCCAACGCGTGATAACAAATGAGTAGCCGCGAACCCCAAGCATGTCAGGATTCCTCCCAATGGTCGCACTCAGCGTAACGCATTGAAAAGATAAGATATCAGGCGAACATCTATTAACGCCGTCATCGAGATCTACGAACCTCCGCGACGTTCGCGGATTAAAATAAATTTCCCATTGAATTGCATCATGTTAACAAGAAGGGGGTCGCCCCTCACACAGGGGCGTGGATCGAAACCAGTCTAAGGCGGCCAGGCATCACCATCTCATCGGTCGCCCCTCACACAGGGGCGTGGATCGAAACGGGAATAGCCCTCTGCCAGCAGAAGCTTGCCGTCGTCGCCCCTCACACAGGGGCGTGGATCGAAACGCCCTTGTCTTCACGTTGCACCCCAGCCATGGTGTGTCGCCCCTCACACAGGGGCGTGGATCGAAACTGCGCAACTACCGGGTGGGCAAATGTCAGGGCCAGGTCGCCCCTCACACAGGGGCGTGGATCGAAACATGCGTCGGCATTGCCTGTTCTCAATGCGGATGGTCGCCCCACACACAGGGGCGTGGATCGAAACTTCTCCTGTCGCAT
>JAYUVC010000143.1:0-12466 GCA_043754325.1 Hyphomicrobiales bacterium
GTTCATCAAATCACTCGACATTCAAACCAAATGAAACCAAGTTCAAAAACCGTTACCCATGTCTCCGAACGGGTGTTACCTATGTCTCCGGTCTGTACACCACAAGGGGGGAGGGTGAAGAGTGGGTTAATTCATATGACGGTTGGTATAATGACAACTTTTGCGAATTTGCCGCTCTAAAAACCGCGACCCATTTCCTTAACCGGACAGCAGTGCAACAAATGCGGCAATGACAAAACTTTGAGAGAACTTTTTAATGAGGCACCTATTGCTCCAGCCTCAATCGTCATCAGACAATTTTTCCAGATTTTCATTGTGCCGCTTTGTTGCCGCCTCAAACCTTTGTTCGAAATCCACCATGTTTTTCTTTGGCTCCTGATAAAAGGCTGTCCGCTTCATCAGGCTGATAAATGTCCTGTTGAGGGTTCGCCCCCAGAACCGCATAGGCCGATCAAAGTCGAAGAGCAGGATCACCCGTTCCTGGTCTGTGTCATTCCACACCTCATGTTCATAAGTATCGTCGAACACGAACAACTCGCCGGGCCGCCACACCTTGATGGCATCCCCCACGCGGATCCGGCACTTTTCAGCATCCTTCGGTATGATCAAACCGAGATGCGCCCGCAAAATGCCCTTGCTCACGCCACGATGGGCGCGGATGTGGAAGCCCGGACTGAGAATGGAGAACATGGCGATTTGCAGGTTTGGGATGCGGCTCAATAACTCTGCTGTTATTGGCGCTTGCGCACAATTCTTGCTCAATTTTTCTCCAAAACCGTAGAGCACAAAAGTGCGCCAGCTTTTGCCTGTTGAAATCTTGTGTTGATCCGGCGACACCTCGTGAAAAGCCGGGATTGCATCGCGATGTTTGAGAATGCCCTGCGCCTCGGCCAGGATGGCGGGCCAATTGTCGACGATGTTCTGCAATGCCGGAAAATGCGATTCGTCAACAATGGGTGTGTCCCCCACCAGCGACTGTTTACCCAGAAAATTTGCGAGACTTCTGGTCACACTGCGGCCAGTGTTCTTGATGAATTTGCGACGACGCTGCCTGAAACCGGGTGCTTGCGGCGAAACGGGATTTGCTTCATGCATTTCGAAAGTCACCTTGAAATAATCGGTTGCTTTACCTTAAGTCGGCCCATAGCGGTGCGCAAACGGCAATTTTATGTCCCTATTGATGTGCGCACCTCAAATTTCTTGCAATCGTCATGGAAGGCTCACATAAGCGCGGCCCGAACAGTCTTTGCTGCTTTGAAGGAGCCCCCATGACAGCTATTCTCGACATTACCGCCCGTGAAATTCTGGACAGCCGGGGCAATCCTACCGTCGAAGTTGATGTAACACTGGAAGACGGGTCATTCGGCCGTGCCGCAGTGCCTTCAGGCGCCTCCACAGGTGCCCACGAAGCCATGGAACTGCGCGACGGTGATAAATCGCGTTACATGGGCAAGGGCGTCACAAAAGCGGTTGCCGCTGTCAACGGCGAAATCTTTGAAGCCTTGGCCGACATGGATGCTGAAAACCAGATCGCCATCGACCATGCGATGATTGCACTGGACGGAACACCGAACAAGGCACGGCTTGGCGCCAACGCCATTCTTGGTGTTTCACTGGCAGTGGCGAAGGCCGCTGCCGATGCCGCCGGAATGCCGTTGTATCGTTATGTCGGCGGCACCTCCGCCCGCACTTTGCCTGTGCCCATGATGAACATCATCAACGGTGGTGTTCACGCAGACAACCCTATCGATTTCCAGGAATTCATGGTCATGCCGATTGGGGCTTCTTCATTCAAGGAAGCGCTGCGCATGGGTGCCGAAACATTTCATACCTTGAAAAGCGCGTTGAAGAAAGCAGGGCACAACACCAACGTCGGTGATGAAGGTGGCTTTGCACCAAATCTGCCATCGGCTGAAGCTGCTCTCGATTTCGTCATGGAATCAATTGTGAAAGCGGGCTTCAAGCCCGGCGTGGACATGTTCCTCGCCCTTGACTGTGCCGCCACGGAATTTTTCAAAGACGGCAAGTATGTCTACGAAGGTGAAGGCAAAACCCGTTCCATCAAGGAGCAGGCCGAATACCTCGCCAAACTGTCACGCGACTATCCGATCATTTCCATTGAGGATGGACTGTCGGAAGATGATTGGGATGGCTGGAAGCAGGTGACGGATTTGATTGGGTCAAAGACCCAACTCGTTGGCGATGACTTGTTCGTGACCAACACCAAGCGCTTGAAAAAGGGCATCACCGAGCACATTGCGAACTCAATTCTCGTGAAGGTAAACCAGATCGGTTCGCTGACGGAAACCCTGGAAGCCGTGGAAATGGCCCACAAGGCGGGCTATACCGCCGTCATGTCGCATCGGTCGGGTGAAACCGAAGACTCGACCATTGCCGATCTCGCAGTGGCCACCAACTGCGGTCAGATCAAGACAGGCTCACTCGCCCGTTCAGACCGCTTGGCCAAGTACAACCAGCTGCTGCGCATTGAAGAGGAACTCGGTTCCGCCGCAGTTTATCAGGGCAGGGCAATGCTGCGGGCCTGAACGCCGGGCAATCCAACAACAATCGCCAAACCACCAAGGTCTGACCTTCGCACATTGAGGGTCAGACCATAGACTTCTGCCAAATCCGAAACGATGGCAAGACCAATGCCGCTTCCTGCAGTTTTTTCGTCAAGCCTGACACCGCGCTTTAAAATCAGCGGCAACTCCGTTTCAGGCACGCCGACCCCGTCGTCTTCCACAGTCAACGATGTGCCGTCATGTGATATGCGCACCAACGCCTTTGCATGTTTTCTCGCATTGTCGAGCAGGTTGCCAAGCAGCTCCATCAGGTCCACGGTATCCATCGCCACGTGCATGTCTTGAGGTACAGCTGCATTCCAAGTCAGGCTTTCGCCGCGGGGTGCTTTTTTCATCGTTGCGAGTACGCGACCAAGCACGACCGGAAAATTGGCGCGGTGCGTATTGATACCTTCCGCCATACGGCTGCGGGTCAACTCACGATCCACCAGATCCCGCATTTGGCTGGCATTGAGCATGATGTTGTTGGATGGGCCAATTTGACCTTTGGCATGCAGTTCGTTGGCAACGGCAAACATCACCGCCAACGGCGTTTTCAATCCATGCGCAAGGTTGGATGCCCTTTGCCGCGCCCGTTCCAACTGCTGCTCACGCGCTTCGACCAAAGCATTCACTTCTTCCGCCAAGGGTGTTACCTCTATGGGAAGGTCGGCGGTATCAAAGCGTCCCTGTCCGGAACGCAAGTTTGCCATACCGTGCTTCACGGCCTTCAATGGCCTCAAGCCCAGTGTAATAATCGCAAAAGTCGCACCCAACAGCGTCAGATACGTGGCCGCCAGTCCCAGCAACATCACATGCAAAAACTCGGACACAGGCGATGTCACCCGTTTACGGTCCAGACCGACAGTCACAACAAGTTGCTTTTCAATTCCTGAATCACTGGAAATGGCAATCAACTTTTCAAGTGCAAACAGCTCACCGCCTGATGGCAGAATCAAATTATGCGCGTGGTCGTCCTCTGTGGATTCTGGCGGCGTGGGAACAGTTAAAACTTCATCCCAGAGCGAACGCGAACGCAACGGTTTCTGTCCCTTGACGTCAATCTGCCAATATAGGCCACCACCCGGTTCCTCAAAACGCGGATCGCTCAAACGGGAGTTATATTCGACTTTTCCTCCGGGCGTCACCACAACATCGGCCAGCAACTGATCCATATGCATGGTCAACTCGGTCAGGGCGAATTTTTCAACATTCTGTTTGTAAAGCCAGTTAAATCCTACTCCTGCTGCACCCAATACGAGGCTGATTGCAATCGCGGCCAACCAGAGCAGCCTGATTTTGAGTGACCAGGATTTCATTGCATCAATCCGTAAACTTGTAGCCAAAGCCGCGTTTACTCTCAATTACGCTGGAGCCGAGTTTTCGCCGCACACGGCTCACCAACGCTTCAATCGCATTCACTTCACGCTCGTGGTTCACGGCGTAGAGTTGCTCTGCAAGTTCCTCCTTGCTCACCTGACGGTCACGGTTGACCAGCAAGTGATGCAGCAGCCGGAATTCAAGCGGTGTGAGATTCACCTGAACACCGTTTCGGAACGTCGTGCTGGTCCGCATGTCCAGGCGAATTTGACCGGTCTCGACAATCGAGGTCGAAACACCGCTTGAACGCCGGGTTATGGCGCGCAGCCTTGCGAGTAATTCTTCCATTGCGAATGGTTTTGGCAGGTAGTCATCCGCACCGGCGTCGATGCCTTCAACACGTTCGGCCCAGGTTCCCCGCGCTGACAGAATGATGACAGGAGTGGTGATACCTTCTTTGCGCCAACGCTTTAGAATACTGAGCCCGTCAAGGCCGGGCAATCCCAAATCGAGGACGATTGCACCGAATTCTTCGGTTGAACCGCGAAACCACGTATCATCTCCATCGTGACTCAATGTCGTAATAAAACCCTGAGGTGCTATGGCACGCGCTACATCCAGTGCGACTGCAACTTCATCTTCTGCCACAAGCACGCGCATCAGAAAAGTTTCGTTTGCAAAGTTCGCGCGTCAAGTGTGAGCGACTTCACCCGGTTGCCCGCCTGTAAAATACGTACCTTGTAAACGAATCCGCCTAAACGCGTGTTCAGGTCAATTTTCAGGATTTTTCCGGGATGGTTCTTCGTTAAAAAATCCTTCAGCACTATCAGCGATGCAGCCTTACCGTGGGAAACGGCATTTTCTACGCGGTCTTGGTCTTTGGATTTCTCTTCACCCCCAGAGTCCTGAGAGTTGTCATCACTGTCATCGTCACCACCGCTGCCAGAACCACTTCCGCTACCACCAGAGCCACTTCCGCTGCTGCCAGATCCACTGCCGCTACCCGAACCGCCGCCAGATCCACCATTGTCGCCACCGCCATCATCCGCAAACGCCGATGACATGCCACCCATGGACAAAACGCCCGTGGCACACATCAAAATGAAGCGCCTTCGATCAATCACCATTGCCTGTCCAGTCTACTCAAAATCAAGACCGGGCACCACCTGTCGTCCATGTGTGTCGGCAACATGGAAACAGAATATGGCACCCGGCTTCATTGTCTACAGGCTGAAAACGCGGGGCGACCGCACCGTGCCTGCGAGTGGTTTTGCCACAATCATTCTTTTGCACCAAACAAGCTGACAATTTGACACAAAAATCTGTCAGCTGATTGTCAGGTTCAGGCGAAGGCCTGCACCACATCCTGCAGAGAGGTTTTACCCAATGCAGCAGTCATGGCCTCTTCAGCCGCGCGAAGTGGTTTCGACAAAACACTTTTCAACTGCGCCGCCACCGGACATTCCGCATTGGGGTCCATCTTGTGCATGCGAAACACTGTTTCATCTTCAACGGCGCTATAGACATCAGCCAGTGAAATGGACGGAGCAGGTCGACCCAGCTCGAATCCACCTGTGCGTCCAGCCGTTGACTTTACAATAGACGATTTTTCGAGTTCAGACATCAATCGCCTGATGACCACCGGATTGGTGTGAACGCTGGTTGCAATGGCATTTGAGCACACCGGGCCCTTCCCGGTGTGACGGGCCAGAACGCTCAAGGCGTGAATGGCAACAATAAAGCGGCTGCTTGATAACATGCACACTAAATCGGCATTTTTGCTGTCAATTGCAAGCCCCGCAGTTACGAATTGCTAACCAGTCATTAACGGGTCGATGGCAAGCATGGTTTATGAACCTTTTGCGATTCCGGCGTTACGACCTGTTGGTCAGTCTGGCCTGCCTGGCCTTGCTGACTTCATTCGCCTGGTATGCGTTAATGGGTCCGCGTGGCTATGACTACCGCACCAGCCTCGAAGTCAAAATCGCTGAACTTGCAGACGAAAACCTGAAACTTGTCACCGAAAAACAGGCGCTCGAAAAACGTGTTCAATTGCTGCGCCCAGAGCATATTGACCGCGATATGCTGGAAGAGCTGGCAAGGGGCGAGCTTAAAATGGCTTATCCCAATGAGCTGATCGTACACATGTCAGACCAATTCCTCCTGCCCAAATAAAACGGTAAACCAAAATCCGGTTAACTGCATTATTTTGCAGTGCACACAAGACTTTAGGTGCTATGCAGTCCTGACATTCAGGGAGAATTGGCATGGCCGTCAAGTCAGCCTATCTGGCACGCAAAGAAGCCAAGGCAGCGAAAGTCGCCAAGTCAGCACCGCAGAAAAACAGCGGCTTCACAGCGGAAGAGGAACTCAAGGCCTACCGCGACATGCTTTTGATCCGTCGCTTTGAAGAAAAGGCCGGGCAGCTTTATGGCATGGGACTGATCGGCGGTTTTTGCCATCTCTATATCGGACAGGAAGCCGTTGTCGTCGGCATGGAAATGGCCACCATTGATGGCGACCAGACGATCACCTCCTACCGCGACCACGGCCACATGCTGGCCTGCGGCATGGACGCCAAGGGCGTGATGGCAGAACTCACGGGCCGCAAAGGCGGCTATTCCCGCGGCAAGGGCGGTTCCATGCACATGTTCTCGAAAGAGAAGCAGTTCTACGGCGGCCATGGCATTGTGGCAGCACAGGTGCCGCTGGGGGCAGGGCTGGCCTTTGCCAATCGCTACCGCGGCAACAAAAATGTTTCCATGGCTTACTATGGCGATGGTGCGGCAAACCAGGGTCAAGTCTACGAAACCTTCAACATGGCGGCGCTGTGGAAGCTTCCGGTGATCTTCATCATCGAAAACAACCGTTACGCCATGGGCACGTCAGCAACACGTTCCACCGCCGAATCTGAGTCATTGGGCGCACGCGGCGACGCATACGGCATTCCGAATGAACAGGTCGATGGCATGGACGTTCGCGCCGTGAAAGACGCAGCCGACCGTGCCATGGAGCATTGCCGTTCCGGCGCTGGTCCCTATATCCTCGAAATGATGACCTACCGCTACCGCGGCCACTCCATGTCCGACCCTGCGAAATATCGCACGAAGGAAGAAGTGCAGAAAATGCGCGAGGAGCACGACCCTATTGAGCAGGTGAAAGGCAGGCTGCTGCGCGCCAACCAGGCGACGGAAGAGGACTTGAAAAAGATTGACGCCGAGATACGCGATATCGTCACCGCATCGGCAGATTTTGCGACCAATGACCCACAGCCGGATGAAGCGGAGTTGTGGACCGATATTTATGTGACGGTCTAGAGGGAGTTTAGATGGCAGCTCTGCAGAAAATCCCCGCAACTTACGCAGATATTCTGGCCTTGCCGCCGCATGTTGTTGGAGAGATTATATTTGGCGCTTTGCAAGTGCAACCGCGGCCTGCTCGAAGGCACGCTGCCGCTTCAAGTGGCATCGGAGGAATACTTACACCGCCCTTTCATTTCGGCAGTAATGGTCCTGGAGGATGGATCATTATTGATGAACCTGAACTGCACATTGGTCCCCACATCATCGTTCCGGATTTGGCAGGATGGCGGGCCGAACGCTTGGCTGGCAAAGGGGATGGCGCTTATTTTGAAGAAGTGCCGGATTGGATTTGTGAAATTCAGTCGCAGTCGACGCGGCACGTCGACATCGGTGCGAAACGCCGCATTTACGCGACATATGAAGTGCCATATCTTTGGTACATTGATCCTGTGGCGCAGACACTCGAAGTGTTCAAACGGCAAAAGAATGACTGGTTGTTGACCCACACCTTCGTTGGTGGCCAGCCTGTGACAGCACCTCCTTTCGATGCCATAACTTTTGACTTGAAACTACTCTGGCCTTTCGACAAACCTTTTGAGACAGACGGATTCTGAACCCATGCCAACCATTTTCATGCCCGCCCTGTCGCCCACCATGGAAGAGGGCAAAGTTTCGAAATGGCTCAAGGCCGTTGGTGACATTGTGAAATCTGGCGATGTCATTGCCGAGATTGAAACTGACAAGGCAACGATGGAAATTGAAGCGGTGGATGATGGTCCGTTGGCGGAGATTCTCATCGCTGCTGGCACTGAGGGTGTGAAGGTGAATACGCCGATTGCAGTGATTGGGGAGGCAAGTCCCTCATCCGTCTCGCTGCGCTCGCCACCTTCTCCCGCAAGCGGGAGAAGTGAAGAAGCTGCTTCACCTCTCCCGCTTGCGGGAGGGGAGGCGCGAAGCGCCGGGGAGGGCCCGAAACTCCAAGACCCCGACATCCCCCCCGGCACCGAAATGGTCCCCATGACTGTCCGCGAAGCCCTCCGCGCTGCCATGTCCGAGGAAATGCGCGCCGACCCTGATGTGTTCCTGATGGGTGAAGAAGTCGGCCAATATCAAGGTGCCTATAAAATCTCGCAAGGCATGCTGGACGAGTTTGGTGAGAAGCGCGTGATCGATACACCGATTACCGAACATGGTTTTACCGGCATTGCCGTGGGTGCAGGGTTCGCAGGCCTCAAGCCTATCGTCGAATTCATGACCTTCAATTTCTCCATGCAGGCGATTGACCAGATCATCAACTCCGCTGCGAAGACGCTCTACATGTCGGGCGGGCAATTGGGCTGCCAGATTGTCTTTCGTGGTCCCAATGGTGCCGCTGCCCGCGTGGGCGCACAGCACTCCCAGGACTACACAGCCTGGTACGCGCAAATCCCCGGCCTGAAGGTGATCTCACCCTACACGGCGTCAGACGCCAAAGGTCTGATGAAAGCCGCCATCCGCGATCCGAACCCCATCATCTTCCTCGAAAACGAAATCCTTTACGGCAAGACCTTCGACGTGCCAAAGCTGGATGATTGGGTGGTGCCCATTGGCAAGGCCCGCGTGGCCCGCGTCGGCCATCACGTTACCATCGTATCGTTTTCAATCGGCATGACCTATGCCCATGCGGCAGCCGACAAGTTGGCAGCAGAAGGCATCGAATGTGAAATCATTGATCTGCGCACCATCAGGCCACTGGATTTGGAAACCGTACTCGTCAGTGTACGGAAGACCAACCGCTGTGTCTGCGTGGAAGAGGGCTATCCGCGCTTCTCGGTGACGTCGGAACTCGCCGCTGAAATCATGACGCATGCGTTTGACTATCTCGACGCACCCGTGGCCCGCGTGGCTGGCAAAGACGTGCCCATGCCCTATGCCGCCAATCTCGAAAAACTGGCTCTGCCCAATGTCGACGACGTTGTGGCAGCGGTCAAATCCGTTCTCTACGTTTAAATCAAGGAAACCGACCATGGCAAAAGGCCACGATCATCACCACCACGATCACTCCAAGGATATTCATCCGCATCAATTGCAGCCACCCCATGAGGTGTTTCATGACGGCAATGCAGGTGAAATCGCCCGTGCCTGGATCGTGGGTGGAAACCTCAGCATGTCGCTGCACTCGATGGCCTTCGGCAAAGCCGACGTGTGGGGACATGTGCTTGCAGGCATGGCGCAACAGGTTGCGGCATCAATGGAAGAAATGGGCAGCGGCACCACAGCTGGGAACCTTGACACCATCCGCAAAATTTTGATCGAAGACCTGAACAAGGCCGCAGCCAAGTCGTCTGTATTGTCGAACAAGTAGCAACATGGCCGACGCCGCCAAGAAAATCGCAACCTACGCCGACATCGAGGCTCTGCCGCCGCATGTGACGGGGGAGATTATCTATGGCACATTATACACTCAGTCCAGCCCTGCACCGCGACACGGCGCTGCCCAGTCAGCTCTTAGCGGGGAACTCACCAACCCTTTTCAAAAGGGACGGGGCGGGCCAGGTGGCTGGGTGTTCATGGCGGTACCAGAGCTGCATATGTTTGGTCATGTTCTGGTGCCCGACATTGCGGGATGGCGACGCGAGAGAATGCCCGCATTGCCGCAAAAGGCCTATGTTGAAATAGCCCCCGACTGGATTTGCGAAATCCTGTCGGATTCAACTGCTGCCCGTGACCGCAACCAGAAGCGGGCGGTTTATGGCGAGATGGGTGTTCAGTTTCTGTGGCTGCTGGATCCAAAATTGAAAGTTCTCGAAAGTTTCAGCCTTGTTGCCGGGAAGTGGCTGCTGTCCGGTACTTTTTCAGGTGACACCATGGTCAGGGCGACACCATTTGATGCAATAGAATTTTCCTTGGGTGATCTTTGGCCACTCGATGATCCAGCGATTTTGGAGTAAACCATGCCCGCCACCGTTCTCATGCCCGCCCTTTCTCCCACCATGGAAAAGGGCAAGCTTGCCAAATGGCTTAAAAAAGAAGGCGACACAGTGAAGTCCGGCGATGTGCTGGCTGAGATCGAGACCGACAAGGCGACGATGGAGATTGAGGCGATTGACGAGGGCACGCTTGGCAAGATCATGGTGGCTGCGGGCACTGATGATGTGTTGGTGAATACGTTATTGGCGACGATTTTGGCTGAGGGAGAGAAGGCGTCTGACATGCCCTCACCGGCTGCGGCTGCGCCGAAGCCTCCTCTTCCGCAAGCGGGAGACGTGAAAAAATCTTCACCTCTCCCGCTTGCGGGAGAGACCGGCGCGGCACGCGCCAGTGAGGGCACGAGAGTCTTCGCCTCCCCCCTCGCCAAGCGCCTCGCCAAAGAAAAGAACCTGAACCTCGCAACCATCAAAGGCACAGGCCCGCATGGTCGCATTATCTCAAAAGACGTCGAAAGCTACAAAGCCCCTTCACCTCTCCCGCTCGCGGGAAGGGCAGGCG
The DNA here is from genome assembly GCA_043754325.1 of Hyphomicrobiales bacterium. GTDB lineage: Bacteria > Pseudomonadota > Alphaproteobacteria > Rhizobiales > Aestuariivirgaceae > Aestuariivirga. Next base: position 10,655 of record JAYUVC010000143.1, read on the forward strand.
CGGCACGCGTCGGGGAGGGCCCGTCAGACTCCGCAGTCCTCAAAAACTTCGCCGAAGGCTCCTACGACCTTGTCCCTCACGACAGCATGCGCAAAATCATTGCCCGCCGCCTCACAGAATCCAAACAAACCATTCCGCATTTTTATGTGTCAGTCGATGTCACCCTCGACCACCTGATGGACCTGCGCGAACGCCTGAACGCCTCCGCACCAAAATCCAAGGAAGGCATTCCCGCTTTCAAAATCTCGGTCAACGACTTCATCATCAAGGCCATGGCTATGGCGCTGATCAAGGTGCCGGATGCCAATGTGTCGTGGACGGAAACCGCCATGGTCAAACACAAACACGCCGACATCGGCATCGCCGTCACCATCCCCGGCGGCCTGATCACGCCGATAGTCCGCAAAGCTGAAAGCAAGGGCCTTGCGCAAATATCATCCGAAATGAAAGACTACGCCAAACGCGCACGGGACCGCAAACTGAAGCCTGAGGAATACAACGGCGGCAGTGCCGCCATCTCCAACATGGGCATGATGAACGTGAAAAACTTCGCCGCCATCGTCAATCCACCACATGCGTCGATATTGGCGGTTGGATCGGGAGAGCGTCGGCCAGTGGTGCGCGGCAATGACATCAAGATTGAGCAGATGATGACGATGACGCTGTCCACGGATCATCGTTGTATTGATGGTGCGCTCGGGGCGGAGTTTATCAATGCGATCAAGGGTTATCTGGAAGAGCCGGGATTGATGTTGGTGTAGTTGCCTTTTTGTTCTTTGTGTGCTTTCATCGTCTGGTCAACGGAGAGAAGATCATGGCCGAAACACCTGATGCGGTGATGCCTGTTCTGAGGAAGATACAAGATGAATTGTCTGCAATCCGTAAAGAACAACAGGCGTCCAAAGAACGCGATATCAATATGACCGATGCGATCATGGATACGCAAAGCGACGTTTCTGTAATGCGAAGAGATAGTCTCATGCACCTTGGACTGACGACAAAACACAGGCTTTTTGCAGAAGCTTTGGAAGACAAAGTTGAAGAGTTATCGACGCGCGTTTCGACGCTTGAGGCAAGGCTTTGACTGAAATTTGTAGTTAAACAACAGGCTATCTGAAAAGTCGGGATCGAGATTGGTTTGATGATTGTTGATCCTTCTACTGTTTCCCGACGCCACGCAATTCTTATACTTGTATTTTGTCTTGTCGCCGCAATTTCTGCATCTTTGATATTTGACTGGGGTATTCTGCGTTTACTTTCGAAAATCTTGATTTCACCGTTGAAAGGCCTATAAATTTAATGAGTTACATGAAATCCATCCTCGCATTCGGTGACAGTCTCACATGGGGTTTTGAAGCTGGCACTTTCAAACGCCATGCCTTCGAAAACCGCTGGCCTAACTCCCTTGCTGCTGGCCTCAAAAACACCCGCGTCATCGAAGAGGGCATGAACGGGCGTACCACTGTTTTCCCCGATCCCACCTGCGAAGCTGAGCGCAATGGCGCGGTCGCACTTCCCATCGCACTTTGCACACATCAGCCGCTTGACCTTGTCATCATCATGCTCGGCACAAACGACATCAAATATGCCAACCGTTGCCGGGCCTTTGATGCGGCCATGGGGATGGAGCGGTTGATCAAGATTGTGAAGACGTTTGATTATGTGGGCGACTATACCGCACCCCAAATCCTGATCATGGCACCGCCGTGTCTGGTGCCGACGCAGGATGAATGGTTCAATGATCTGTGGGGCCATGCGCTGGAGGAGTCGAAGCTCTTCGCCATGCACTACGCGCGGGTGGCCACTGAGCAG
>JAYUVC010000144.1:0-11009 GCA_043754325.1 Hyphomicrobiales bacterium
GAACATGACGATGGCGGTGAGATAAGCCATGCCCGCACCCAGTGTTGTCACAATCAGAAGATAAAGCATAAACCTGTGCGGTTCATTCCACAGCAGATCCCGTGCTGGCCCTACAATGCCAAGGCCAAACACCATCAAGGCAAAAATTGTGGAGCGGCGTGAAACTCCTTCGATCGTATCGGCAAGTTTTGGGGGCAGGCTGCAGGCAACGCCCATATAAATGAGGAAGAGACCAAGCGGCAAAACCAGAAAAATCATGCAGCGGTAAACAAAAGTCATGACGTCGAGCTCGACGTTGGCGTGCAACACCACTGTGAAAAAGAAGAAGTAGGACAAAGGCATCAGGAATGTTGAAAGCACCATGCATTGCAGCGCCTTTTGCTTGTTGACCTGGAGCAACTCCGCAAAGGTGGGCGACGCGAACAGGGAACCTGCCGATGCTGTGGTCACCAGCAACAGCGTTACCGCAGCGTCAATGCGGGCCAGGTGCGCCGCTGATATAATGATGGCAGGCAGTACCAGCAGTTGCCAAATCACAATTTGCCAGACTTTTGTGTCAAGACTGAAGACTTCATCACCTTCCATCCGCCCCATGGGCAACAGCGACATGATGATGAGCAGAAGCAAGCTGCCGGAAGTGAAGGGGGCCAGCATTTCCGACAATCCAGGTATGGCAAAACCAACAAGTATGGTTCCTGCCAGCAGCCAGCAGGCGATTGATCTTTCCAGACTTGATAGCATCTATGTGTTTTCCAATTGCCCTGTCGTCATCGGAACTGACGTTGACCTACAGGTCTGAAAGCCGTCCGATAGAATGTCGGATGCCAGCTTGCCGGAAAATCGTTAAATATCGAAAAACGCTGCGGAGTATTTTTCAGCTTGGTAATTTCACCGTTCATTCACTGCTTTCTTGTAAGGACATGCACAATCAGGGGACCAAGCCGTGCAATCAGAAAATCGTGTGACGTCAATCCAGGGCAATTCCAGTGTCGGATTCCATGATCCGGTGGTTGATCGCGATAGCGCGGGGATTGCTGACTTGTTTGCGGGTGCCGATGTTGGACTGGCCCTGTTTGACCCGCAATTGTGCCTGCTCGCCTGCAATGACCTGTATAAAACCCTGTGCGGTTATATCAGCTCAGACCTGCCAACGGGCATCAGGCTGCAACAGCTGATGCGGATCACATTCAGCCGTCTGAACGTGGCGGCGCACGAGATTGACGAGAAGATCGCAAAGATCATAGATCGTCTAGAACCGGGTACGGCCTACACGTTCCGCTATACTGCACCCAGTGGCAGCATTGTCGAGATACGGCGTCGCCGGTTGCCCAATGGCAGTGCGGTTGAAACCGCCCGTGAAATTGACGCACCCGCCTCCGGCATTGATCTCAATACGCAATACGAGATGATTGCCGAGCAGTCACGGTCACGCCTCATGCATGCGCTTGACGTGATGGCAGACGGTTTTGCGCTTTATGACGCGAATGACCGTATCGTTTTGTACAATCGCAAATACGTGGACTACAGTCCGCTGGTTACTGACGTCATCATGCCCGGCGTGGAGAAAGAAGAAATACTCCGCAAATCCACCATGCGCGGTGCCTTTGTGCTGAACGGCATGTCGCAGGAGGAATATATCCAGTGGCGTCTGGAGCGGCACCGTAACCCGCGTGAGCCCATTGAAGTCCAGCTCACAGATGGCCGCTGGCTGCTGATCACCGAAAAGCGCACCAATGACGGCGGTGTGGTTGGAACGCGCTCTGACATTACAGAGTTGAAGCTGCGTGAAATTGAAATGCTGCGGATTTCGCAACAGCTGCACGCCCGCAACCTGCAATTTGATACAGCCTTGACCAACATGGTGCAGGGACTTTGCATGTTCGACAAGGATCAAAAACTGATTGTTGTGAACAAACGCTACCTTGATATCTACGGCTTTTCGGCCGACGTCGTAAGACCTGGCATCACGCTGCGCGGACTGATGCAGTACAGCGTGAGTTTGGGAAATTATACCGCCGAAGAAGCCGAGCGTGCCTTGGCTGAGCGCAACGATCCCAGCCAGCTGGCACGCCGCAGTGTGATCAAGCAAAGATTGAAAGACGGTCGTGTCATCGCCGTGATGAACGAGCCAATGTCGGATGGCGGCACCATCGCAACCTATCAGGATGTTACCGAAACCGAACACAACGCCACGATGATGTTGCAATATACGCAAAAGCTGGAGCATTCCAACCGCGAGCTCGCGGATTTTGCCTATGTTGCTTCGCACGACCTGCAGGAGCCCTTGCGCAAGATCGAGGCTTTTGGTGAGCGGCTGGTGAACAAATACGGCCAGCTTCTGCCCGATGATGGCAAGATGTTTGTGGACCGCATGCAGAATGCTGCCGGTCGCATGCGCAAGCTGATCAACGATTTGCTGTCCTATTCGCGCGTGACTACCGACGCCAAACCATTCCAGAGAATATCCATGACAAAGGTCCTGACAGAAGTCCTATCTGACCTTCAGATCAGGATTGAGGAAACCGATGCGAAAGTGGAGTTCGGTGAGCTTCCAATGATTGAATGTGAACCGATGCAAATGCGGCAGTTGCTGCAAAACCTGTTGGGCAACGCGCTGAAGTTCAGGAAGCCTGGTGTTTCCCCGGTCATTCATGTCACGGCAAATATGATCGAAAATTCAGATCAAACATCAAAGGTCCCGCATATCTTGTTGACGATTGCAGACAACGGCATTGGCTTTGACAACCAGTTCAAAGACCAGATTTTTACAATTTTCCAGCGTCTGCACAGCCGCAATGATTATGAAGGCACCGGCATCGGCCTTGCAACCGTTCGCAAGATTGTTGAACGCCATGGCGGCACAATCAATGCAGATGGCCAGTTGGACGTTGGCGCAAAATTTTTCGTTACACTTCCTCTTGAGCAGATTTCCAGGAAACAAGCAGCATGATACGCAATATCCACCCCGTTCGCATTCTGGTCGCTGACGATGACGCTGATGACCGCATGATGATCAAGGATGCGTTTGAAGAGTCCAAACTCAGCAACCCCGTGGACTTTGTCGAAGACGGTGTGCAGTTGCTGGAGTATTTGCGGCGCGAAGGCCCCTACCAGAAATTGGCCGGTCTACCTTACCCGGGTTTTATTCTGCTTGATCTCAACATGCCGCGCAAAGATGGCCGCACGGTTCTGAAGGAAATCAAAAGCGACCCGGTGTTGCACAGGATTCCAATTGTCATTCTGACCACGTCGAAAGCCGAAGAAGATATCATCAAGACCTATAATCTGGGTGTAAATTCGTTCATCTGCAAGCCGGTGTCGTTTGAAAAGCTCGTCGACATTGTAAAAACGGTGGGCCACTACTGGATTGAAATCGTGGCATTGCCGCCCGAATGTCAAAGGTCAGCGGCGTAGTAAAAAATTCTTTGCAGTGGGATCCAAAGGCCCCCATCGCCCTTCGGGCACTTCCCCAATAATTGGGGAAGGGATAATTCAAATACCTCCCATGATGATCTGTATATCACTCGACTTTCAATAGTCCGGGAAGCCGAACGGCCAAGTCTTCCCCAATTTTTTGGGGAAGTGCCCGAAGGGCGATGGGGGCCTTTCGCGGGCAATTTGTAACGCCGCTTGCCCTCAAGCCGCTGTCGTCGGCAACATCATTGATGGCAGCCAAGTGGCAAGGCCTGGCATTGCGATCATCACGAACACCATGGCCAGCATGATCAGGAACATTGGAAACGACCATTTTGCTATTCTGAATATGTTGTGGCCGGTCATGGATTGCAGAACGAACAGATTGAAGCCGACAGGTGGCGTGATTTGTGCAAGTTCCACCACCAGCACCACAAATATGCCGAACCACACCATGTCGATTCCGGCCTGCCGCACCATGGGTTCCACAATTCCGATGGTGAGAACCACGCAGGATATACCGTCAAGAAAACAGCCGAGAATAATATAAAGCACCAGCAGCGCCATCAACAATCCGAAAGCGGAGAGATGCAATGTGCTTACCCATTTGGCAAGGTCATTGGGCAGGCCTGTGTAACCCATGGCCAGGGAAAGTGCGGCAGATCCTGCAAGGATAAAGGCGATCATCGCCGAGGTGCGCGTGGCACCCATCAGGCTTTCGACAAAATTGTTCCAGGTCAGGGTGTTTTGCCACCATGCAAGCCCCAACGCACCCGCCACACCCATGGCAGCAGATTCAGTTGCCGTGGCGATGCCTGCAAACATTGATCCGAGAACGATGAACAGCAACACATGCACAGGCACAAGCAGCCACAACGCGCTCAGCTTCTCGCGCCATGTTGTCGGCATTTCCGCTGTGGGGTGATAGGTTTTATCAGTTTTCGAAACGATCACCACATAGGCCGTGAAAAAGGCGGCGAGAACGAAGCCCGGCAAAATGCCCGCAATGTTGATGGCCGCGATGGACTCGTTTGTCATCACGCCATAGACAATCATGATGATGGATGGCGGAATCATCAGGCCAAGCGTGGCCGGACCCGCAAGCGTTCCAACGATGAGATGTTCAGGGTAGCCGCGTTTTTTCAACTCCGGCACAGTCATATGGGCGACGGTTGACAAGGTAGCGGCGGACGATCCTGAAACCGACCCGAATATGGTGCAGCCCATGACATTGGTATGCAGCAAGCCCCCCGGCAGGCGGCCCATCAGCGGTGCAAGGCCGCGAAACAGGTCTTCCGACAAACGCGTGCGGAACAGGATGTCACCCATCCATACAAACATGGGCAGTGATGACAACATCCATGATGAGGATGAAGACCAGATGGTCGTCGCGATGGGCGCACCGGCTGAACGCGTTGCAAAGAACTCAATGGCAACGGCCGCAACGGCAATCAGGGTAAATCCAACCCAGGTTCCCGATGACAGCAACAGCGCCAACAGTGCCAGAAGAGTGATGAGCAGTTCAAATTGTTGCATGAACGGTGCTCACCTAAAGCGCGTCTGGTGATGCTGGCAATTGGTGCTCACCTGAAATCAAAAACCGCAGGCCGTGGTCGATGACGCAGAGCGCCAAAATCGACAGGCCGATGGCCATCGACAATTGCGGAATCCAGATGGGTGTCGCATCAAGCCCTTGGCTGATATCATTGAGCGTCCATGACCAATACACCATCGACCACGCGAAATATGCGAGCCATACGGCAATGGCCGAAGCGGCGGAAAACGAAAGCAATTCCGCAACGAAACGAAAGCGGCCCATCATCGACATGAACAATTCGATGCGGATGTGGGCACCGCGATTGAAGGTGTGGGGAAAAGCCAGAAAGGCTGAAGCCGCCATGAAGTACCCGGCAAAATCCGTCAGACCACGGATGTTTATGCCGATCCACCGGCTGCCAACCTGCAGAATCGTGGTGAGGAAAATGCAGACCAGGAAGAATGCCGCGAGATAGCCGCAACAGAGATAGATGCGATCCAGTCCGGCCCATAATCTCTCGAACTGATGTGGCTTGGCGGGTGCAGCATCTGCGGTGATGGTCATCATGAATGTCTCGGCGCCGCTTTGAGTTCAGCGCCAGTCTATTTGGCCATGCTCTTGATAATGGTACTGCCTGCATCTCCGGCTTTGGTTGCCCATTCGGAGGACATCAGCTTGCCGATCTTGTCCAGTTCAGCGGCCAATGCGGGTGATGGCGGCAACACTTTCATGCCGTAGCTTTTCAGCGTTGCCAAGGCTTTGTCATTCGCAAGTTTGGACTTTTCCAATCCGGCAGCTTCGGCTTTGGTGGCGCATGCAAGAACGGCAGCCTGTTTGTCTTTGCTCAAGGCCTCCCAAATGCCCTTGTTCAAAATCACCGTGTTGCGCGGCATCCAGGCTTTGACTTCATAGAAGTGATTGAGCTGTTCCCAGACCTTGCTGTCCTGACCCGTGACCGCGGATGTGATGAGTGACGAAATCACGCCTGCCGACATGGCCTGGCTGATCTCGGCAGCTTCAATTGAAATGGGTGCCATGCCGGTCAATTCGGCCAGGCGGGCCGTGGCCTTGTTATAGGAGCGCACTTTGACGCCTGCCATATCGGCAACACTGTTCACATCCTTGTTGAAATACAGGCCCTGTGGCGGCCAAGGGACCGAATACAACAGTTTTAGACCTTGTTCATCCAGCACTCTTTCAAGTTCTGGCCGTGCCGCGGCAAAAAGCTTGACTGAGTCATCATACGAGGTTGCAACAAACGGTATCGAGTCTGTGCCGAACATGGGATTTTCATTTTCATGTGATGACAGCAGGCGTTCGCCAATTTGAGTCTGGCCCGTTTGCACGGCGCGCTTGATGTCACTGCCCTTGAACAGGGCCCCATTGGGATGAAGAATGATGGTGATCCCGTCTTTCGTTTCCGTCGCAACGCAGGCGCTGAATTCCTGTGCGTTCACAGTCTGGAAGTTGAGTGCGGGATAGGCCGTGGGCATGTCCCAGGTTTCGGCAGCGGAAACGGCAGCTGGGATCATAAAGAGGGCAGCGGGGATTGTTTTTGTAAAGCGGTTCATAAGTCTCAGCCTGTCTGCATCATCAATTGAGGGTCCAAGCTGTCCACTTCAGCGGTCAACAGGAACGTTTCTTCGGTTCTGGACCATGTTATATATTTGCACTCGTTAAAATGAAGTTGGCGCGGCGCAACGGAAGCGTGCTGTCTTGTGCTGCAACAAGATTTTTGTAGCCATTGGTTTATGAATCGTGATTTTTTGGGGACATGAAAGATCGAATCCAGAAAAAATATCCCGAACATCATCAAAAGCTGCGCATCTCTGCGGTGCGATTGCAGATGGCTCCAATGGGCAAGGGGGACTTCGGAGCGGCGAGTGTTCAACTGGATCACACAACATAACCGCGTCATTCCCACGAAAGTGGGAATCCAGACTTTCTGCGAGCGACCCTGTTGAAAGTCTGGATTCCCGCGTTCGCGGGAATGACGGACAAATTAAGTTAATTTGAAGTGCAGTTCTAACGCGGAAGCGACAGCTTTGTTACAAGGGAGGAAGCGGGGTGTTGCAGTTGTGCACAATCTGAATAAATAACGCCAGCTTTTGTTGTATCCCTGCCGTTCGTCATTTACCAATCCTTAACCAATTGAGGTTTGTGAATGATTCGGCAGGTTTTGCTTGCAGTTTTGAGTTTTATTGTCTTTGCATCCGTCGGCAAAGCAGCAGATTTGCCGTCTGCGGGTGTCTACGCCAAATCCCGTACCGTCAAAATCCTGAAAACCCCCATGGTTCAAAACAGGCCAAAACCGAAGCTGACAAAGCCTGTTCAGAACCCGGCAATTGCAAGTCCGGAGATTGCCGAACCAGTGACAGGTCAGGAGATCGACATGTCTTGGGTGCTTGATCCCTTGGTGGCCAATGTGGACGGCGGTAAAAAAGAGGACTCTGCGGGTGTAGAAGGCAATCTGGTTGTTTCGGAGCCTGGATATGTGACTGCGCCCTACATGCTGATTGAATTGAATGGCCATATCGTCAAAACCACTGACACCACGGTGCGCCTCGATATCAATATCGGCGGAAAGAACCACACCACCGCTTGGCCAACGGATGACGTGCAGGCCGGAAAATTCAAGATCACCTTGAATGCCGTCATGCCCGAAGGCAAACTTCCGGACTATTTCCCTGTATCGGCAATCGCGTTTGTGACCAACAACAGGAGAGGCGGTGCTGCCATGGTGTCACTCGAAAAAATCAACATTCGCGTGGGCAAGGTGCGGGTCGCTGCCACACAGTAAAATCCGGTCGCCTTGCGGCAACCGGATTTGAATATCGTCGGGTAAAGCGAAGTGTCAGGCCGTCAAGGGCTTGAAGGACTGCCGCACAAACAGGCGCCAGCGCCCATCAGATTTCTTCCACGTCTGCACGATGCTCAACAGGAAATTCTGGTCTTTGCCCTGAAAAAGAACAAAAGCATCGAAGGTGTGGCGCGCAATCGCCAGATCACCGGCGACGCGAATGCTGTGATCATAAAGTTTGATGCTGTGGAAAACTTCGCCTTTGTCGACCACGGTTTTTACAAATTCGACTTTTGTTTGCACAACACCATTGGCGTGGCCAAATGACATGTCATCATCGGACATTTCCAAAAGGCGGGCACCGTTGCCGTCCACCATGGCTTTGCGGAATTCTTCAATTGCGGACAAAACATCACCCGTATTGTCGGCCAAAGCACCAGTGCTGCCAATTGATCCGGCTGCCGCTGCAAGTGCGACCACTGCGCCACCCCAAGCCATGTCACGTCTATTCATCGTGTGCGTTCCTTCCACCTCAATTAAGGGTGAGAAATACAGCTGACCTGTTAAGGTATGGTAAATCCGGAGACGAAAACCAACGAAACTGTCGCAGTCTGGAGAACCATGCGGAAGGCCGTTGCGAAGCCAGGAATCACCAGCTATAGAGCCGCACACCTACTGGGGCGTCGCCAAGCGGTAAGGCACCGGATTTTGATTCCGGCATTCGGAGGTTCGATCCCTCCCGCCCCAGCCATTGATCACAGCATGATGAAACCAATTTAATTCGCTGCAATCGCCTTTTCGAGTGCAGCGTATTCCGGGCAGTCCGCGCCTTTGCGGGTTTTGATTTCGGCCAGTTCAGCCATGGCCAGATCTTTTTTCCCCGCAAGAATATAGGCCTCACCCAGATATTCACGGGCCTGCACATAGTCAGGGTCGAGTGCCAAGGCTTTTTTGTAGGCTTCGATGCCGGTTTCCAGACGACCGGCTTTTCGGTTGCTATAGCCGATATAATTCAGAACCTTGGCGTCGTCCTGTTTGGCAATGCGGGCCAGCACTTCCAGCGCCCAGTCATATTCGTTTTCGGTGGCGAGAAGTTTGCCCTGTTCGTAAAGTTCGTCATCGCCCAAAGCGCCAGCGGCGAGTGTAGTGCAGGCTTGTTTGCGGGCGTCACCTTCGCCGGACCATTTTGCAGCTTCGCCGCGTTTGCAGCCAAGGGCTTTGGCGGACAGTGCGGTTGCCGCAATTTCTGCCGCAGGTGCGGGTGTGTCGCCCGCGGCGAAAGCTGGTACAGAATTAAAGCAGGCGGATAGCGCCAAGCCAAAAACAAAGTGTCTCGTCATCAACATCTGTATTCTCCACAGCGCCCCCGCGCCACAGTTCTTAAAGCTTCAATCGCCGCGAAGGCAAGTGGCTAATTTGTGCGGGCTTCACGGATGAACTTGTCGAGTGCAAGGTAAGCCTCAGTCGACGTGCCGCCACGATTTGCGATTTCCTGAAGTTGCTCTTGCGCCAGATTGTTGAACCCCGCCAACACATAAGCTTCGCCAAGATATTCACGGGCTTGAACGTAGTTCGCGTTCAGAGCCAGCGCCTGGTGATAATAGCCAATGCCGGTTTCGAGGCGGCCTGCCTTGCGGTTGGCGTAACCGGTGTAGTTCAACACTTCGGCATCCTGCTGATTGTGGATGAGGCGGAGATGATCGAGGGCCCATTCATATTCACCTTCGTCGGCAAGCAGTCTCGCCTGTTGGTAAAGCGCGGCATCTGGCAGCACGTCTGCTTTCAGTTTGACGCAGATATATTTGTATTTTCCCGCATGCTTGACGCGCTTTACTGTTTCACCACGTTTGCAGTTGGATTTTTTTGCGGATTTTTTAACGGGTGCATTGGGTTTTGCCGTCGTCGTGTCTTTTGGTGTTGTAGCACCAATGGCAAATGATGCTGTTGCGGTGCACAGCGTGAAGCCCAATGCCAGAAATGAAGCGTTCAGTTTGTTGGCGATCATATCAAAATTCCTTGGTGACAGACACTGGTTACGAGTTGCAATCATTACCGGATTGATAAGGCGGAACCATGGGTAAATCAAAATCAGAAATGACGTTTTCGTGAATGGCGGATGAACATCGCATTCAGCGCCACTGCATGGTGGATCAGCGATAGTGCCTCCACTGAACGCGCATCTGCGCCAACTGAATGGAGAATATCATGACCAGGATCCAATCCGGATTGACGTTAACGGCGCTGGCGCTCACGGGCGCATTTTTGGCTCTGCCACTGCTCGTTGGCGACGCAAAGGCCAGCACAACATCGAAACTGATGAACTGCCGCTATGACAGCCGGCAAAAGGTGATGGATTGTTGCCAGCGTATACTACGTACAGAAAGCAAGCCATACTGGATCAGCAGCGGTACAGGCAGTTGCGGCAGCGTTGTAAAATGTGTGGGCGGCGGCAAGAAGACCACATATGGTGCCACCGCCTCGATTGTGAACAAGCCAAAGCGTTGTTATGTCGTCATCCCCAATGAAGACTCGCATGGTGGCAGTTCGTCCGCTGAAGCACAGCCAGAGAGAACACCAACGCCACCACCTTCACCACCAACGCACAGCAAGGATTAATTGATATCCTATAAACGGTCGTCAGCAATGGCGACCGTTAGAACATCAGGTAATCAATTGGAATCACGATGACCGCACTCAACTGTCGTCATTCCTATTGCCCGCGAAAGTGCGGGCGTTTGGAATGACGGTTGGGTTGTGGTTAACGGACGGCCCTATGTTCTAACCCTTGTAAAGCCACTCAAGTCGCCGAGCGATGAGCTCTGGTGGTGTGATTTGAAAGGCTGCGTTTCGCGCATGAGCAAGGGTTCGACCCAAATGATAAAGCTGTCCCGCTTGCAAGGTCTCGCGGTGCAGCTGCTGGGTTCTCGACATTCGGCGCTGCGCGGTTTCTGCGAAGGCATGGCGAAAGCTTTGGGTTGTCGGCAATACTGATGCAAGGCATGCTGCATCCTCCAACGCCATGGCCGCACCCTGTGCCAGATAGGGCAAAGTTCCGTGGGCTGCATCGCCCAGCAACAACAGGCTGCCTTTGGTCCAGGTCGAAAGTTGCGGCGCATAAAGTGCCGGCCATGGCGTGAACAAAGTGTTCGCCAGTTCGAGAATATTTTTGAGTCGTGGCGTTGCTTTGGCAAAGTGTTCAGAAGGGTGAATGGCCTTGGGCGTGACGGCAACGAGATTGAAAAGCTGCTGTTTTCCAAC
>JAYUVC010000145.1:0-15672 GCA_043754325.1 Hyphomicrobiales bacterium
ATTTACTCGTCCCTCACCTGATTTGCGCATTGCGCAAATCGTCCTCTCCCGCAAGCGGGAGAGGTGAAGTAGTATCCACTTCTCCCGCTTGCGGGAGAAGGTGGCGAGCGCAGCGAGACGGATGAGGGACGACTCACCCCGCCATAAATTCCGGAAACCAGCCCTCATGTGCGGCACTCAATTCCGCCAGTGACACCACAGTTCCGCCGAAGTTCACTTCCTTCAACCCTGACACATTACCTACACGCACAATATTAACACCTTTGACGTGGGCTTGCGTGATGATCTTGGCCACTTCTTTGGGTGGACAGGTCAGCACATACCGGGCTTGGTCTTCGCCGAATAGTTCGCGGTGATCGTTCACCATCAACTCCGCACCCAGTTCTCCGGGCAGTGCCATTTCGATGACAGCAGACGCCAACCCGCCGTCAGAAATGTCATGTACAGCAGTGACTTGCCCGTTATTGATCAAGTTCCGCACGAAGTCGCCATTTCGCTTTTCCAACCCCAAATCGACTGGTGGGGGAGCGCCCTCTTCGCGGCCCAGCACTTCGCGCAAATAGATAGACTGGCCGAGATGTGAGCCTTTGGCCCCTACCAGCAAAATCGCATCGCCTTGCGCCTTGAACTTGACCGTCGCCATTTTCGACCAGTCGGCCATCAATCCCACACCGCCGATGGTGGGGGTTGGCAAGATCGCTTGGCCGTTGGTTTCATTATAAAGTGACACGTTGCCGGAGACGATGGGGAAGTCCAGCACCGTGCAGGCTTCGCCGATGCCTTTCAATGCAAACACAAACTGGCCCATTATTTCCGGGCGCTCCGGATTTCCGAAATTCAGATTGTCGGTAATGGCGATGGGTGATGCGCCAACTGCCGTCAGGTTTCGCCAGCATTCCGCCACGGCCTGCTTCCCGCCTTCGTAAGGATCGGCTTCGACGTAGCGGGGGGTAACGTCAGATGACACGGCGATTGCCTTCTTGTCGTTGATGCGCACCACGCCTGCGTCACCGCCGGGAATTTGGGCGGAGTTGGACTGGATCAGCGAGTCATATTGTTCCCACACCCAACGGCGGGAGCACATGTCGGGTGAGCCTGTGATTTTGAGGATCGCGGCTTTCAGGTCAGCGGGGGCTGGCACATCATTCAGTACACTGAGCTTTTTTGGCTCGACCCATGGCCGGTCATATTCAGGTGCTTCGTCACCCATTTGCTTGATCGGCAGATCAGCTTTCACTTCACCCTGATGCTTGATGATGAAGCGCAGCGTGTCGGTGGTTTTTCCGATGATTGCGAAATCCAGTCCCCATTTCTTGAAAATGGCGTGGGACGCATGCTCCATCTCCGGCCTCAGAATCATCAACATGCGCTCCTGGGATTCGGACAGCATCATCTCGTAGGCGGACATACCTTCTTCACGGCAGGGCACGTGATCGAGATTGAGTTCAATGCCGAGATCGCCCTTGGCCCCCATTTCCACTGACGATGATGTGAGGCCGGCAGCGCCCATGTCCTGAATGGCGATGACGGCACCTGTGGCCATCAGTTCCAGGCAGGCTTCGAGCAGGCATTTTTCAGTGAAGGGGTCACCCACCTGCACCGTCGGGCGTTTCTCGTCCGCCTTGTCGTCAAATTCGGCGCTCGCCATGGTGGCGCCGTGGATGCCGTCGCGGCCGGTCTTAGCTCCTAGATAGACAACGGGCAGGCCAACGCCCTTGGCCTTGGAATAAAAAATCTTGTCGGCATCGGCGAGGCCCACCGCCATGGCGTTGACGAGGATGTTGCCGTTGTAGCGTCGGTGAAAGTTCACCTCGCCGCCCAAGGTGGGCACACCGAAGCTGTTGCCATAACCGCCCACGCCAGCAACCACGCCGGACACAAGATGACGGGTTTTCGGATGCGACGGTTCGCCAAAGCGCAGTGCATTCAGCGCTGCTATTGGCCGCGCCCCCATGGTGAACACATCGCGCAGGATTCCGCCCACACCCGTGGCCGAGCCTTGATAGGGTTCGATGAAAGAAGGGTGATTGTGCGATTCCATTTTGAAGACGATCGCCTGACCATCATCAATGTCGATAACGCCGGCGTTTTCGCCCGGTCCCTGAATGACGCGCGGGCCTTTGGTGGGCAGCTGCTTCAGCCACTTCTTGGATGACTTATAGGAACAGTGCTCATTCCACATGGCCGAACAGATGCCGAGTTCAGTGTAAGTCGGTTCGCGGCCTAACAGTCCACCGAAGCGCTCATATTCATCAGGCTTCAAACCATGTTGGGCGACGAGTTCCGGGGTGATTTTGGGTTCGGCATGCTGTGTCATGCCGCCCGTTTAGCGGCAGCCCAAGGGAATCTCAAATTCAATATGCGGTCCGGGAAATGCATTGTCCTCATCGCAGAAACCGATGAGCCTCACGCCGCCAGCAAACTTTCGAACAAGGGTTTGCAATCGGTTCTGCCGTGCAGGGCTTCCACCATGTTTTCCGGATGCGGCATCATGCCGATAACGTTGCCCGCCTCATTCACAATGCCCGCAATGTCATTCGTCGCACCATTGGGGTTCGACCCTTCGGCATAGCGGAACACCACGCGGCCCTCACCCTCGAGGCGTTTCAAGGTGTCGGCATCGCAAATATAATTGCCTTCGCCGTGAGCCACGGGACAGTGAACGATCTGGCCTTGTGTCATCTTGTTGGTAAAGAAGGTCTGGTTGTTTTCGACTTTCAGTTTCACTTCCTTGCAGACGAAACGAAGTTGCGCATTGCGCATCAGAACGCCCGGCAACAGCCCTGCCTCGGTGATGATTTGAAAACCATTGCACACACCAATAACCTTCAAGCCTTTCAACGCTTTGGAACGGATATCTGACATGATGGGCGAACGTGCCGCAATGGCCCCGCAGCGGAGATAATCGCCATAGGAAAACCCGCCGGGAACGACAACGAGATCGACGTCAGGAAGCGTGGTGTCAGTGTGCCAGACGATATGCGGCTTCACGCCAGTCGCCGCATGCAGCGCACGCGCCATGTCGGTTTCACGGTTGATGCCGGGGAAAAGGATGACGGCGGATTTCATGTCGGTGGCCTTTGAGGAAGTGTTAGAAGTAGGTTGGTATGCTGCGGTATCGCAATGGCCATTGCCGGGAGTCAAGGGTTGAAGGGCGGCAAAACACAGTGAAAGTTGCGTTGATGCAAGAATACAGGTGGCCGAGATATGCTAACATAATGCCGTTTTACCTTCCGGCCTTCGCCATTTACAGCTTTTTCTTTTTGGTCTTCTTTGGGCTTGCGACAGCAGGGTCGCGCTACCAGTATTCAATTTCCTATGTGGTGCCGATGACTGTAACAAGCGAGTTACTGACGTGTAGGTTCGACAACGATAAACCAGCTGAGCAAAACAAGAACAGCGTACGTCATTACGCTCCTTGTGACGATGTACAACAAGCTGAGCGCCTTAAAAATCTGAGATTCACATATATCAAGCCGACTTTGCTTCGACTTAAACTGCGTTCGCTGTCCCTACCACTTTTTGACACCCAGCTTGAGACGAGCAGCAATCTTGGGAATCGATACCGTGTCGGGCAAACCGTTCAAATTCGGCTTGCAAAACAGCGTAGCAATGAAAAAGCTCAATTTGCCAGTGAACCACCGCCATACGAGAGCTATTTGCTGTTTTTCAAAATCACTTTGAGTATCAATGTGATCATATTGCTGATACTCGCTTGGAAATGGGTTCGAGCCAATCGAACAATGCGGAAGTCGAGCTAAACATCATCCCAACTCAATCGCATAATTCTCAATCACCGTATTGGCGATCAGTTTTTCGCACATGGCTTTTACCTGGGCTTCGGCTTTTGCCTTGTCGGTTTCCGCCAGTTCAATTTCGAAATACTTGCCCTGGCGCACGCCGTTGACGCCGTCGAAGCCGAGGGATGCGAGGGCTCCTTCAATGGCTTTGCCCTGCGGGTCCAGTACGCCGGATTTGAGGGTGACTTTTATGCGTACTTTCATGGGTTAGTCCTTGATGTGTGGTGAAGGGACCTCATCCGTCGCTTCGCGCCACCTTCTCCACGCGAGGGGGCGTGGAGAAGGGAGTGCAACTGTCCCTTCTCCAACCCTCTTGTTGGAGAAGGTGCCCGAAGGGCGGATGAGGTCCCTTCTTAATCCGTTTTCACCAGCTTGGGCTTTGACCGTTCCGGGGTTTCATTTGGTTGAATGATCCCAAGTCGCCGCGCCACCTCGTGATAGGCTTCGACCAGCCCGCCCATATCTCTGCGGAAGCGGTCCTTGTCCATCTTGTCTTTCGTGGTCACGTCCCAAAGCCTGCAATTATCCGGGCTTAATTCGTCGGCCAGCACAATGCGCATCATGTCGTTTTCATAGAAGCGGCCGAATTCCAGTTTGAAATCGACCAGTTTGATGCCAATGCCCAAAAACAGGCCTGACAAAAAGTCATTGATACGGATCGACATGTGCACGATGTCGTCCATTTCCTGGGGGCTGGCCCAGCCGAATGCGGTGACGTGTTCTTCCGTCACCATGGGGTCGTTCAATTTGTCGTTCTTGTAGTAAAGCTCAATGATGGAGCGGGGCAGGGGGGTGCCTTCCTCAATGCCCAGACGTTTCGAAATCGAACCCGCTGCCACATTGCGCACCACAACTTCGAGCGGAATAATCTCGACTTCGCGCACCAGCTGTTCACGCATGTTGAGTGAACGGATGAAATGCGTGGGCAGGCCCAGCTCATTGATGCGCTGGAACAGATATTCCGAGATGCGCTGGTTCAGCACACCCTTGCCTTCAATCACGGCTTTTTTTTCGCCGTTGCCCGCTGTTGCATCATCTTTGAAATGCACCACCACGGTGCCGGGCTCCGGACCCTCATACAGGATCTTGGCCTTGCCCTCATAGATGCGGGTGCGCTTGTTGCTCATGTGTAGAATCCTCAATGGACGCTGTACCTCTGGTCCCCATAACACGCCGGGGCCTGTTGTTTTGAAAATTGTGTGTGCTGTTGAAAACCAAGGCTGTTCCCTAGCGGAAGTTGTTGCGATGCACAATCTGTTTGGCGCGGGTTGATTTGGTCCCCGTGCATGGCTAATTGAGTCCCAACAGCAATAATCTGATTTGGCGGGAGATTTACCATGACGACATTTGACGCACGCAAGGACGGCTTTGAAAAGAAGCATGCCCACGACGAAGAGCTGCAATTCAAGGCCACCGCCCGCCGCAACAAGCTTTTGGGCGTCTGGGCTGCTGAAAAGATGGGAATCACGGGCGACGACGCCATTCAATATGCCAAAGAGGTGGTAGCGTCAGACTTTGAAGAAGCAGGTGATGATGACGTGGTGCGCAAGGTGATGGGAGATTTCAAGGCAAAGAACGTGGACCAGTCGGAACACCAGGTTCGCCGCACCATGGATGAATTGATGGCTGAAGCCATCGCCCAGATCAAGTCTCAGTAAGTGGGGGCCCAATAATGTCTGGTGCAGCGTTTGGTCTGAGGAAGCGGCTCGCCACGGGTGAGCTGCTGGTTTTTCCGTGGCTTGGCACGCCGGGTGCTGAACTGGCCGGGCAGATTGCGCGGTTGGCATTTGATGCTGTGGCCATCGACTTGCAACACTCCACCATCGACATGGGTGAAGCCGCCAAACAGGTGGCCGCCATTAACGCTGTTGGCAAACCTGCAATTCTGCGGGTGCGCTGGAATGATCCGGGCATTGTGAATTCGGCACTGGATATGGGTGCGGCTTGTGTGATTGCGCCGATGACCAATACAGTGGCGCAAGTGCAGGCGCTGGTGAAAGCTGCCAAATATCCACCCATGGGGCAGCGGTCTTGGGGTGGCTACACCATGCTGCAATCAGCAGGGGTGACGGCGGGGGAATATCTGAAACAAGCCAATCACGAGACACTGGTTCTCGCCATGATCGAGACGCAAGAAGCGCTCGACAATGTCGACGCCATTGCGGCTGTACCTGGGTTGGACGGTTTGTTTGTGGGGCCAAGTGATTTGTCGATTGCGCTCAGCAACGGGGCCAAGATTGATCGCCTTGGGGACGCAACTTTGGCGGCCATGAAAAAAGTCGTTGCGGCGTGCAAGACGAACGGCTTGATCGCGGCGGCGTTTGCCGGAACAGTGGACGGTGTGAAGGCCTATGCCGAGATCGGGTTTACGTTTCTTGCGGGACCGACGGATACGGATATGATGCGCACGGGAGCGAATGCGTTTCTAGCGGCTGTGAAGGGTTGAATGAAATTCGCCAAAATTGTCATTGCCGGACTTGTTCCGGTTAAGGAAATGGGTTGCGGTTCTTTGATTGGCGAACTTACAAAAGTTGTCATTACCGGACTTGTTGCGGTAATCCATGGTTCAACAGGAGTGGAGTTATCCGGATAAATCACGCCCGCACCACGATGGATTACCGCAACAAGTGCGGTAATGACAGCGTGAGCGGCACAATCTGTTTCAGTTGGACAGTGGCAAGCCGGAAATTGTCTATCCGGCAACCATTGGAAGTGACGCCACGCCGTCTCCTGTTGGCACGCATGAAGTCAGAACGGTTGCGGAATTTCCGACCTACGGCATACATGGCACGCCGGACCCTGCGCAGATATAGAAGACGTCATCACACGGATGTGTCAGGCTGACCAATTGGGACGCAGCCGAGCTTGCCAAACTTGTGAAGCCGGGTGTGGTGGTGACATTTGTTGATGGTTTGAAGTCGTTGTACTGAAATAAAACATGAAATGGCAGCGGGGATTGCAAATGGGTTTTGCACGTAAGTTGGCTACAGTGTTGTTGGGTTATGCAGCGCTTTTTGTGATTGATTTATCTGCCCAAGCCGCTTCGCCTTCAACTGAATTAAAGAACATGTTTGCGAAAATGGATCGCCAGTTGTGCAAGTCCCTGTCGCTTGCCACTTGCAAACGCAGCACCCGTCAAAAAAGGAAGCCAGCGAAGATTGGAAAAGCTGTTGCCGTTGAAAAATCAGAGGTGCGCAAAGCCAAACCTGTAAAATCGAAACCTGTGAAAGCGGCGGTGGTGAAACCCGTGCCTGAGCAAAATGACAGAGTTCCACTTCCGGTTTTGAAGCCGGCGAAAACTTCCAAGGATAAAATTGCGATACCGGCTCCAGTCATTGTTCTGCCGGAAAATCCTCCGCCCAAAATGCCGGAAGTCAAGGTTGTGATTTTGCCAGCGCCTGTTGTTCCCCCGCCTCAGCCTGTTCTTCCACCTGTTCATGCCATGCCTGAAGGTACACCACAGGGTGAAGCCTGTCATGACAACCTCGCGCAGCTTGGCGTGGAATTTTCCCGCTTATCCACGAGTGTTGGCACGGGTGCCTGTTCTGTGCGGGATGCCGTAAAATTGCGTTCGATGACCATTGCCGGCGACGTTTTGAAGTTGCCGGACCAGCCTACCTTGACCTGTGGATTTGCGTTGAAGTTCGCCGGTTGGATCAGGCAAGAAGCTGACCCTGTTGTGAAAAGAGCGACGGGGACAAAAATCGCAGCGCTTGGCACGGGTCCGGGTTTTCAATGTCGTGGTCGCAATGGTGACAGCAGTGGAAAAATGAGCGAGCACGCTTTTGGCAATGCTGTGGACATTGAACGTCTTAAACTCGCTGATGGCGAAACCATTGACATCAAGGATGCAACGACCATCGGGGCGAAATATCAACCAGTGCTCGCCACATTGCGGGCAACGGCGTGTTTGTATTTCACGACAGTATTGGGCCCGGGTGCAAACGAGGCTCATGCATCGCACTTGCATTTAGACCTGGCAGTCCGGGGGAGAAAGGGAAATCACACGCTGTGCCAATAGAAGGGTGAAGTGTGCTTCCGGAAATTGAAGTTGGCTTAAACGTGGAAAAGGGACTGTTTGCTCTATCGCAAACTGTCCCTGAAGTAAAAGTCGGGGACAGCTTGCAGACAAGAGCAAGCAGTCCCCAACTGCCTGACAATTAACGCGCGATGCTCAAAGTCCGGAGAGCTGCTCGGCTAGGCCTGACATGTCGAGCTCACTGGAAACAGGCTTGTCCGATGCAAGCGGGAAAAAGCGGACTTGCAGGGTTTTCGCCGCGGTGATTTTCAGCCGCTCGTCGGGGCTGAGGTCGGCGTAGGCTTGGCATCCATCGGGTACGCAAACTTTGAACGCCAAGGCTGTCTGTGCTTCGCCAACGACAAGTTTTACGCCAGGTGCCAGTGCCACGCCCAAGGGCAGCATTGCAATGGCAGCTGGTGCCGATTTGTCTTTGTTGATGAGCAATGTGAATGTGAAAACGGGCTTTTTGGTCGTCTCGTCGAGGGCAGCGATGGAGCGCCCACATCAATGACAACATTAACACAATTCAATATGTCTTATTTGGTGTGTCAACTGAAAATACGCGTTTCAATTGAGTTTTAACAAGGCGCTGTCTACGCACGCTTTTTAAAGTTCCGGCAGCAGCTTTTCCAGTTGCTGTACTGCAAGTTTTGCCCCCACCATATTGGGGTTCATCGTCAGTGCTTCCTTGAACGCCGCCAGTGCTTCGGCATTTTTTCCCAACCTCTGAAAAATCATGCCGCGCCCCGACAAGGCCCCGAAGTGCCGGGGCTCCAGGTCCAGGGTTTTGGCAACGTCGTTCAGTGAATCATCCATGCGGCCCATCAGAAAATACAAGGTGGCGCGCTTGTTCCAGACTTCTGCGTAGTCGGGTGAGGTTACCAGCATGGCGGTAAATTGTTTTTCAGCAAGTGCAAAGGCACCCAGGTTCATGCTTTGCGTGGCCTTGGCCAGCTGTTCATTTTCAGCGTCGGTTCCGCTGTGCATCCAGGCGTCCCAGATCTGCGGTTCGATGCTGAGAACTTTCGCTCCCGAGGCGGGATCGCGCAGTTTGGCAAAGAGTGTGTCGAGTTCGGCTTGCGATGGTCCTGCCACAGCACCAGCCAGTCCGGCGGAAAGCGCCAGCAGCAGGATGGCGGTGCGGGCCAAAGTGCGATGCATCACACTACCCTAGCAGAATTCTGTGCTAAGAACAGGGGCCATTCATTTGAGGTTCAGATCACATGACCGAAAACGTCCGCATGTTCTGCCGAGGAGGATCATCATGAAAACAATGGCCGCAGCCTTTCTGGTTTTGCTCAGTCTTGTTCTGCCCGCCGCCGCCAAACGCGTGGCGCTGGTGATTGGCAACAGCAGTTATGCCAATGTCATCGATCTCAAAAACCCGGTGAATGATGCCGACCTGATGGAACGCACTCTGAAAGACGTTGGCTTTGAGGTGATCCGCCACAATGATCTTGACCAGCGCGGCATGAAAACAGCCATGCTTGAATTTGGCCGCAAGTTGAAAGAGGGTGCTGATGCCAGCATGTTTTACTATGCGGGCCACGGCATTGAAATTGGTGGCGTGAACTATCTGGTGCCGGTTGATGCAGATTTGCAAAACAGCGATGAGGCCGACATTCAGAACGTGTCCGTCAATTCGTTTTTGTCGCTCACCGAAAATTCCAATGTGCCGATGAACATCATCATTCTCGATGCCTGCCGCAACAATCCGTTCCGGTCTTTGCGTTCTGTCAGCACTGGCGGCCTGGCCCCTGTGAAAGCCCCGCGCGGCACCTATGTGGCCTATGCAACGGCTCCCGGTGCAGTTGCTGTCGATGGTGATGGCGGCAACAGTCCTTTCACTTTGGCGCTTGCGGAAAGCATGCGGCAGCCGGGTTTGACCCTCGAGGCTGTGTTCAAAATGACGCGTGCGAAAGTCGAAACGGAAACCAATGGTGCACAGTTGCCGTTTGACAGTTCGGCCATTACAGGGGATTTCTATTTTGTGCCCGCTGTTGCGGTGGCAACGCCGCCTGCAACTGAAGCACCCAAAGTCTTTCAACTCGACACGGCACAAGAGGCCTATCAGGCGGCCGGCGATGATGCAGATTTGTTGCGTGTGGTGGTCGACAGATTTGGCGATACAGTGTGGGGTGCTTTGGCGAAGGAAAAGTTGAAGCGACTTCCCGCAGCCAAGCCTGAAGTGGTAACACCGGAAATCGAAACACCGTTTGTGCCCGCCATGAAACCCAAAGTCATCGTGGAACAACCGTCCGCCAAAGTGAAAACCGCAAAGCCCAAAAAGCTCGTCGTTAAAAAAGCTGCGCGCGTCTTTGAGGCTCTGCCGCCCAAGCCGAAGCGCAAGATTGTAATCATCGCAAAGCCGCGCGTTGCAGCTCCTCCCCGGAAGCCAGTCGTCACCGTTGGTTTACGTTGCGACTCGACAGCTGCATTGCAGCGCGGCGTGATGTGCAAGAGCAATGATGGCCGGATTTGCCGTGTGGGTGCCGTGCGCTTTGGCAAAGGTGGGGGCCAACCAGTTCTGTTTGGTTGCCGTTGACGCAGTGCATGGAAAACAGGTTCAGCATCGCATTTGACGTCAGCGATAATTTCGGCTGAAACGTCACCATCATGGATAAAGCCAACGCCAAACTGCTGCCCGCCCACGAATCCATTCTCGATACGCTGATTGCCCTTGTGCATGCGGCGGGGCCTTTGGGTGCGCAGACGGATAAATACTTCACCAACACCTCGCGCATTGTTGCGGCTTATGGCGACACCGAAGTGACCTTCGCCGTGTTCATGCGCCGCCGCGTGGTGGCCGCCCTCGAGCCCGCCATTCGCATGGCGCGTGCCCTGGTGCCGGGCGTGAAAATCACGCGCTTTGTCGAAGAAGGCGAGGTTGTTCCGTCTGAACGCAAGCTGATGGAAATCACAGGTTCGATGAGAGCCTTGTCGGAAGTGGAAACACTGCTGCTGCAGAAAATCGGTTTCCCTTGCGTCTCTGCCAACAACGCTTACGAAATGTGTCTGGCCATGCCGGGGTCGGCCTTCATGGACATGCATGCACGGCATGGGTCCGGGGCCGAGATGAATATCCTTGCGTCCTATGGGGCCATGGTGGGCAGCCGCGCGGCACGCCATAAAAACCGTGGCGTGAAAGGTTTTGTCGGGTCCTCGCAGGATTTAACCGCACCGCTGTTTGGTGCCAAGGGTGGCATGGGCACCATGCCACATGCGCTGGTGGGTTACGCCAATGGCGATGTGCTGGCGGCCATGAAAATGTTTGAAAGCACGATACCTGAAGCATCATCCCTCATCGCGCTGGTCGATTACACGGGTGAGGAGATCAAAGACTCACTGCGCTGTGCCCAGTGGTTTTACGAGGATGCCCGCCTGCATGAAAAAGGCAAAACCTTCGGCGTGAGACTGGACACGCATGGCGGGCGTTTTGCCGAAGGCCTTGACTACGAGAAATCGGTTGAGGCTGTGGGTGAGTGGCTTGATGTGTCAGGTGAATACAACATCGTGGAACAGGTGCTGGGCGGGCGTGCCTTTCAGTTGGATCCATCGAATATTCTTGTCGACAAGGTGCGCCGTATTTTATTCGGAAAGGGTGTGTCTACGGCCTCTGCCATTCACGTGCGCCGCGCGCTCGACAAGGCTGGTTACAAGGATGCGATGATTGTGGGTTCTTCCGGTTTTGATGCGCAGAAATGCCAGATCATGGGCGCTGCAAAGGCTCCACTTGACATGGTGGGCACGGGTTCCTTCCTGCCCGCAACACTTTCTGAAACCTATGCCACCGCCGATATCATCAGATACGGTGATGTGAAGCGCGTGAAAGTGGGCCGGGAATTCCTGTTCGATTAAGGCTAATCATTAGACATGTTTTAGTGAGAAAACCCGTGACGGATTGAAAAAATCCGGAGATCGTATAGGGCTAAAATTTGTGGGGGGGCGCGGCGGTACTGGGGAGTGATTTTCATGAAGACATTTTTCAAGGCTGTGATGGCCTTTGCCATGTTATTGGCATTTACCGTGTTTCCAGCGGAAGCTGCCCACGGCAAACAGCGCCGTGCGCCACGATTGCCGCCGGTGGTTCAGGTCCATGTTGATATTTCATCGCAGACAATGTCCGTCAACGTGAATGGCTGGCCTTATGGTTATTGGCGTGTTTCAACCGGGCAGCAAGGCTATTCCACCCCGCGTGGCACCTTCGGCGTCACGCGCACAGCCAAGGTGTATTATTCCAGAAAATACGACAATGCCGCCATGCCAAATTCGGTGTTTTTCCATGGTGGATATGCCATTCACGGCACCAGTGCCATTCGCAGTCTGGGTCGTCCGGCGTCACACGGCTGTGTGCGCTTGCATCCCACACATGCGGCAGCGCTTTATTCGCTGGTGCAGCAATATGGCCCGCGTCGTACACGCATCACACTGACCAACTAAATCCGTTGACGATTTAACATTGCTTCATCATCTTGAACGCCCAACAGGAGGGACAAGATGACTCGCGTGGCCATTATTACCGGTGGAGCCCAAGGCATTGGCGCTGCAACGGCCAAACAGTTTCTGCGTGACGGCTTTGCAGGCGTGGTGTTGGTGGACCGCAATGCCACGCGCCTTGCACAAGAGGCAAAAGCGCTTTCGGAATTTGGTGCCGTTGGGTTTCTCATGGCCGATTTACGTGACGATGCGACACCGCAAAAAGCGGTTGATCTGGCACTGGAAAAATTTGGTCGCATTGATGTGCTGTTGAATGCCGCTGGCAACACCGAGCGTTGCAGCATCGAAGACACGTCAATTGACGCCTACCACCGCCTGTTTGACGTCAATGTCAAAGCGCCGCTGTTCATGATGCAAAAAGCTGCCGCCGCCATGGTCGAGGCCGGGCAGGGTGGCGTGATCATCAATATCTCATCCATGCTGGCTTATGGCGGGCCGCCGGAAATCGGGGTTTATGCAGCCTCAAAAGCAGCCTTGGTGGCGTTGTCAAAAAATGCTGCAAATACCCTGAAGCGCAAAGGTGTCCGTGTCTACTGCATCAATCTGGGTTGGGCGTTGACCGAGGGCGAGCATGCAATGCAAACCGGGTTCCACAAGCAGCCTGAAAACTGGGCTGAAACAGCTGGCCGGGAAGTGCCATTTGGCCGCCTGATTTCACCTGAAGACGTAGCGGGCACCTGCGCCTATCTGGTGTCACCCGCAGCCTCGATGATGACGGGTGCCGTGATTGATTACGAACAGATGCCGATGGGCACCTATGATTTTCACCCGATGGTGGCGCGGGAGTAAGGAAGGGACCTCATCCGTCGCTTCGCGCCACCTTCTCCAGCCCTCTTGCTGGAGAAGGTCCCCGAAGGGGGGATGAGGTCCCTGCTTCTCTTAATTCACGTCCACCAACCGCAAATAAGGCTTCACGGTTTTCCAGCCCTGCGGAAATTTTTCCTTCGCTGCTTCATCGGAAATAGACGCCAGAATAATTGCGTTGTCGCCAACTTTCCAATCGGCTGGTGTCGCCACAGATTTTGTCGCCGTCAGTTGCAGTGAGTCCACCACGCGCAATATTTCATCAAAATTACGACCTGTGCTCATCGGGTAAGTCATGATCAGCTTGATGCGCTTGTCTGGTCCGATGATGAAAACATTGCGCACCGTGGCGTTGTCGGCTGCAGTGCGGCCCTTGGCGTTGCCTGAGGCGTTGGGGTGAATCATGCCGTAGAGCTTGGCCACATACATTTCACTGTCGCCAATCATCGGGTACTGCACGTCGGCACCCGTCACGTCCTTGATGTCATTTTTCCAGCGCAAATGATCGTCCACGCTGTCGACCGAAATACCGATCAGCTTCACGCCACGCTTCTGGAATTCACCGGATTTCAGCGCCATGGCACCCAGTTCCGTGGTGCAAACCGGCGTGAAGTCCTTGGGGTGAGAGACCATCACCACCCAGCTGCCCTCGATAAAATCGTGAAACTTGATCCGGCCTTCCGTCGTATCTGCTTCAAAATCCGGTGCGATATCGCCAAGTTGCAAAGCCATGTGCGTCTCCTTTTGGGTGTGGTATTGCAAATATAGGCATGGTTTCGTTCGGAATAAAGAACAATTTTGAGTATATGACGAACGACCCGAACATGTCTCAACGTGATTCGTCAGGATTTAATTTTCTCACCCTTGGAATCGTAGAAACCTTGTAGCTGCACATCAGCCGCATAGCGCTTCCAGGCAATTTCCACGTCCCAGTTTCCAGACTCCAACCAATCCTTGCTCACACCATCAACGCATTTCACATAGGCCAGTGCCAAAGACCTGCCCACACGGTGCCCCCAGGCGCCAGATGTGGTTGAGCCTACCAGTACATCATCGCGATAAACCGGCTCTTCGTGATACATCATGGGGGCCGTTTCGCCCGTGTCTTTCAACGCAAGACACACCATGCGTTTTGGCAAATCCTTTTTGCCACGAAACGGCAAAAGCGCTTCACGCCCGATGAATCCACCGGGTTTGTCCCAGGCCACAGCAAAGCCCAAACCCGCTTCAACGGGATTGTCTTCATCGGCTATATCGTGGCCCCAATGGCGATAGGCTTTTTCCATGCGGGCGTTGTTCATGGAATGCATCCCTGCTGGAGCGAGGCCAAAGTCTTCGCCTGCTTGCAACAAAGTTTCCATCACATGGCCTGCGAACTCGGCTGGAATATAAAGTTCCCAACCCAATTCGCCCACATAGGTGATACGGGAAGCGCGAACTCGCGCGAAGCCAATTTCCACTTCGCGTGATGTTGCGAATGGAAAACCGGTATTCGAAAAATCTTCACCCGTCAGTTTTTCAAGAAGTGCGCGGGATTTTGGCCCCATCACAGCTACCATTGGCAGACCCGATGTGACATCAATGGCCACCACGTTCGTGCCTTCGGTGTTACGCTTCAGCCACGCCATATCGCGGGTTTGTGGTACAGCACCCGTGACCACCAGGAACGACTGTTCGCCTAATCTTGTAACCGTCAAATCGGCCTCGATTCCACCCCTCGCATTCAGCCACTGGGTATAAACAATCTTGCCCACTTCAACATCCACATTGTTCGCAGAGACGTGATTGAGGGCCTTCAAGGCATCGGCACCTTCGACGCGATATTTCGCGAATGAATGCTGGTCGAAGAACACCACATCGTTCTTCAGTTTGTCGGCTTCGTATTGCGCGCAAGGGAACCAGTTTTGGCGTCCGTATGAATATTCATACTCGCGTTTCACGCCGGGGCGCACATACCAATTTGGCCGCTCCCAGCCATTCACTTCGCCGTAAACTGCACCGAGTTTATCTGTGTACTGATGAATAGCCGAGCGGCGCACCCTGCGTGCGGTTTCCGCTTGGCGGTAGGGCCAATGCATGGCGTAGAGCAGCCCCAGGGATTCAGACACACGCTCCCGCAGATAATTGCTGTTTGACTGGAACGGGTGAATGCGGCGAATGTCGATGCCGTTCACATCCATCGGCGGGTGGCCGTTCTTGATCCACTGTGACAGCACCAGTCCTGCACCACCTGAACTTTGAATGCCGATGGAATTAAAGCCGGTTGCGACAAACAGATCTTTTGTTTCCGGGGCTTCACCCAAATAGTATTTCACATCCGGCGTGAAACTTTCAGGTCCATTGAAGAACAGCTGAATGCCCGCTGTTTCCAGCAGTGGGACGCGATTGATTGCGTTGTTGAGGATCGGTTCGAAGTGATCCATGTCTTCAGGAAGCGTAACAAACGCGTGTTCATCATCTATCCCGCCGCCGCCCCAGGGTTTGGCTTTCGGTTCAAACGCACCCACCATCAGTTTCCCGGCATCTTCCTTGTAATAAGTGCATTCATCG
>JAYUVC010000146.1:0-15459 GCA_043754325.1 Hyphomicrobiales bacterium
AAAAGAAGCTTTGCACGCCGCCGCCATCGAATGGAGCGTGACAAGAGGAGCCAGATCAGGCCGCGTGGCCTGGCAGTTCGTGCAGGATCTGGCGGGGAAGCTGGGGCAGAGGTTGGAGTAAAGGTGAGGGGAAGGCCCCCATCGCCCTTCGGGCACTTCCCCAACGAGTTGGGGAAGACATGTTGCAGATGCCTCCCGTAAAAATTGGGGGAGGTGCTTGCGGCGAGTCCTTCCCCAACTTGTTGGGGAAGTGCCCGAAGGGCGATGGGGGCCTTCCCGCGCCCCACAATCTCAACTAAACTCCTCCCATGACCTACGACCCAAACAACATCTTCGCCAAAATCCTGCGCGGTGAAATCCCGGCCCACAAAATCTATGAAGACGACCACAGCCTCGCCATCATGGACGTCATGCCGCAAGTCGAAGGCCACTGCCTCGTCATACCAAAATCCCCCTCACGTGGATTGCTCGACGCTGATCCAAAAACTTTTGCCCACCTCATGGCCACGGTCCAAAAAGTAGCGAGAGCAGCAGTAAAAGCCACTAATGCCGAAGGGTTTCAAATCCGGCAATTTAATGAGGGAGCAGGCGGCCAAACCGTGTTCCATCTGCATTTTCACATTCTGCCGATGAAAGAAGGCATGCCACTGAAACCACACACAGGCAAAATGGCTGACCACGTCGAATTGGCGGCAATGGCTAACACGATAAAGCTTCAGCTATGAGCAGTGCGTGCTTCGAGGCATCGCAAGAGGGAGACCTGTCAAAAGCCTACCCCCCTCTCCCTCATGCTGAGGTGCGAGCGCCTTCGCGAGCCTCGAAGCACGCACACTCCGCCTACTTCACTCTGGCCTTCCTTACTTTCTTCACCACAACCTTCTCCTTCACCGCCCGTGGCAAAGACTTCCGCTCCACCGGTTTTGGCAGTGACGACCGCTCTTCCTCACGGGACAGATAAGCCAGATCCAGTTTGTCATCCTTCATCATGATCCGCACAGTGCCGCCCTTGGTGAGCTTGCCGAACAGCACTTCCTCAGCCAGTGGCTTCTTCACATGCTCCTGGATAACCCGCGCCAATGGCCTTGCACCCATCTGCTGGTCATAGCCGGTCTTGGCCAGCCAGTCCGCAGCTTCGGCAGAGATTTCGATATTGATCTGCCGTTCCGCCAACTGTGCTTCAAGCTGCAAGATAAACTTCTCCACGACTTTCCGCACCACTTCCGGCGGCAAATGTGCAAAGTTTACAGTGGCATCCAAGCGGTTGCGGAACTCTGGTGTGAACATCCGCGTGATGGCTTCGTTGTCTTCGGCAAAACGCACGTTGGAGCCAAAGCCGATGGCGGGTTTCGACATTTCGGACGCACCCGCATTGGTGGTCATGATCAGCACCACATTGCGGAAATCAACCGACTTGCCATTGTGATCCGTCAGCTTGCCATGGTCCATCACCTGCAACAGAATGTTGAACAGGTCAGGATGCGCCTTCTCGATTTCGTCCAGAAGCAACACGCAGTAAGGGCTTTGGTCAATCCCGTCCGTCAGCAAACCACCCTGGTCAAAACCCACATAGCCCGGAGGCGCACCGATCAAACGCGACACGGAATGGCGCTCCATATATTCGGACATGTCAAAACGCAGGAACTTGACGCCCAGCACTTCTGACAAACGCTTGGCCACCTCGGTTTTGCCAACGCCCGTTGGCCCTGCAAACAAATAGCTGCCAATCGGCTTTTCCGGTTCGCGAAGCCCAGCCCGCGACAGCTTGATGGCCGACGCCACCTGCTCAATCGCCTTGTCCTGGCCAAACACCAGCCGCTTCAATTCCGATTCGAGATTCTTCAACACCACAGCATCATCACGCGAAACAGTCTTCGCCGGAATCCTCGCCATCGTCGCAATCGTCGCTTCAATTTCCTCGACACCGATGATTTTCTTGCGCTTGTTCTCTGGCAGCAACATGAGGGCGGCACCCGACTCGTCAATCACGTCAATCGCCTTGTCCGGCAATTTGCGGTCGCTCATGTAACGCGCCGACAGTTGCACAGCCGTCTCGATGGCTTCGTCCGTGTACTGAACTTTATGATACTCTTCGTAGTAAGGCTTCAATCCCTTGAGTATGGCGATTGTATCCGGAATCGACGGTTCGTTCACGTCAATCTTCTGGAAGCGTCGCACCAGTGCCCGGTCCTTCTCAAAATGCTGGCGATACTCCTTGTAAGTCGTTGATCCGATACACCGAAGTGTACCAGACGCCAGCGCCGGCTTTAACAGGTTTGACGCATCCATCGCCCCACCAGACGTGGCCCCTGCCCCGATGATGGTGTGGATTTCGTCGATGAACATGATGGCACCGGGCTTTGCCTCGATTTCCTTCATCACGGCTTTCAGGCGTTCTTCAAAGTCACCACGATACCGCGTACCCGCCAGCAGAATGCCCATGTCGAGCTGATAGACCGTGCAACCTTTCAACACATCAGGCACTTCGTCCTTGATGATCTTGCGGGCCAGCCCCTCGGCAATGGCCGTCTTGCCGACGCCGGGTTCGCCCACCAGCAACGGATTGTTCTTCAGGCGACGGCACAGGATCTGGATCGTGCGATTTACTTCTGCTTCACGCCCGATCAGCGGATCAATCTTGCCGTTCTCGGCCTTCTTGTTCAAATCAACGCAATAGGCGTCGAGAGCGCTCTGCTCCTTCTTGGCCTTGGCTGCACCAGCTGGTCCCGAACCCATGGCTTCCTCACTGGTGTGTTCTTCCTCTTCCGCACCACGCACCGCGCGAGACTCGCTGAGGCCGGAACGCTTGGCAATGCCGTGAGAGATATAATTCACCGCATCATATCGCGTCATGTCCTGCTCCTGCAGGAAAAACGCCGCATGGCTTTCGCGCTCGGCAAATATCGCCACCAGCACATTGGCACCGGTCACCTCTTCACGACCAGACGACTGCACGTGAATGACGGCCCGCTGGATGACGCGCTGGAAACCCGCGGTGGGCTTGGCTTCCTGCGTCATATCCGTCACCAGGTTTGACAGCTCATTGTCGACATAATCCGTCAAGTCTTCGCGCAATTCATCAAGGTCAACGCTACAGGCCTTCAACACTGAAACGGCGTCTTTGTCCTCGGTCAACGACAACAACAAATGCTCAAGCGTGGCATATTCTTGCCGACGCTCGGCGGCAAACGACAGGGCACGGTGAAGGGCTTTTTCAAGACTGCGGGAAAATGTGGGCAACGGCCTGCTCCTTATGCGGAAACCGGACCACTGCCCGGCACCAGATCAAACATACAATATAGGACAGAATTTGGATTTGACGAGGGGGTATGCCGCATCGCCGCACTCACTCTTTTTCGAGGGTGCACTGCAGGGGGTGACCCGCCTTCGAGGCAGCGTCCATCACCTGCGTCACTTTCGTTTCTGCAACTTCAAACGTATAGACTCCACACACACCGACACCCTTTTGATGCACATGCAGCATGATGGTGTAGGCGTCTTCGCGACTCTTGCTGAAAAACTGTTCCAGCACGAACACCACGAATTCCATGGGCGTATAGTCGTCGTTCAGCAACAGAACCTTGTAAAGCGAAGGCTTCTTGGTCTTTGGTTTGACACGGGTAAGAACCCCGGTATCAGTATTATTGTCGTGCTTGTCTGGAGATTTGGCCATAGCGCTATATAGCAAGCCAATTCAATTCTGTGCAGGGGGTTGCGGCAAATCTCGCATTTTTCCAATTATTCTTTCGTTTGTCATAAAATTGTCTGAAGTTGCAACGAAAGGGATTTCAGGCTAGCGTCGGACGACGTATGTGTGTGTGGGCGCACGGCTGACAAACGCGGCCTCCAAGTCCAAAAACTCCGTCGCCGCTTAAGTCTGCCGGTCCTTTCGCAGTCGTTCCCAATACTCCAGCCGCTTGGCGAGATCGCGTTCAAACCCGCGCTCCACCGGGCGGTAAAACTTTTGCCGGACCATCGCATCGGGGAAATAATTCTGCCCTGAAAATGCGTCGGGTTCATCATGGTCATATCGGTAATCTGCGCCGTATTCCTGGGCCTTCATTAGTTTTGTTGGCGCATTGAGAATGGTTTTGGGCGGCATCAGTGAACCTGTTTCAGCTGCCTTGGCCATTGCAGCCTTGAACGCCTTATAGACTGCATTCGATTTCGGCGCGGTTGCAATATAAACTGTGGCCTGCGCCAGGGCGAGTTCCCCCTCGGGCGACCCCAGAAAATCATACGCGTCCTTGGCCGCCAATGCCTGTTTCAAAGCCTCGGGGTCCGCCAGCCCCACATCCTCAACCGCCATGCGGACCAAGCGCCGGGTCAGAAACAGCGGGTCCTCACCTGCTGTCAGCATGCGTGCCAGATAATACAACGCTGCATCCGGATCTGATCCGCGCACCGATTTATGCAGTGCGGAAATCAGATTGTAATGGCCATCATTGGCCTTGTCATAGAGCGGCAAACGCTTGGCAACGATTTTACCAAGAACATCAGGCGCAATGTCGTCAGCCCCCTCCGGCACACTGGCAAAAATTTCTTCGACAAGATTGAGAAGGTAACGGCCATCGCCATCAGCCATGCCAAGCAACGCCGTTTTTGCATCATCGGTTACAGGCAAAGGTCGGCGCTCAAACATCTCAGCACGGCCAATCAGTGCCGACAATGCCGCCTCGTCCAGCCGGTTCAGCACCAGCACCTGACAGCGGGAAAGCAAGGCCCCATTCAATTCGAACGAAGGGTTCTCAGTCGTCGCCCCCACCAGCGTGATGGTGCCATTCTCGACAAACGGCAAAAACGAGTCCTGCTGTGATTTGTTGAAGCGGTGAATTTCATCGACAAACAACAGCGTTGCACGCCCCTGCTCCCGCCGCATCCGCGCCTGTTCAAACGCGCGCTTCAGGTCTGCAACCCCGGAAAATATTGCTGACATCTGCTCGAACAACAACCCTGTGGACCCTGCCAGCAGCCGCGCCATGGTGGTTTTGCCAGTGCCCGGCGGACCCCAGAAAATCAGCGAGGGAATGCGCCCTGACGCCAACATCCGTGTCAGCATGCCCTCTGGCCCAACCAGATGGTCTTGCCCCACCACATCTTCCAATCGCTGCGGGCGCAGCCTGTCGGCCAAAGGGCGTGGTCCATCTTGGCCAACGCCGCCTGCTTCAAACAATGACATCATTCCTGATATTTCAGGACAAGTTTGCGGGTGCCACGCTTCACGCCAATTGTCCAGCGCCGCTGCCGCTCAGCCAGCGCAACCTTGAGGGCGGCTACATTTTCAATCGCAGCACCATTGACCTCGGAAATCACATCGCCTTTTTTAAACAGTTCCGCAGGCGACCCTGCTTTGACGGCCATTGCCACGACACCGGTCGTTTCCGCAGAAAGTCCCACTTCCTCGGCAACAGCAGGCGAGAGATTGGCCACGGTCAAACCAGCCAACGGTGTGGACGAGCCAATATCGCTTTGATCCCGCGCCACGGTTTCCGGGGCCGCGATCAGTTTCATTCGCGTTTCAAAACTCTCATCGCCCCTGCGGTATTCGACGATGCGGGTTTCACCAATCTGCGCCGTGCCGACACGGAAACCAAATTCCTGGCTGCTGTCCACAGGCTTTCCATCAATCGCCACCACCACATCTCCCCGCTTCAGTCCCGCCGCCAACAACGGACTTGCCGGGTGAAGTTTGACAATCAGGGTTCCTTCCGGCCGCGCAAAGCCCAAACCCTCGGCCACATCTGGCGTCACATCCTGCAATTCCACACCAAGCCAAGGCCTGCGCACTTTCTTCGAGCCACTCTCAGCCGATGCAACCACGGTTTTCACCATGTTGGAGGGAATGGAAAATCCGATGCCGATGGAACCGCCGGATTTCGAAAATATCGCGGTGTTGATTCCCACCAACCCACCATTCATGTCGACAAGTGCACCGCCAGAATTGCCTGGGTTAATGGCGGCATCCGTCTGGATAAAGAACTGGTAATCCGTCACACCCACTTGCGTGCGCGCCAAAGCTGACACAATCCCACTCGTTACAGTCTGCCCTACGCCAAACGGATTGCCCATTGCCAACACCAAGTCACCCACTTCCAGATCATCTGAATCTGACAGCGGCAACACCGGGAGTCTTTCATCGCCCGCATCAATTTTCAGAACCGCCAGATCCGTCCGCTCATCCGCCAGCAACAATTTTGCCTCGAACTCACGCCGGTCTGAAAGCACCACACGTATGTCAGTGGCATTGGCAATCACATGGTTGTTGGTGACGATATAGCCATTTCCATCCACAATCACACCCGATCCCAGCGAATTCGCCACCCGTTCCCGCGGGCGTCCAAAACTGCCGTCACTGCCAAAAAACCTGCGAAAAAACGGGTCCGCCGACAACCCGGTATCTTCCTGCCGCTGAATGCTCCGCGCATACACATTCACCACAGCAGGTGCCGCACGCTTGACGATGGGCGCAAAACTCAGCTGCACCTGTCCCTGCGACTTCGGCACAGTCGTTTCAGCCCACATGGGTTCAGATAATCCAACACAGAACAGAACGGCAATAACAATCCGCAACATTTCAATTCACTCCCAAAGCAGCAGACTTACCTGCGATCCAGTTTTGTTGACAAGATGACGGCAGTCTCAATTCTGACGGAAATTCCGGCACGGTTCAACATGACACAGTTTTCATTTCTTAATGTAGCAAGTGCAAGTTAGAACCCGACTCAAGGAGAATGCCATGACCGCCACCTTACTGCACCACGCCTCGCATAATATCCGTTTTGCTGATGCAGCTGCCGTTGCCAAGGAACTTTCGCCTGAGGAAGGCGTATTCCTGTTTTCCGCCGACGAACTCAAGTCCCGTGCCCGCCAGTTTCTGGACAATTTTCCAGGCACCGTATCTTATGCCGTGAAATGCAACTCCTCCGCCGAAGTGTTGTCCACCCTGGTCGAAGCAGGCGTGAAAGCCTGGGACGTCGCCTCGGTGCATGAGATGGCAGCCGTTTCAGCCGTGACCAAAAATGCCTATTTCCACTATCACAACCCCGTCAAATCCCGCCGGGAGATCACAGACGCCTACAAACTCTACAACTGCCGGCGCTTCGTTGTTGACTGCAAGGAAGAACTCGAAAAAGTCATCGCCATTGTCGGTGCTGACCCGACGGTTGAAATCGCCGTGCGCCTTGTGCTGCCGCGCGATCGCGGCTCATCCACCCATGACTTCTCCACCAAATTTGGGGCACCCGAACACATCTGCATCGAATTGCTGCAACAGGTGGTGGCTGCGGGCTACATCCCTGTGTTGACGTTTCATCCGGGTTCACAGAGCACAGAACCGCAAGTCTACGTCCGCCACATCGAAGCCGCAGCCCGCATTGCCAAAAACGCCGACATAACCGTCCGTACACTGAACGTTGGCGGCGGCTTTCCGGCCAATTACGAATTGTCAACGGCACCGGAACCTGAAGTTTTCTTCCGCGCCATCGACCAGGCCGTGACAAAAGCCTTTGGCCCGGATCATCCCGCACTTGAATGTGAACCCGGTCGCGGCATCGTCGCCACCTGCATGTCGCTGTTGGTGCAAGTGAAGCTCGTGTGCAGCGATGGCGACGACCTTTTCATCAGCGACGGCGTCTACGGCGGGTTGATGGAATACATGCAAGCCCCCGATCTGAAACCACCCTACCGCCTCATCCGCGACGGCAAGGAACTGGAAGGTGTGGCCAAATCCTGGAAAGTCTTCGGCCCCACATGTGACCCGCTGGACGTGCTGCCTCACCGCCTGGACCTCTACAAAGGCATCAGCGAAGGCGACTACATCGAATTCGGCACCCTCGGCGCCTACGGCCTCGCCACCGCCACCCGTTTCAACGGCTACGGCGGTCACAGTATCGTGGCGGTTGATCGCGTGCTGGAGATGTGAACCATCACCGCCCCTCATCCGGCACTTCGTGCCACCTTCTCCCGCAAGCGGGAGAAGTGAACACCCTTCACCTCTCCCGCTTGCGGGAGGGGAGGCGCGAAGCGCCGGGGAGGGCCCGAAAAACCATGCTCGCAATGTCGGCGACGAACACCTTTGAAACCTGAATGAAAACATACGTTTTAAACTCAAGACCCATCAGTCTTGTTCAACCGAAAACCAATCATTTCGAAAACAAAAAGGCCGACCCCGCTTTCGCAAGATCGGCCAATCTCAATACACTGACTGGCGGTTAGGCCTTTTTGCGACCCTTGCGGCTCACAAAGCCCAAAGCACCAAGGCCAGCAACCAGCAACGGCAAACCAGCAGGCAGCGGCACTGCGGAAACAGTCGGCGTATTCAAACGGATCTCATTGACACCAAAGGTGTCATTGCCTGAAATCTTGAACGACGCAATGCCCGCTCCCGAATAAGAAAACGTGGTCCGGCTATTTGCCCCGAGGGGATTGCCATTCAAAATGCTAGCGATCAAAACGTTAGCGCTGTTGAACAATTCCAGTGTCAAAGAACCAGCACCGGCGAAACCGGCTTCTGCGTAGAAGAAGTCTGTAACTGCCGCAATTCCCGTACCTTGCTTGACAATCCGTCCATCAACAGGACTAAGCAGATCAAGTACACCACTGCCATTAATGCCGCCGAAACCTTTCGGCGGATCGTTGAAATAGCCTTCTACGCCACCATAGCTGAAGTCTACGCCAAACGTGTTATAGTTCGTACCCAAAGTGCCGCCGGGAGCCAACGCACCGAAAGCCGGAGTCTCCGCAACTCCCGGAGCGGAAGTTGGAGTAAAAGAAATAACAATTGCTTGCGCGCTGCTCACGTAAATCGACATAGCCGCAGCGGCACCTAACAATATTTTAGCCAATTTGGGCATAGAATTCTCCTGCTGTTAAGTTAAACCCCTAACTTAGAATAAACAAAGCCTTAAAATAGTCAATCAAAATTGCGAGCAAACTAAGGCAATTCAACACAAGAAAGCCACAGCCCAACTCCAACTTACCTATGGTTACCGAAGCTAGGTTCGCCAACAGGCCCAAGGCAAAGCAATGTAAAAATCTCAGCTGGACTTCACAATTTCACCCTCCCCCACGTCGCCCCCGTGGGAAGCTGCAAAACACAGCACTTGCCCGGGACTTGCTGGGTTAAGTGACCTTGGACCAACTTCTGGAATGTATCCATATACAGTGTAACGACCGCGCGGTGTCAAGCATTTTTTCCTTCAAAAATAGAATTAACAGCAACCAACTGATTTAAAACCTGTTTTGACGATACCACCACCATTGGAACCCGGCAATATCTCTCGGCTTTGTCATTACCGGACTTGTTCCGGTAATCCATGGCGCAGCGGGAGTGGAGCAATCCTGATAAGTCTCGCGTGCTGAAACATGGATTACCACAACAAGTGCGGTAATGACAAAATCCATGGTTTTCTCATCTCTTTTGGGTGTGGCAACGTCGATTCACCAAGTTCCACACTATCCATTGCAACCCCCGGCATTTCCCTGAATGTTAATGATCACTTAACAAGGGAAGAGAAAATGTATTCAAAATTCTGGGCCACTGCCGCGACCGCCGCAGTTTTGCTGGCCTCAACATCCATGGCACAATCGCACACCCGCGAGCTCTGGATGCTCGGCGGTTTCAGCAACCCTGAGAGCGTTGAACTCGATGTTTCACATCAGGTACTTTACGTCTCGAATGTCAACGGCGGGCCGCTTGACAAGGACGGCAACGGCTTCATTTCCAAAATGTCCAAGGACGGCAAACTGGAACAGTTGAAATGGATCGAAGGCTTGAGCGCGCCCAAGGGCATGGTCATGACCGGCTTCAAACTCTATGTGACAGATATCGACAAGCTGGTTGAAATCGACACCCGCACGGGCCGCATCGAAAACCGCTACGATGCACCAGGTTCCGTTTTCCTCAACGATACCGCAGTCGACAAGGCCGGAAACGTCTATGTCTCCGACATTGCCAAGAAGAAAATCTGGCAGTTGAAGGACGGCAAGATGTCAATCTGGTATGAAAAAGATGACCTGATGCATCCCAATGGTTTGCGTGTCATTCACGGCAACAAACTGCTCGTCGCAGGTTGGGGCCGCGACATGCAGGATGATGGCTCAACCAAGTCGCCGGGCAATCTTTTCACCATTGATCTTGGCAGCAAGGAACTCAAGAACCTGGGCTCCGGTGCAGGCATCGGCAACCTCGACGGTTTGGAGCGTGACGCCCATGGCGATTTCCTCGCCACTGACTTTCTCGCAGGCGGCCTCTACCGCATCCGCAAGAACGGAACGTCAGAACTGTTGATGGATTTGAACCCGGGCAGTGCAGACCTTGACGTGATCAAAAAAGGCCACGTCGCCGTGGTGCCTGTGATGATGGACAACAATGTGCGGGCGTTCTGGGTGGATTGATAAGACAGGGGACTGTTTGCTCTTCCTCGCAAACTGTCCCCGATCTCCGCTTCATTGCAGATCGGGGACAGCTTGCGATAGAGCAAGCAGTCCCCGTCACACCCTGAACAGCCCCTTGATCAGCTTTGTTTCATGCTGGGGAAACACGGACGCAATCGACGTCCCTGCCCCGTGCTGCACCAGTATCGACGACAACACATCGCGGAAGTCCGTCGTCACTGCAAGATCCATACCTTCATCAAGTTGCTCGGTGGCAAGCCCGGGCCAGCGTCCAAAGCTCTGCCCGCCATTGACCTGGTCGCCCATCACCATCATCAGGCCGCCATGGCCATGATCGGTGCCACCACTTTCATTGGCTTTTACCCGCCGCCCAAACTCACTCATGACAACAATTGTTGTCGGGCGGCCCATGGCATCGAGATGATCGTGAAACGCCAACAGGCTCGCCGCCATTGTGGTGGCAAGCGGCGCGAATTGTGAGGCTTGGTTGTCATGCATGTCCCAACCATCAAGATCAGCGGTCGCCAAGTGAATATCCGGATTCACCCGCATCATCTCCGCCAGGAAGCGCAACTTGTTGCCAAAGTCATGCTCGGGATAGGCAATGCCTTTCGGCAGTTCTTTCAGCGTGGGCTGGCGGTTGGCGTCGCGCTCCAATTTGCCCGCCAAAAACCCGGTCGCCTCAATCGCCTGCTTGCTGGCACGGTCAAGGCTCGAATCGCCTGCATGCATGTGCATCAACACGTCACGGAAATTGGCAGACGGCATCCAGTCCACATCCCACACATCACTGATCGGCAAAGCAGTCTCGCATAGTGACAGCGACTGCGGCATGGCTCCGCCGAGGCACAAGGTGGAACCAGGGGCGGTTTTGCCCAAACCAGTGACTAGCCGTGTCAACCAGCCATCGCGTGGTAAACTGAACGCATCCGTACTCACGCCACGCTCCATCAAATCCATCGCCTGAAAATGACTGCGTGTGGCATTGTTGAGGCCCGCTGCCGGAATCAGGGCCAGCCGTTTTTTCTTCCACAACTGATGCAAGGGTTTTGCAACAGGGTTCAACAACAATTCTGTGCCACCTGCGATATCACCAAGCGAAAGACCGCGATCATCGCCGGTGGGCTTTACGCGCAATTCCAGAGGACGCGAAGAAACATAAGCCTTGTCATCCACGGGGGCCAACAGGTTCAGCACATCCATGCCACCCCGCAAAAACACAACAACGAGCGATTGGTCCACGGGCGCATTTGCACGCGCCCAATTCACGCTGAACTGTGGAAGAGTTGCGGCGGCGGCTGCAGACAAGAATTGGCGACGGTTGAACATCATGATTACACCGTTTGATATGAGGGGGATGCAGAGAGTACCGTCAGCGCCTGCGCCGTGGTCCAGCGTTCCTTTTCGACAAAGCTGATGCGCCGCTCAGTCTCGCCATATTCCTTGGCCAGCAATTCAGCACTTGAGGACGCGTGGCGCGCATCAAGTCCCAAGACTTCTGCCCAATGCTGCGCGAAAGCCGGAATGTTCGCCCAGTCCCGGTCCGGCTGACGCGCCATGATGCGTGTCCAGATATCACCCATGCTCCGCCAGCGCCTGACCAACAACCCCGGTGATTGCCAATATGCAGTCGCCAACGGATTCCCCGACGGTGACGGCCAGGCATAAAGACTGTGACCCATGCCATTCAACATCCACACATTTTCCGGGGACGGCGGCAACACAACACCGGCACTGCGCTGCAACGAGGCAAACAGGAACAAGGGTCGCTGCAAGCGTGCGTCAGCCATCGCAAATTCCGGCGACAACAAAATATGTTCAATGACCCGTGCCAGTTGATCTTTTGTCCTCGCGTTGTCAGTGAATACTTGCGCTGCAGACTTCACCAAATCAGCAGGTGGTGCATCAGCCACAAAACGCCGGCACAACCGCCAACACACATAATGCGCTGTCGCCGGATGGAACGCCACAAGGTCCAAAACCTTGCGCCCGTCGGCCATGGGGGCCGTATGCGGATCAAACTC
Organism: Hyphomicrobiales bacterium; assembly: GCA_043754325.1. Lineage (GTDB taxonomy): Bacteria > Pseudomonadota > Alphaproteobacteria > Rhizobiales > Aestuariivirgaceae > Aestuariivirga. The sequence continues at coordinate 12,417 of JAYUVC010000146.1, forward strand.
CACACCCAACACCCGCTTTTGATAGGGATCATGCCACTGCTCAGTGTAGGTGAATTCACCCGTCTTCGGCAGCGCCACACCATCGCTGACATATTGCCCACCGCCATATGTCCAGCCAGTGAATGCCCGCGCTGCTTCATATACATCCTGATCAATGTAGCCCTGAGGTTTGCCTTCCAGCGCACCTGGCACTTCACGCCAACGATCAAACGTGGCGTTCAAATAGGCAGGCGCACCCAGCGTATGCAGCTCAAGCAATTCCCGCGCATAATTTTCATTGGCAGGTGAAGCCTTGCTTGACGCATTGTTGAGGTAAGCCAACATGGCAGTCGATGTCGCCACAGCCTCCAGCATCTCACGGAAATTTCCAAAGGCGTGAACACGCAGAACATCTTGATCATAGGTCGGCAGCGCCACCGCAACATCTTCAACCGCATCGCGGTTGACTGCAAAATGATCCCGCCAAAAATCCGTCACCGTTTCACGCAATTGCGCGTCCGACAAGGTAGCCCGCAGAATAGTGGCAGCCAGCAACTCGCTTGCAGGACGAATGCGCTCGTCCCAAGCCATTTTGATATCCCAGTCCACCAAATGCCAAAGTTCATTGAGGGGCTTGCGCAACAACGAAAGTGGCCTGTCCTCGCGCTTGGCCTTGAAACCATCTCCCGCTTCATATTCGATGTGGAGAACAGCCTTGTCGAGCGCATCGCGAACAACGGAACCATCTTCGGCAGGCAGCGACAATTGCCACATCAACCACCCGGACCAGCCCTCGCTTTTCAGCCTGTCCCGATCCGTATGACCAGCCCTGATACCCGCCCGTGAAACCAATTTGTCGTCAGGAATCAGTTGAACAGCCAAGCTACGCTCCGTTTGAGTCGAATAGGTTCACGAACGCTATGAAGAGAATGCGGCAGCAATCTGTCGGCAATATCGGCGCTCAGATACCTTCAAACAGGCTGTTGCACCGCGTACAGGAAACATGTACATTACACTCATGAACAGCATGAGCTATTCCAAACTTCGCAACAACCTCAAATCAGCCCTTGATCAGGTTGCCCAAAATCATGAAGTTATCCGCATTGAAAGATCCAGGGGCGGTGATGTTGTTCTTGTATCGAGTGAAGATTACGACGCATTGGCCGAAACTGCTTACCTGCTGCGTTCACCTGCAAATGCCCGCCGTTTGACAGAGGCGGTCACGCGCCTTCGCAAAAAGCAACATCTCGTTGTTTCTTTGGATGTGCTCAAAGATGAAGTTGGTCTTTGATCCAAACGCTCTCGAAGATTTGACCTATTGGGTTCAAACAGACCGTCGCAAGGCGCTGAAAATTCTCAACTTATTGGAGCAGGTTCTAAAAGACCCGTTCGCAGGGATCGGCAAGCCTGAACCTTTAAAATTCGCATTGGCAGGTTGCTGGTCACGTCGCATCGATCAGGAACATCGGCTGGTTTACAAAATTGAAGCTGGCGAACTTGTAATACTCGCCTGCCGTTACCATTACGAATAACAAGTTGTTCCATAAAAAAAGGCGGGCCTGACGACCCGCCTTTAAAATTCGACGAGCAATCAGCTTAAGCCGCAACAGCCTCGGCATCAGCAGCCTTGCCCTGCTTTGGACCTGAGTCCTTGCCCTTTTCGTTGACGTCACGGTCAACAAATTCAATCACGGCCACGGGCGCATTGTCGCCCATGCGAAAACCGGCCTTCATGATGCGGATATAGCCGCCATGACGGTCCTTGTAGCGGGCGGCCAGCACGTCGAACAACTTCTTCACCTGGTCCAGATCCTTGATTTGGGAAATGGCCTGACGACGGGCGTGCAATGTGCCGACCTTCGCCAAGGTGATCAGCTTTTCAACGATGGGACGCAGGTCCTTCGCCTTGGGCAGGGTTGTGACGATCTGCTCATGCTTGATGAGCGAGGCCGACATGTTGGCGAACATCGACTTCCTGTGGGCCGATGAGCGGTTCAGGCGGCGTCCGCGAAATCCATGATGCATGATAAATCTCCTAACTCAATATTCTCAGTAATGTGACTCGAGCTTCTTGGCGAGCTCGTCAATGTTTTCAGGCGGCCAATTCGGCACTTCCATGCCAAGATGCAAGCCCATTTGTGCCAGCACTTCCTTGATTTCGTTCAGGGACTTGCGGCCAAAGTTCGGCGTGCGCAGCATTTCGGCTTCGGTCTTCTGGATCAGATCGCCGATGTAAACGATATTGTCGTTCTTCAGGCAATTGGCTGAACGCACCGACAATTCGAGTTCGTCCACCTTCTTCAACAGCGCCGCATTGAACGGCAGTTCTGAACGCTGCTCTTCCACAATGTGGTGCACAGGTTCCGAGAAGTTGATGAACACCGAAATCTGGTCCTGCAGAATGCGTGCGGCATAGGCCACGGCATCATCCGGCGTCACAGCCCCGTTGGTTTCAACCGTCATGGTCAGCTTGTCATAATCCAGAACCTGGCCTTCACGGGTGGCTTCCACACGGTAGGACACCTTGCGCACGGGCGAATAAATCGAATCCACCGGGATCAGGCCAATCGGCGCATCTTCCGGACGGTTCTTTTCGGCAGGCACATAGCCCTTGCCATTGGCGACGTTGAATTCCATGCGGATTTCAGCGCCGTGGTCCAACGTGCAAATCACATGCTCAGGGTTCAACACCTGAATATCAGACGACTGCTGAATGTCACCAGCACGAACAATGCCAGGGCCTTCCTTGCGCAGTGAAAGGCGCTTTGGACCCTCGGCATGCATCGCAAAAGCGATTTCCTTGATATTGAGAATGATGTCCGTTACGTCTTCGCGCACACCGGCGATGGATGAGAACTCATGCAAAACGCCATCAATGTGGACTGATGTTACCGCTGCACCTTGCAGCGACGACAGCAGGATGCGACGCAGTGCGTTGCCCAGTGTGGTGCCAAAGCCGCGTTCAAGTGGCTCGGCCACCACGGTCGCAACGCGACGCTTGTCTTTGCCCGGCTGAATATCAATCTTGCTCGGACGGATCAGTTCCTGCCAGTTCTTTTGATTA
>JAYUVC010000147.1:0-8931 GCA_043754325.1 Hyphomicrobiales bacterium
TACGTCCGCCATGTCATCAAACAAGTCACGCGCAGCCACATTGCCCTTCGGCATCGTGCCTTCGTCAACAACTGAATATGCGATATTGGTAACGCGGCCATCGACCAGCAGTTCGGTGCCAATATATTTGGTCATTGCTTTTGCATCGGAGCTTATCAACTCCTTCTGCTCTGCGTACATGTTCAATACCAGCAGTGCGATGGCCGGAAATGCCAGTGGTGTTTGGCAAAAACGGTGTTGCGGTTCCGTAATATGCGTCGCGCGTGGGTTGGTAGAGCGGATTGTCTTCACCCACGACAACAACACCCGTGGCAGGGTCCGTCACATAGGGGTGGGTAGCATTGCCATAAGTGTACTCAATCGCGGTATTGTAGGCCATGTTGTCGAACACCACGGCATGTTTGCCATAAAGCCCCGCCATCAACCCGGCAAGACCGCCACCCAGCGAATGACCTGTAAACGTCACACTGGTCGAAAACGGAAATGCGCCATCCCCGACAACGTTCTTCTAAAACTGCGTGGCCATCGTAGCCTGAGTTGACCCGGTACCAAGTCCCGTACCCCAGCCATACCATGCGTCACCAAAATAGTACCCGTCGGTCCCGCGATAGGAAATAATGGTTTCGCCAGCGTAGCTGTAGGCTTTGGCGTAGAAGCCAGATCCATCTTCGGCTGTTTTCGAAACGGTTGCATCGCCGATTTGATTGAATAACTTATCATCGTTGTACGCATGCATAGACATCACTGCCAACATAAGGTCATGGTTCATTTAGCTCTCCCCACTATAGTTGGTTGTTTAAAGGCCCTGTAAAAAAGTAGATCAATCAACTTGTCTTCGGCACTGAAAATCCACTTGGACTCCCATTCCAAAGCTTTTTTGTTCCACCACGGAAACATTTTCATTTGAGTATTAGTCGGCAAATCTTCTGACAGTTCCAGCCAAACATTTTGCAATGCAAATCCAGACCCGAGCGTTTTGTCCAATTCATCCGGTTGCACGACCACAATTGAATCAGGATCAGCGATTCTGTTGAAGACCACAAGAGTCGGCAAGTTTGCGAAAGGCACAGCAAGCCGTTGTCGTTCGCGCCGACTGACGGCAATCTGCTCGACCAATTTCCTCTCGTCGTGTCTGATCCATGAAACATTCAAGACTTTCAACGGCAAAGCGTAAAGATCGAGCGGGCCTTTGACAAGTTCGGCAGGAAGATCATAGGAACCATTGTTTGTTTGCCCGCGACCTGACTCCGCCGAGGTAAGGGTCACTACAAACAAGCGTTTTTCATCAAGCGGCACAAGAACAGCTTCGCCTCGAGCAGACATGATCAAATTCGGAACTCCCGAAAGCGAAGAAAAGTCGTGGTAACTCACCTCAATCACACTCGACCCGGTCTTCAAACCATCCGGTGTCATCACCTCGGCGGTAAGTTTGTAGCGAAACGTGCAGGTGGGATACATCACCTGTATCGCGCCATAGATCAGCGCCACTGGCAGCGCCACATAAAGCCCAAGCCGCCGCACCCAAGTGTTGCCGAAAAATCCGTTCAAAGCACCCTCCCGTGGAAACCATAGATTGTCACCTCCCCCCGGTTGTCAAGTAGGAAGCTGTGGACGACGTGATAGCAGGATTCGTTTTGCGGTATTGCTGATTGAGGACGGCACAGCCGCAAGCTCAGTCGATTGAGTTGATGCTGAAGTCCGAAGGCTTCAAAATTCGTACTGCTGTCAAGATCAAAGGAAAGCGTCCCGTTTATTTAAAGGGAAGCGTCCCCTTTATTCCCTTCACATTTATCTGATCGTTGGCGGATTAAGAAAAAAAGACAGCTGCCCGCGCAACCATGCGGTAGTCATCGATTCCCCTCCAAATTAATGTAATTTGTAGAAAGTAATTGACTCTTGGTTGCACTGACTGCAAGACGTACCAGGGGCTTACCAATTGGGGATAGACAAATGAAATTCACGGCTTTGGCCTCTCTTGCATTTGTGTTTGCTGCGGCACTGAGCCCGGCGGCGCATGCAACAACATATAACTTCAATATGACTTATGACGGGACAGCGCTCAGCCTCAATCCGGGTTCTGACGCGCCGAACGGCACAGTTCTGAATGTGGGTGACAGTTTCAACATCAGTTTGAAAGCTGAGGGCACAAACTTCTGGCACGTAAATTCCGACTACAATGTTTTATTTCCACTGAGTTTTCTTGTCAGTGAAGCCGCAACGCGCGCAGCTGACATCGCAACCAACTTCCTTCTCGACGGCGCAGGCGTGCAGAGCACTGCTCAAACCGGCGTTTCGCAGTCATTCGTCCACGTCGGAGCCCAAACCTTCAGTTTGGCCAGTGGTTTTGACTTTGATGAGGTTTCCTTGATCTGGACTTTGCTTGCCATCGACATCGGCGGACCATCCACAATCGTGGCTGGTCCAGGCTTTTTCAATGGCTTTGGCCAAGGGGACGCGCCCTTTGTAAACAGCCCAAAAATCACCTACAGCAGCGTTTCGGCTGTTCCAGTTCCAGCGGCCTTTCCGCTTTTGCTGACTGCCGTTGCGGGTATGGGAGCCCTCAGCCGGAAACGCCGTCGCGACCGCAAGGCGGCCTGACACCAAAACATCCAGTATAAACTTCTCGCCCGCCGAATCGTTTGGCGGGCGTTTTGCTGTAAACTGTTGAATATCTGATCATCACGCTGTTAACAGAGTCCTTATCGCTTCGGGAAAAGGAACAGCACATGCCAGCGAAAGACCAAAACCGCCTCCGCGTCGGTGTGCTCGGCGCTGGCCAGATTGCCCAGGCCGCGCACTTCGAAAGCTGCACCAAGGCCCGCAACGCCGATCTCTATGCCATCTGCGATGTGGCAGATGATCTTCGCGAACGCATGGTCATTACCCATGGCGCGGAGAAGCAATTCAACGACTACGACAGGATGCTCGCCGATCCTGATGTGGACGCCGTCATCATCGCCACATCAGACGCCTTCCACGTGCCCGCCTCCATCCGCGCATTGGAAGCGGGCAAACACGTCCTCTGTGAAAAACCCTTGGGCCTTACTGTTGAAGAAACTGAATCCTTGCGTGCCACCGTAAAACGCTCTGGCAAAATCCTGCAAGTCGGCCACATGAAGCGCTTCGATCCCGGCATTGAAGCCGCGAAAACATTCATCGACACCGACATGGGAGACATGATTGCATTGAAGGCCTGGTACTGCGATTCAACCCACCGCTACCCCATGACCGACGCCGTGCAGCCCCTCATCGTCACCAGCAAAAATGCAAGAAAGCCAACCGAAAATCCAAAGGCCAACCTGCGCAAATATTTCATGCTGGCCCACGGCTGCCACTTGATCGACACAGCACGCTATCTCGCAGGAGACATCACCTCCGTCCGCGCCCGCCTATCCGAAAACAAGGGCCTCCATTGCTGGTTCGTTGATGTGAATTTCACCAACGGCACACTGGGCCATTTGGACCTCACCATCGCTGTCCGTATGGACTGGCACGAAGGTTTTCAGATGTACGGAAAAAACGGCAGCATCATCGCCAAGACCTTTAACCCCTGGTATTACAAATCAAGCGAGGTTGATATTTTCAACGAAGCCACAGGTGCCACCACCCGCGTGCTGGGAGCTGACGGCCACTTTTACCGCCGCCAACTCGAAGGCTTCGCTGACGTGATTTTGCACGGCGCCAAAATGACAGGTGCCAATATTGAAGACGGCATCGCCTCCGTGCGCGCCATGGTCGCAATCGCACGTTCTGTCGAGTCAGGAAAAGAAGTGAACCTCGCCGATGTTGAAGGCGGCCTCTGATGCAACTTGGCATCTTCGCCAAAACTTTTCACGGCACATCGCCCGGCATTGTGTTGCCACAAGTGAAAGCCGCAGGCTTTGCAGTGGCACAATACAACATGGCCTGCTCCGGCCTTGCCGCAATGCCGGATGAAATTTCCACGAAAACGATCAATGAAATCGCCGCGTCATCAAAAGATGTACCCCTCGTTGCCCTCTCCGCCACCTACAACATGATCCATCCCGATATGGGCGAACGGGAGAAAGGTCGCCGCCGTCTGCGCGTCATTGCACAAGCAGCGCAAACACTGGGCATCCCCACCATCACCCTCTGCACCGGAACCCGTGACGCAGCAGATCAGTGGAAACACCACCCCGACAACACCACGACCTCCGCATGGCGTGATCTTGTCGACTCCATGCAACACGCCATCGAAATCGCAGATCACCACAACGTTGATCTTGGCATCGAACCTGAACTCGCAAACGTCATCAACTCCGCCACCAAAGCCCGCCAACTCCTCGACGAACTGAAAAGCCCAAGACTGAAAATCATTTTTGACCCCGCGAATTTGTTTGAAACGGAAAGCATCACAGAACAACGCCGCAAAATATCCAAGGCAATAGAATTACTCTCCACAGACATCACAATGGCTCACGCTAAAGACCGCACATCAAACGGCAACTTCGTCGCCGCAGGAACAGGCGTACTCGACTATCCGCATTTCCTCGCTGAACTCAAACAGTCAAGCTTCAAAGGCCCCCTCATCACCCATGGCTTGAGTGCGGCGGAAGCACCGGAGGTGTGTGTTTTTTTACAGTCGCTACTCCTAAGGGACCTCATCAGCCCTTCGGGCAGCTTCTCCAGAGGAGAAGCGACGTGATGACAGACCTCCCTCCATATTTTGACATTGAGGGCGCTCCACCAACGAGTCGCTTCTCCTCTGGAGAAGCTGCCCGAAGGGCTGATGAGGTCCCTTTCTCGCATCACGCGAACCCTTAGTCATGACTCTCCACCTCCACAAAGCCAACTCCCCCGGCCAACCTATATTCTTCCAACACGGCCTCTGCGCCAGTGCCGCCCAAACCATCGAAGCCTTCCCCGAAGACCCGCGCTTCCGCCTGCACACCCTCGAATGCCGTGGCCACGGATCATCTGAAGCAGGCGACATAAACACGTTCTCAATCAACACCTTCGCCGATGATGTTGCAGCATCAATTGAAGCCGGCCCGATCATTGTCGGCGGCATCTCCATGGGTGCCGCCATCGCCCTCCACCTTGCAGTTCATAAACCCCATCTGGTGAAAGCCCTCATCCTTGCGCGACCTGCATGGGTGACCGACAACGCCCCCGAAAACATGCGGCCCAATGCTGAAATCGGTGAACTCCTTGCAAACCATCCACCCGAAATCGCCAAGACAAATTTTCTCGCCTCCCCCACAGCCGAACATCTCGCAAAAACCGCGCCCGACAATCTCGCCTCACTCCTCACCTTCTTCCACCGCGAACCCATCGCCATCACCTCAGCACTGCTCACAAAAATCTCTGCCGATGGTCCGGGCGTCACTGAACAACAAGTCCGTACACTGACTATCCCAACTCTCATCATCGCCACCGAGCAAGACGCCATCCACCCCATGGCCCATGCACAGAAACTGCACGCCCTCATCCCCCAGTCACGTCTCGTCGAAATCACCCCCAAGGGCGTTGACAAAACCGCCTACGTCACAGAATTCCGCCAAACACTTTTAAAATTCTTCGAGGAGAACATCTGAATGTCCGCAGTCATCAATGCGCTGCCCAAAAATCAACTCATCGCCGAATTCTCGATGTGGTCTGCCAATCTCATAAACCTTGAAGCCGACCTGAAACGCATCGAAGGCCACGCCGACGTGCTGCACATCGACGTCGCCGACGGTCACTTCGCCCCTGCCTTTCTGTTCTTCCCCGATCAAGTCGCAGCCATGCGCAAGAGATCCAAAATTCCCATCCACATTCACCTGATGGTCGCAGACCACATCCTCATGTCCCAAATCGACCAGTTCGCCGAAGCCGGTTGCGACATCATCAGCATCCACGCCGAAAACGCCAACGCATCAGAAGCCATTGCCCGCATCAAACATCACAACATCGCCGCAGGCGCGGTGCTCAAAGTTTCGACAACAGTGACAACTGCAAAACCCTTCCTCAAAGATCTAAGCTTCCTGACCCTCCTCGGCACGGCCATCGGCGTCAAAGGCCAGGACCTCGATCTCACAGCCTGCGATCGCCTGCGCGAAGCAAAGGCCATGATCACCGCCGCCAACCTGCCACACCGCATCATCCTCGCAGCAGACGGCGGCATTCGCGAACACACCGTGCCGGAACTGCGCAAGGCCACAGCAGAAACCGTGGTCCTTGGCTCCCTCGCATTCAGCGCACCCAATCTCGGCGAACGCATCGCCTGGCTGAAAGAACTCTGACCATGCCCTACGCCATCGCCCTTGATCTCGGCGGCACCCAAACCCGCGCTGCGCTGGTTGATGAAAACGGCAACGTCAGCAACCGCGTCTCCCTGCCAACGCCAGCGCAAGACGGTGGTGAAGCCGTCGTCGCCCAACTCGCAAAAGCCGCTGAACAGGCCGCACAAGGCGAAGCCGATATCATCGGCGTCGGCCTCTCGTCCCCCGGCCCCCTCGACACGGATAAGGGCTTGGCAATCGATCTCCCCACAATAAAAGGCATGATCAACTTTCCCATCCGCGCCGCCCTCGAAGCAAAACTCAATCGCAAAGTCCACCTGGAAAACGATGGCATCGCCGCCGCCATTGGCGAATGGAAACACGGCGCTGGCCAAGGTCTGAAATCAGTCGTCTACGTCACAGTCTCAACCGGCATTGGCGGCGGCGTGATTGTCGATGGCAATGTGCTGCGCGGACGGAAAGGCATGGCAGGCCACGTCGGCCATCTCGCAATTTATCCCGATGGTTTGCGTTGCAACTGCGGCAACGCCGGCTGCTGGGAAGCCTACGCCGCAGGCCCCGCCTTCACCGCACGGGCAAACGCAAAATCCGCCGCCGACGTATTCGCCGCAGCATATGCCGGAGACACAAAAGCGCAAAAACACGTTGACGAAGAAGCCCGCCTCCTCGGCATCGGCATCACCTCACTGCTGCATCTCTACAGCCCGGAAAAAATCATCATCGGCGGCGGACTGTCAAACGCCTTCGACCAACTCCACCCTGGAATAGACGCCTACATTCAACAAAACGCCATGCTGGCCTTCAAGGACGTGCCCGTGGTGAAAGCAGCACTCGGCGGAAATTCAGGATTGATCGGTGCAGCGTCGGTGGTGTTTGCGGGTTAAGGCCCTCACATCTTCCCCGTCATCCACCCCAGCAACTTGTCAAACCCGCCAAACGGATATAAATGCGGCGCTGCTATCCCCAATTCCGGCTTGTCGAAATGCAGCGTCGCCAACTGGTCCACAAACTCCGTAGGCTCCGACACACTCAGCAACCGCGTCACATTCATCGCCTGCTTGCGAATAAACCGTGCTGAATTCCCCACGCCACACATGGCCGCATATTTCACCAGCGTCTTGATGGTGGCAGGCCCCGGCACGCCGACGTGAATGGGCAAATCAATGCCCGCCGCCCGGAGTTCCGTCGCCCAATGTGCCACTGGCAAAGCGTCAAACAAAAACTGCGTGGCAATAAATCCGTCCAAACCGGCCGCCTTGATCCAGTCATTCTTCAATTTCAAAGCCCGCAGCAACATGGCCTCACCATGCACCTTGGTGATATCGGGGTTGCCTTCCGGGTGACCCGCAATGCCAATCCGCGTAATCCCCGCTTGCTCAAACGCTCCCGTCTCCAAAATCTGGATCGCCGCATCATATCGGCCAATCGGCGTCGGCGCACCGCCACCCAGCACCAGCGCATCAGTCACACCACCGCGCGTCACGAGCGCCTCAAGCCGCCGCTTCAAATCTTCCTCGTCCCGCACAAATCGCGCAGGAATATGCGGGATCGGATTATACCCCGCCGCCCGCAGTGCGGCCACAGCATCAATCTGCGCACCAAGCTCCGCCGCGTCAATCAACGCCACAAACACCGTAGAGCCCTCGGCGAATCCAGCCCGCAGCAATGGTATTTTCTCAATCTGCTTGCCGGTGATCTCGATTGACGCCTTGCGCAGATAATCCCCCAGCGGATTGGCCATCGTGGCGGTTGGCATGGGTGTAAAAGTGACAGGTGCGCTCATGGGGGCCTCAAGCTGAATAATGTCGCCAAGATGCAAGGCCTGTCCAAACGTGTCGAGAGCATTTGCGACAGAACATCCCCAATACCGACGTCACGTCTCCATTAACGTCGTTTTCCAACGCTAGATGACGCTGATGGACACTGCGTCGGAAACAGCCCATGATGTCGCAAACGGAGCCTCATCATGTTCGGACAAAAACCGATTTCCCTGCCCCAATCCATCGCCTTGGTGCTGGTCCCCGAGTTCACCATGATGCCCGTGACCTCTGCCATAGAGCCGTTGCGCCTCGCAAACCGCCATGCCGAAAAGCAACTCTACAAATGGACACTGCATTCTCTCGACGGCCAACCCGTGGCTGCCTCCAACGGCATCCTCACCATGGTGAACGGCGATCTTGAAGCTGTGCCCCATGACGCCGCCATCATCGTCTGTGGCGGCCTCAACATCCAGCACCACACCGACAAGCGCCTGTTGAGCTGGCTGCGCAAAACCTCAAGGCGTGGCGTGGATATCGGTTCGGTCTGCACCGGTGCCCATGTGCTGGCCGAAGCAGGTCTGCTCGATGGTTACAAATGCACAATTCATTGGGAAAACCTCCCCGGCTTCACCGAAGCCTTCCCTGATATTGACGTAACCGGCGGCTTGTTCGAAATTGACGAAGACCGTTTCTCCAGCGCCGGTGGCACCACAGCCCTTGACCTGATGCTGTCCCTCATCACCAGCCAGCACGGGCCGGATATGGCAGCCCAGGTAGCCGAGAACATTCTGCATTCCCCCATTCGCCACCACAGCGAAAACCAGCGCCTGTCATTGCCTGCCCGCATTGGTGCCCGTCATCCAAAACTTGTCTCCATCATCGAGAAGATGGAGATCAATCTTGAAGATCCCCTGTCACCCAGCCTG
>JAYUVC010000148.1:0-8468 GCA_043754325.1 Hyphomicrobiales bacterium
CCGCGACCTCCGCCGTGACAGGGCGGCGCTCTAACCAACTGAGCTACTTCCGCTAAATGTTGGGCGGTGATTAGAGCGGCATACCTGCCCTGTCAAGCACAGGATTGGGATTTGCAACGAAACGCGATAGAGCGTCGACGCATGGGATTCTTCAAAAACAAGACGTTCAACCTGATTTATGGTCACAGCGCTTTTCAGGCCATTGCCATGCATGGGGGCGAGGCCTTTGCATTCGTCTATTTGCTGAAAGCGGGGATTTCCGTTCCAATCGTATTATTTTGTATCGGCGCAATGTTCGCCAGCCGACTTGTGTTCCGTCACGCTGTATTGCCCGTCGCCAAACGCATCGGGTTGCGGCAAGCCCTGATTCTCGGCATTCTGGTGGAGGCGCTTACTTACCCGCTTTTGTCACAAATCACGGGGGTTGGTCCTTTGCTGGTGGCGTATCTCACGCTTTGGGCGATCAGCAGCAGTTTCTATTGGACCAACTATCACGCCTATGTCGCCCTGATTGGTGACAGCGAACACAGCGGATCGCAGGTCGGTGGCATAGAATTCATTGGAATGATCATCGGGATTCTGGCACCTCTGGCCAGCGGCTTGATGCTGACGTTTCTGGAACCGCTGGTGGCGTTTTCAATTGTGGGTCTGTGCATGGCTGCATCGGCTATCCCGATTGCCTTTGGACCTGACATTTTCGTGGCACCCGAAGCAGCTGTTCCACGCGCGGCAAAATTACCGGCTTTGAAGGCCATGTTTGCCGACGGCATCCGCTCCGGCAGTTTTCATTTCACCTGGTTGATCGCACTTTTCATCACCTTGAAGTCAAGCTACGCGTCCTATGGTGGAGCCTTGGCTTTTGCCGGAATCGTGGGTGCCGTCATGGGTCTGTTTGTGGGAAAGTCAATTGATCTTGGCCAAGGCAAACGCGCCCTGCAGTTTGGCATTGGCTTGCTCTCAATTGCGGTGTTAAGCCGGGCCGTTGGATACAGCGCCGTGTGGAGCGCTGTTCTCGCCAACGCAGCTGCGGCAGTCGCATGGCCGCCTTATGCAACGGCATTCAATTCGCGCATATACAACATGTCACGACAATCGCCCTGCCCGCTGCGCTACCATATTCTGGCCGAAGGCGGCTGGGACGCGGGAACAGCGACGGGCTGTTTTGTGTCTGCGCTGGCGATTTATCTGGGCTTCAGCTTTTTCTGGCCGTTGCTGCTGGGACTTGCAGGGTGCCTGCTGGCCTATGTGGTTCTGGCACCGATGTATGAAGAAGCCGATTTGGAAATCCGTTGATACATTTCCTTTCGCCCCTACCCACAAAGTGGGCTCTCATATTCACACATCTCAAAGCGCACTTGGTTCCCAAAACGTAGAACACGTTTTTTCCCAATGAACCCGTCATTCCCGCGAAGGCGGGAACCCCGCTTTTCACGCGCCGAGCTGGTGGCTAGCGGGGTCCCCGCCTTCGCGGGGATGACGGAATTTAGGCGTCGTTTCAACGGCTTAAAATAGTGTTATTGAGCAAGCTTGCGTGGTTTGTCATCATCCTAAAAAGATGTGTGAATCTGGTAGCCACAAAGTGGGGAGGGGTGAAGTGACCTCAAAATTCGGTGCCATCCTTCTTTGTATATTTTTGCACGCCGCCTGCCACAGTCACCATCATGTCGATGTCACTGTAGTACGCAACCTCATCCCCAAAACGCGAACCCACTTCCAGATAAACCACGCGGCTGTCGCTCAGGTTTTTCAAGCAATGACCATTGCCATTGTCGGCCTTGAAGCCCGCACACATTCCGGCTTTCAGTTCATGTTCACCTGAATCATCGGCCAGCACCACAACACCTTCCAGCACATAAATGAATTCGTCTTCGCGCGCATGCCAGTGGCGCTGCGAAGACCAGACTCCCGGTTCAAGTATCGCAAGATTGACGCCAAACTGGTCAAGGCCAAATTGATTGCCCAGGATGTGCTTGCTGCGCTTCATGCAGGGTTCGTTGTGCGGTGCAGGATAGCGCGATCCGGTACGCGTTGGACTTTCAGTGGCTATAACTGACTTTGGTATTTTCCCGCTCAAACTGTCGCACCCTGCTTTGCTTCAATCTGGTTGATGGCATCGACCACCGCGTCGAAGGTTAGCAGGGTCGAAGCGTGGCGTGCCTTGTAATCGCGAACGGGCAGCAATGCTTCGCAATCAGACCATTTTCCTTGAGGTGGTGTGCCTTCCTCCTTGAGCATTCGATACATTTGCTCCCGCAGTGTCTTCATTTCCAAAGGCGTTGATCCCACCACATGCCGCGCCATGATGGATGACGATGCCTGGCCCAAAGCACAGGCTTTCACGTCATGGCCGAAATCCGTCACCACGCCGTCTTTCATGTTCAGATCCACGGTTACTTTTGAGCCGCACAGCCTCGAATGCCCCACGGCGGTTGCGTCCGGCGCTTTGAGGCGCTGCAATCGTGGAATATCGGCGGCAAGTGACAGAATCTTTTTATTGTAAACATCATTGATCATGATCATATCTCTCGACGGGAAACGTCAGTTTTTGGGCATCTTAGTCCAAGATATGGGAAGCGGGAATGCTTTCTGAAAGTCGTCTCCCCTGATCCATGGGCGGCAGGAAGCCGTAGTGTGGAGTTCCGGAAACAATATACGCAAGGACAACAGCCCATGGACGTCAAAGTGTTCCACCCGCCCCTCCCATTGTCCGTGGACAAGCCGACACAGGAACAAGCTGAAGCCGCAGTTCGCACCCTGCTTGCGTGGGCAGGAGATGATCCTTCACGTGAGGGGTTGCTGGACACCCCGCGCCGCGTGACCAAAGCCTATCAGGAATACTTTGCAGGCTACGGCCAGAACCCCGGCGACATTCTTGACCGCGTGTTTGAAGACGTCAGCGGTTATGATGACATGGTGCTGCTGCGCGATATCTCCTTTACATCGCATTGCGAGCACCACATTGCACCTTTTTTTGGCCGCGCCCATGTGGCTTATCTGCCAAATGGTGGAGTAGTCGGCATTTCCAAGATTGCCCGTGTGGTTGATACATTCGCCAAACGCCTGCAAACCCAGGAAACCATGACGGCGCAAATCGCCGAAGCGATTTTCGAGAATCTTGGCGCTCGCGGTGTTGCCGTCATGCTCGAAGCTGTTCACACCTGCATGTCGATGCGAGGTGTGCAAAAATCCGGTGTGGCCACGGTGACGACGCAGTTCAATGGCGAGTTTAAAACCAATCCCGTGCTGCAAGCCCGTTTCATGGACCAGGTACGGGCACCACGTGAGCCGTTTACGATTTGATGAAACAGGTTTAAGTGATGAGTCATGAACATTGACGAAACCACTGAACTCAAACTGAAATTCGATGCAAACGGACTGCTGGGTGCCATCATCGTCGACGCATCTGACAATGCGGTTCTGATGTTCGCCCACATGAACGCAGAAGCACTTGCGAAAACACAATCGACGGGTTTCATTCACTTCTGGAGCCGTTCACGTGGCAAGCTCTGGATGAAGGGCGAAACCTCCGGCGAGACTTTCAAGGTTGTGGACATGCGCGTTGACTGCGATCAGGACTGCCTGCTCATTCGTGTCGATGCGCAGGGCAAAGGCAATGCATGCCATACCGGGCGGCGGAGTTGTTTTTATCGGCGGGTGAATGCGGACGGGTTGGCGTTTGACACGAACACCCCCTCCCCCCTTCGGGGTACTCCCCCGGCCCAAAAGCCAAGGGAGAATTGAATCTTTCTCCCTCGGCTTTTGGGCCGGGGGAGTACGGCGAAGCCGGGAGGGGGTATCATCCCAAACTCCAGCCTAAGCCGCTCCCGCAATGTAAGCCTTCATATCCTCGGCCTCGCGTTCGATCGTTTCAATCCTGAACTTCACCACATCGCCGATGGATATCATGCCATCAAGTTTGCCGGCTTTCACCACAGGCAAATGGCGGACGCGTCTCGTGGTCATCAGTGCCATCAGCTCCTGTTCGCTGTCACCATCCTGGCAGGTGCGGACATTGCGGCTCATGATCTCGGAGGCCAACTTTTTCAGGACGGCAGCGCCGTCCAGTGCGATGTGCTTTACAACATCCCGCTCTGACACAATGCCTGCAATGTGGCCCTTGTCATCTGTTACGACGACTGCGCCAATGCGCTTCTCGACCAGAAGTTTTGCCACGGCATCAACCGTGTCAGTTGGGCGCACAGTAAAGACGTTGCGACCCTTGACGCCCAGAATATGCGAGACGGCCATGCCTGCCTCCTTCCAAGAACGTGAACGGCTTCGAGGTTAACACAGGTTTTAACGTCGCGGTACAGGCTTTTTGTCCAAAAGGTAAAATAAGATCAGCCCGGCAATGAAACCGCCAAGATGGGCTTCCCAGGCGATATTTCGCTCTTCAAGAAATGCTGTGCCGGTCAAGGCCATGGTGGCACCTGTGAACAATGTCATGGCCAAAAACAAAGCTGCAAACATCAAAGCCTTGACGTTGCACAAAAGCTGCATGGGACCTGGAACGCGCAGACGTTCATAGTCCACAAGATGCGACGCACCCATTCGAAAACCCGGCGCGAACATGACCGGGATTGCAGCAGCCAAAGCCGCTGATACCGAGGCTGACGCGCCGACAATAATCAGAAACGCACCCCAATGGGTCAGCAGCATCGCAAGTGCGCCAGCTGCCGCAGATCCCGCCATCAGCAACAGATAACGCCAAGCCCCCAGCCTGCGCGCCAGCGGCGTTGAGAAAATCAGCAACCAGATGCTGTTTGATCCGAGGTGAACCGCATCAGCATGCAGCAGCGCATAGGTGAAGAAACTCCAGATTTGTGCACCTTCCGGATAGGGAATGGGAGGGCCACCGCCCAAACGTACCGGAATGAACGACAGCGCATAGACTGACCACACTTGCCAATCTGGTCCCAAAACCCAAAACAACAGATGAACTGCAATCAAGACTGCAACCAGCCCCAGAACAACAGGGGGAACATTGAGCATGGGTTGTGCGTTTGTTGTCGGAGTGTTTCGGCTGTCAAATGGCATGGCAACTGCACCCTTAGCATCAATCGTTTCCATTTGGCACAGGCTAAGGACCCAAAATCATGATTCAGGACAGTACAGTTGAAGACCATGGTGATGGCCAAATCCTGCATCCCGGCAGCCGCCAGTTGTTTCGGCAGTGGGAAATGCTGCGGGCCGAACGCGCCTGCCCCACACGTGAAGATTTCGAATTTGCACCACTCAAGACAATTTTGCCGGACATTGTGGTCATTGACCGGGATTTTCTGCGCAATTCCTTCAGATTCAGGCTTGCAGGTACCCGTGTGTGTGCCCTGTTCAACCAAAATCTGACCGCACGGAATGTGATGGATGGCTGGGATGGCTTTGAGTCGGACATCATGTCCCGCCATCTCCTGACGGTCATCAATCAACAGCAGCCAGCCGTCATTCGCATGCGACTGACTACGGATCGGGGACAGGTCATTGCTGCGGAACTCATTTTATTGCCGGTGCAAATGCGCGAATCCCACCGCATGCAAATCATCGGCGGGTTGTTTCCGTTCCGGGCCGCCCAGAGCCTGGGTCATTCCGGCATTGTGAAGCGTGAACTGGTATCAGCAAGGGTGATCTGGACTGAACATCTGCAGCCTTTGCAGCGAATGGAACCGGAAAGTGTTGTTCCACCCATCCGCCTGACGCGCCGCGATTTTACCTTGATTGATGGTGGCAAGAACTAAAGTAAAACTTTAGGTGCAGGCAAATAACAATCATCTTTAAATTGCAGTTTTGTCGAATGATTTAACCTTTACTTTACCTGACTCCCGCAAGGTGGCGCCACGGCGGATAAATCTTATCCGGGAGACGCCCTGGGGAGAGCGAAGAGTTTTGGTTTTTGAGGTCACAACGTGAGTGCTGCACCAGCTCTGGATACCACTGCCCAATTGCCGAACGATGCCTTGAAAGGTGTGGTTTTCGGTCGTTTCATGTTGCCGGACATGTCCGAGCACGCCTGCCAGGTTCTTGATTTGACGCTGGAAGGTGCCACGTTCATCACCAGCGATGTGCCACCCATCGGCTTGGCCATCGTCGCCTATCTCGAAGATCTCGGCCGCGTGGAAGTCATTTCGGGAGACCCCATTCCGGGTGGATTTCAAATTCAATACGCCGCCACAGGTGCCAGGCTCGAACGGCTGCAACAGCGCATAACCTATCTCATGGAGCGCGCGGACGGTGCCCCCGATCAACGCCGCCATCCGCGCTTTGAACCCAAAGACAAACATTCCTCCATCACCATGCCTGATGGCCGCAGCTACGCCTGTGAAGTGCTTGATATTTCCGTATCAGGTGCAGGCATCAAAACCGATGTCATGCCAGCCCTTGGCACATACCTGATGATCGGCAAAATGAAAGGCCGCGTTGTCCGCTACCTTGAAAACGGTTTTGCAATCGAATTCATCAAGCAAACCGCAATGCCACTCAACGTTCAGCACGGCGGCTAAGTCGCTCATGTATTGAAGCGGAAGTGCATCACGTCGCCATCGTCCACCACATATTCCTTGCCCTCAAGCCGGAACTTGCCGGCTGTTTTGCAGCCCACTTCGCCATTGTTGGCGATGTAGTCGGCATAGGCAATGGTTTCTGAACGTATGAAGCCCTTCTCGAAATCCGTGTGAATGACGCCAGCGGCGGCCGGGGCTTTGGTGCCTTTTGTAATCGTCCATGCGCGGGCTTCTTTTGGCCCTACGGTGAAATAGGTCAGCAAGCCCAACAAAGCATAGCCTTCACGGATGACGCGGTTCAGACCGGGTTCAACCAAACCAACGGCATCAAGATAGTCCTGCTGATCAGCATGCGGCAGAATTGCAATTTCGGATTCAATCTTGGCTGACACGACAACCGCCTTGTTGCCTTCCATCGCGGCAAAGGCTTTTACCCGTTCGGAGAAGTCATTGCCCTTGTCGGCAGCCCCCTCCTCCACATTGCAGACGTAAAGCACCGGCTTTGACGACAACAATCCAAGTCCCCGGAATGTCATCTCTTCATCGGACGTGCGCTGAACCAAACGTGCAGGCTTGCCTTCGCGCAGTAGCACCAGCGCCCGCAGCATGAGGTCCGCCAGTTCCTTCTGGTCCTTGTCGCCCTGCTTTCCCTTTTTCTCGGCAGCGGGCTGGCGCTTTTCGAGCGCGTCCAAATCAGCCAGCATCAGCTCGGTTTCGATGACTTCGATATCGGACACAGGGTCAATCTTGCCGCTCACATGGGTGATGTCACCATCTTCAAAACAACGCACCACATGGGCAATTGCATCGGTCTCGCGGATGTTGGCGAGGAACTGGTTGCCCAAGCCTTCGCCTTTGGAGGCCCCCTTCACAAGGCCCGCAATATCGACAAAGGTCAACCGCGTGGGAATGATCTGCGCTGAATTTGCAATTGCTGCCAATTTGTCCAAGCGTTCATCCGGCACACCCACATCGCCCACATTGGGCTCAATGGTGCAGAACGGATAATTCGCCGCCTGCGCTGCCGATGTTTGCGTGAGCGCATTGAACAGCGTGGACTTGCCCACATTTGGCAAGCCGACGATACCGCATTTAAAACCCATAATCAGTCCTTCACATTTAAGTCGCGTGGCGCATTTGGCCGCGGCGGATTGAGCACCATCGCCACCTTGCTCTGAAACTTTTCGCCTTTTCCCTCGGCCAACAATTCAACTTCGTCGGCTACACCTTCAAGCAATTTCGTCACCCACTCGCGATCCGACTTGGCAAAATCACCAAGCACATGCGGCATGACGTCATCTTTCTCGCCGGGATGGCCAATACCCAGGCGCACACGCTTGAAGTCCGGCCCGATATGCGACGCAATCGAGCGGATACCATTGTGCCCCGCCGCACCGCCACCGGTTTTCACACGCAATTTTCCGGGCTCCAGATCAAGCTCGTCGTAAAACACATAGACCTTGTCGAGGTCGATATCATGAAAGCGCACGGCTTCCCCCACAGCGCGACCAGACTCGTTCATGAAGGTCTGCGGTTTCAACACCAATACCTTTTCTGCCCTAAGTTTTCCCTCCGAGATGTCGGAATGAAACTTCTTCCGCCACGGCAAAAACGAATGACGGCGGACGATTTCGTCCACCGCCATGAAACCGATGTTATGCCGATTGCCAGCATATTTCGCCCCGGGATTGCCAAGGCCAACAAACAAAAACACATGGCCTCCTGTTACAGATTGCGGGCGAAGGCGGGCTATAGGGGAAGCACCGGGACTGCGCAAGTTTTGCGCTTTCGCATGGTTCGAGAAAGGGACCTCTCCCGCCCTTCGGGCACCCTCCCCACAGGGGAGGGACTCGTGGCGATGACCTCCCGCAATGATCATCGAGGGAGGCGGTTGCAACCATTCCCCTCCCCTCTGGGGAGGGTGCCCGAAGGGCGGGAGAGGTCCCTTTCGCACAACACTATATGACGCAGCAT
>JAYUVC010000149.1:0-7364 GCA_043754325.1 Hyphomicrobiales bacterium
ACGGAGACGTGGCCGAGTGGCTGAAGGCAACGGTTTGCTAAATCGTCATACGCTGCAAGGTGTATCGAGGGTTCGAATCCCTCCGTCTCCGCCATTTTCTGCTGATCAAGCCGCCTTCAACGTCCAGCCCTTGGCTGTTTCTCTCGCCTCAAATCGCAATGGCAATGCCTTGTTGTTTTCCAATTCCACCATTGCCTCAATCAACTTCCTGATCTGCACATTCTCGCCCATGTGTTCGCGGTAAAGCGCTCGCATCAACCTGTCTGCCCATGTGGGAATTTTCACCTTGGATTTCTCCCACAGGGCCACAGCTTGCTCATTGTTGCCCAGCAACGTGGCGAGGCCAGTCTGTGAAAGGTCAAGTTCATGGCGCAGGAAACGAAACTCCGGCCCCGTCAAACGCGGGCGAAGGACGCAAAGGTGACGGCCAATTTCACGGTGCAAGCCTTCAATGTTGTCAAAGGCGATGCCTTTGCCATAAGCGGTTTTGTGTTGCTTGAAGCCATTCACCAGATAGATGTTGCGAAGTCCGCTTTCGGTGTAGTGATACATGGTCGTTTGCACCATCACACCAACTCCAGCCTCTCGCGCGCCGCACTTGCCAGAAACGCTGACCTTGTCAACCCGCGTTTTGTGGCTTCGGCGTCGATGGCTTCCAGCAGGCCAGCGTCAAAGGTGAGATTGGCGCGAACGGTGCGGCCTGTGTCGAGGATCACTGACAGCAAAACCGCAACTTCATTCTGTTGGGCGTCAATGGTTTCGGTTTTCAGAATTTGCGCCATGGTGCGAGCCTTTGGTGCAGTTTTGCCTTTGCTTTCACGATGGATCAGCCAATCCCGTGCGGCGGATTTTGCATCGGCAATCGCTGCTTCCGGCGTTGGCCCGCCCCCATAGCAGTCCGCCAAATCCGGAATGCGAACACCGTAGGTTTTGCCTCCGCCGTCAAGAATGCCAACATATTGGGTCATTAAATCCATCCTGCCTATTTCGCTGCCACAGCAATCTGCACATTCAAGGCCCGCATGATGGCTGTAATCGTTTCAAAGCGTGGCTTGGAGCCTTGGCGCAGGGCCTTGTAAAGTGACTCTCGGCCCAGCCCAGCGTCTTTCGCCACCTGTGCCATGCCCCGCGCCTTGGCCACTTCCGAGAGCGCCAAAATCAGCACGTCGGAGTTTTCATCTTGCGCGGCGAGGGAAAGATATTCAGAAATCACCGTCTCATTGTTGAGATAATCTGCAACCTGAAACGTCGAATAGGTCACCTTTGATTTTTTTGCCTTGGTCATTTTGCACCTTGCCTGATGTTTCGTGCCAGCTTTTTGGCCGTTACAATATCGCGTTTTTGGGTGGACTTATTGCCCCCGCACAGCAGTACATAAACCACTGTGCCAGAGCGCACAAAGTAAAGGCGATAACCCGCCCCCACATGAATGCGCATTTCGGAAACACCTTCACCAATTGGCTCACAATCTCCAAAATGGCCAAGCCTTGCCTTGGTCAGCCTGTCCAATATCCGCACCCTTGCGATGTCATCTGACAGGCCCTCCAGCCATTCCGCAAAGGTGCTCGATTGAACAAACGTCAGCATGAATGCTGTGTATCCTAGTGAATACAATGTGTCAAGCCTTTTGCAACGGGATGTCAGTTGCAACGGGACAATCTTGGCGCTGGTTTGTGGCTGGCAGTCTGTTCGCTCGCCCAATCGCGGAAGGTGGACCGGAAGCCGTGCGTCGTAATGTCATTCCGATTCATGCGCTACAAAAACAAGCTCATGGTTATATCGCTCAATGGCTTGGCCTTGGCATTGCCAGCAAAAACATGGTTATTATGTTCGCTTCTCAGCTTGTGCAATAAGTGCAGAATGTCCAAGGCCACTATCCCCTCATTTGAAATCTATCTCGTGGCCACGCCGGGCCTCGAGGCGGCACTTTGTGATGAGGCCAGATCGTGTGGTTTTCGCAGTCCGAAAGTTGTCGCCGGTGGTGTCAGGATCGAGGGCAGATGGCATGATGTGTGGCGGGCCAATCTTGAACTGCGGGGCACAGGCCGGGTGCTGGTGCGGATCGGGTCTTTTCCGGCCTCGCACCTGTCGCAGCTTGACAAGACGGCCCGCAAATTTCCCTGGGGTGAAACCTTGCGTAAAGACGTTGCCGTGCGCGTTGAAGCGACATGCAAAAAATCCAAAATCTATCACGCGGGTGCTGCCGCCCAACGGGTTGCAACGGCCATTCACGAAGAACTCGGTTGCCCGCTGTCGGATGATGCTGATGTCTGCGTCAAGATCCGCATTGAGCATGATGTCTGCACCGTCAGCATCGACAGTTCGGGCGAGATGCTGCACAAGCGCGGCCACAAGGAGGCCATCGCCAAGGCCCCGATCCGCGAAACGCTGGCGGCCATGTTCTTGCGGCAATGTGGGTATGACGGCAAGGAAACGGTCGTCGATCCGATGTGCGGCTCCGGCACCTTCATCATGGAGGCAGCCGAGATTGCAGTTGGTTTGAATCCCGGCCGCACGCGAAGTTTTGCGTTTGAGCAATTGGCCACGTTTGATGCGACCGCATGGGCGAAAATGCGTGACGCCAGTTCAGTGCGGGAAACCGCCTTTCGCTTCTACGGCAGCGACCGCGACGCAGGTGCCATTCGCGCCGCCAAGGCCAATGCCGAACGGGCAGGGGTATCAAGCATCACCGACTTTCACCAACACGCCATCAGCGACTTGAAACCACCGGAAGGGCCGTCCGGACTTGTCATCGTCAATCCACCCTATGGCACACGCATTGGCGACAAGAGGCCGCTCTTTGCGCTTTATGCGGCACTGGGGCAGACCTTGCTGCAACGCTTCAAGGGCTGGCGTGTGGGCATTGTCACAACCGATGCTGCCTTGGCGAAAAACACCGGCCTGCCCTTCAAGCCCACCACAACATCCGTGAACCATGGCGGCTTGAAAGTGTATCTGTACCAGACCGCAGTTCTGTAACGCGCCATCAAGCCGGGCACGCGCCGAGCGTTGGGGCCTTGTTACCGCTGCGCACCCACCAACCGCTCGACCAGCGGCTGCATCAAGGCTCCATCCACATTGGCAAAGGCAAAGCGCAGATAATCCTCTTGCCCCGGACCAAACATCACACCGGGCAGACACAACACATCATGTTCCTGCGCCAGTCGCATCGCCACGGGCTTGGACAATTCACCGCGGAACGGATGCTTCACATAGGCAAAATAAGCGCCAGACGACACAATCTCGAATTTCAAATCCGCATGTTGAAACGCTGTTCTTATCGCCGCCAACCGCCCGGCCATGATGTCGAGTTTGCCGCGCTTCCATGCGCTCAATTCCCTGAGCGCGAAAATCACGCCGGCCTGTGTGATGTGGGGTGGGCAAATCGTCATGCAGTCGAGGATCTTCGCGGCTTCTGACAACAGCGCCGTGCTGGCAATCATCGAACCCAGACGATACCCCGCAAGCGCATAGACTTTCGAGAAACTGTAAAGCTGGATCAGCGTGCCATCCCAGTCATCACGCTGAAACAAAGCGTGCGGCGGTGCAGCGTCCGGGCGGAAGTCCTTGTAGGTTTCATCGAGAATCAGCGCGATACCCTTGCGTTGCGCCAGTTCGAAAAACCCGTGGATAACCTCTGCCGGGTAAATGGCTCCTGTGGGATTGTTGGGCGTGCACAGCACAATGGCGCGGGTTGATGTGGTGATGGCTTTCTCGGCCTCGGCGACATCGGGATAGTTCCGTCCCTCACCAAAAGCGCTGATCGATTGAATGCCAACCCCCAGCATTTTGAGCCACATCTGGTGATTGAAATACCAGGGCGTTGGCATCACCACTGTGTCGCCTGCCTGTGCCACCGCCAGAATCGCTGCCGCAAAGGCCTGATTGCAGCCTGTGGTAATGGCGACCTGGGATGCGCCAATGGCAGCGCCATAATCAGCCGACATTGACGCGGCGTGGGCGAGTCTCAACCCTTCCAGGCCGTAGATATTGGTGTAGCCGCCAATGCCGTCGGTTTTTGCCAGGCGCGCAAATTCATCCTGCAGTTCCATAGCAGGTGGATAACTCGGCACCGCTTGGCACAAATTCAGAAACACGCGGTTCCGCTCCACATTGCGCACCCAACTCATGGCCTCGGCAATGGGCGGCGCTTCGACGGATGACACGGCTGTGGACAAATGAAACGACATGGATGCTGCTCTGGTTTTTAAGGCTTGAATGAATGTCTCGCCGGGGCGATAAACTTGCCATGGAAATTCATTCGATAGAAGCCCTGTTGTCTGCACGCGGCGCATGGCTGAAAGGTGATACTGGCGACCAGGACGAAGCCATGTCCCGGAAAGCCTTGACACGCATGATCGCAGATCATTACCGGCAATTCGAACAGGTGCGCGACCGGATTTTCCGCGCCACCGAAAGCTTCATGCGGCACGTTGAGATTATCCCCGAAACGCTTTCAGCCGAGGGTCATGGTCTCGTGACGGAAATGCTGGTGCGAAAGCTCGTGGTGAAGGAAGAACACGGCCATGAGATTTGCGAAGTGGCGGGACGGCGTTATCTCTCCGGTGGATGGCTTGAGGAACTGGCCTGGCTTGCCGCGATGGACGCGGGCGCGGAGGAAGCCTTTTACGGCCAGGTCATTGGGTGGTCAGTCAAAGGTTTTCACGGCGAAAACGAGATTGACCTGATCATGCGGAAAGCCGGAACCTTGGGATTTGTGTCCTGCAAGGCGCTGCGCTCTGAGCTCGACATGCATGACAAGAAACACCGCCACCGTCTGATGGATGCTGTGCATGAAGCGGATAATCTGTGTGACCACTTCGGCAGGCCCGGCGAACGGGTGGCAGTGTTGGTCACCACCGATTTACATGACGAAATCCGGGGAGCGCCACGTTACAACGCCTTGATGGGCAAGGCTGCCGTGCTGGATGTGCGGATTATCCCGCTCGAAGAACTGGGCTATGATCGGCTTGTGGCTGCGCTGGCAGCGATGTGGGAAGAAAAGGAACCGACATGACACGTGCGATACGCTTTCACCAAACCGGCGGTCCGGAAGTATTGCAAATGGACGACGTGGCCCTGCCGCCACCGGGCGCGGGCGAGGTCCGCATCAAACACGCCGCCATTGGCCTCAATTACATCGACACCTATCATCGCTCCGGGCTTTATCCTCTGCCATTGCCATCGGGCATTGGCCTTGAAGCCGCGGGCGTTGTGGAAGAGGTGGGGCAGGGTGTGAAGGGCTTCAAACCGGGCGACCGCGTGGCCTACGGCACCGGAACGCCCGGTGCCTATGCCGAAGCCCGGAATTTTCCCGCCAACCGTCTGGTGAAACTGCCTGATTCGATCAGCGATGAAACTGCGGCGGGCATGATGTTGAAGGGCATGACCGTGCGCTATCTGTTGCGCGCAACCTATGTGGTGAAACCGGGCGACACCATTCTCATGCATGCGGCGGCAGGGGGCGTGGGGCTGTTGTTGACGCAATGGGCCAAGGCCTTGGGTGCACGCGTCATCGGCACCGTGGGCAGTGCTGCCAAAATCGAAGTGGCCAAGGCCCATGGCTGCGATGTGGTGATCAACAGCAGCACGGAAGACGTGGTGAAACGCGTGCGCGATGAAACCGGTGGCAAGGGGGTGCCCGTGGTTTATGACGGCGTGGGGCAGGCCACTGTCATGACTTCGCTCGATTGCCTGCAAATGCGGGGGCTGTTGGTCAGTTTCGGCAATGCCTCAGGTCCGGTGAAGAATTTCGATCTGGGCCTCTTGGCAGCCAAAGGCTCACTCTACATCACAAGGCCCACCCTGTTCAGCTATACCACAACCGACGAGGATTTCCGGCAAACCGCGCAGGATCTGGTCGATATCGTGGCGTCGGGGAAAATGCAGGTGCCGGTCAATCAGCGA
Organism: Hyphomicrobiales bacterium; assembly: GCA_043754325.1. Classification (GTDB taxonomy): domain Bacteria; phylum Pseudomonadota; class Alphaproteobacteria; order Rhizobiales; family Aestuariivirgaceae; genus Aestuariivirga. Next base: position 5,908 of record JAYUVC010000149.1, read on the forward strand.
TACGCATTGGCCGATGCCGCACAGGCGCACCGGGATTTGGAAGCGAGGAAGACCACGGGGACCACGGTGATGCTGCCGTAGGAAAGGCCCCCATCGCCCTTCGGGCACTTCCCCAATAAATTGGGGAAGACATGATGCCACAACCTCCCTTTATATTTTTTAGGGAGGTCGTTTGACGAGTCCTTCCCCAATTTATTGGGGAAGTGCCCGAAGGGCGATGGGGGCCTTTCTACCGGTTACAACTGTCCACCGACGATTTTGCCAGCGCCGCCCATTCGCCTGAACATTGCGCATTGGCGCAATAGAAATTCGCCAGTGCCGTTGATGGAATGGCATGGGCCAGGTTGATCGAGTTGCCTTCCGCATCTGACAGGGTACTCACCACCATGCCAATCAAACGGCCACTGCCGTCAAACACGGGCCCACCCGATTCGCCCTTTTGTGTACCCATGTGCAGAACCATGGCATCGGGATAGCCAAACTTGCCATAGGTCACAGGGCGGCCGAAATGCCGTGATTCGAATGCGCCAACACGGGCCACATCACTTTTGGAATGCGGCCGACCAAGGGTGTAAACCAGATCGCCCTTGGCCACACAGCCGGGCGATGTGGGGTTGACGGCGCGTCCGGCAAAGCCCTTGAGACGCACCAGCGAAATATCATTTCCCGGCAAGACGGCGACCACAGAACCGGAGTACACCCGGCCATTGGCTGCACGTGCCGATACCGTATTGCCCTTGCTTACACCCACATGCGCTGCCGTCAGCACATAGCCGCTGCCATCAACAATGTAGCCGCTGCCCGACGTTATGGCCTGCGCCCCACCTTGACGGGCATCCTGCGTGCCGGAAGGGTCCGACCGGGACACCGTGAGGGTCACATAGGTTGGCCCCGTGGCCGGCAACAGATGACTGACAGAATTCGATGCACCCGCACCAGAAGCAGGCACCGCATTTTGCTCAACCGCAATGGAACGACTCTCCACATCAAGCCCCGGCCCGCCATCGGCGACACAGGCAGTGAGGAGGAGTGCAAATGTGAGGGGGATAAGGCGCATCATGGAGTGCTGGATGTAGCAATCAATTGCTTCGGGAACAAGGCGGTGTTTCGGGAAAATGCAAAGGGTCGGAGAGTGTCGCAAGGCAGCGCCACCGCATATGGACAGCTAAAGACCTCATCAGCCCTTCGGGCAGCTTCTCCAAAGGAGAAGCGACGGGGTGGTAGTCCTCCCTGACTGGTCAGGCATTTGGAGAGGTCCATCAACCAGTCGCCTCTCCTTCGGAGAAGCTGCCCGAAGGGCTGCTGATGTCCCTTTGGCGATTATGCGAAAATTATTTTACACACAACGATGAGGTCAGCCACCCATCTTCTGCGCCTCTTGCAGCACCCACACACGAATGGCAGATGACAGGTTTCGGTTGCCGCGGTGCTTGTCGATTTCAGCTACCACTGCAGCG
>JAYUVC010000150.1:0-9749 GCA_043754325.1 Hyphomicrobiales bacterium
TCCGGTCATCGCTATCTCCCTGATTTTCCATCATTCTAGGAGCGAGAGTCTCTCTTAGCTATCGGCCAAAAACTGTCCAGTTTTTGGGGGCCACCTCAGCTTCAATCTTCGTGATCAAACTCTGAGAACCAATGCTCCAATTCAACATATCCGATCTCGAGCACTCAAATTTTCCCGACGGAGGTGGTTTATGTGTCGGGATCAGAAAGTGCCCAAGTTCATGACCAATAGTAAATCGCCTTCGTTTTGTTCCTATGCCGCCACGGATTAAAATTCCTCCAACACTTTTGAGATTGTTTGTGACCAAGCAACCTTCAAAGGATGTCGTGTTGTGGTCTTCAATTCTATCGATATCAAGCTGCTTAGCCAATTTCTCAATTTTTACTGGAACGTCGAGATTTTTCTCAATGTTGAGTATTTTTGTAACAATTCCGTATGGAGAACCAGTGCCATCCAAATCCATTCTTGTAACAAGCATAATTCTACCTTTGGATACGCTTGTTAAGATGAAGCATCATGTTGCGAATGGCTTCTTGATCGGCGGGGTCTAGCTTTTTCAAATCTCTGAACATTGCTACAATCTGAGGATCGTCGTTGTCATCATCAGTTCGTTCACCTACTAATTCGGCAATGCTAGTATCCAATGTTTGGGATATTTTGGTCAGTAGCTCTATGGTGGGATTTTTTGCCCGTCCCTGTTCCAAGTCCCAAATATGAGCTTTCGACGCTCCTGTGGCTGTTGCCAAGTCCTGCAACGAAATTGCTTTTTTCAACCTAAGTTCTTTGATTTTCTCAGCGAGTGACATTTTTCAATTAATTCATATGTTTAGCCGTCAAGATGTGTTTATACGATCCCAGCTGTACGAAATTGTACCAAATGGTCTTGACAATGCAAGTTACAAACATCATATACGTTATTGTACAGATTTAATGGTACGAAAATGAAGATTGAGATGGGTAAAAATCAACATGTAGTTCCCAATGGCAATAATTGGGGTGTCAGGGGTGCTGGAAATGATCGTCTGACCTCAAAGCACAACACACAGGCTGACGCACAGGCCGCCGCGCGGCAGATTGCCATCAACCAAAAGAGTGAGGTTGTCATTCATCGTCCAGATGGACGTATTCGCGACAAGGACTCTTACGGTCACGATGGTTTTCCGCCCAAAGGCTGAACGGAAGATTGCTGAAGCAGTATTGTTTCGAAAGGAGTGCTTTGATGCGAATTGAAGTCAAAAGAATTCGTAGTGTCAGAAATTGGTTAGCTTCTATCGGTGATGGCGCTAGCTTTCGGGTTACTCACCCGGGCAACGGTGGCTATCTACGAAAGCGCTTGGGGCTTGCAGTCGAGGCGCCGAGTGGAACTTTGATTTTGCCCTCTATTTCAGGCAGAATCAGTCGGTACAATGCAGAAGGAAGGTGGGTGTTGCTCAGAGACTTGCCGAAAGTCAGCCGCTATGTTCGAACGGTCCGGTGGTCTTGGACCACTTACGATGGTGTCGAACATTCTGATTTTAAGGACATCTTCGGTTTCTGCTATCAACGCGACTTCATTTCGCCGCCAAGCGTCGAACTTGAATTTCGTGAAAATGCCATTCAGTGTTTGGCCGTCTCACCAGAATTGCAAAATACTGAAAAAAACGCTGAAAAAAATGCGCATATAATCAATCTTCTTTTGGAGCTGTTTGGTTCTTGTGAAGTGGTGCAAGCAGATTTGGCAACGATACCTTCTCCAATTTTGAAGAAAGCAAACTGGCGTTTGTTACCTTCCGGTGCGCATCCGTTTGACCAAATCAAAGTCCATGTTGAACTTGCAGTTCGCCACATGAGCGAGGGAACTTGCAGTGTGATTTTGGACAGGCAAAAAACACTTGAGGAGTTTGGACCCGAAGAGAAATGGGTTGGCGAGGGTGGTTTCAACGATTACGTCGCCTATGTATTCAAGTCTTACGGTTTGGTTGTGCTGGAAAGCCTCCGCCGGGACAATGCAATCTATGTGTTTGCGGACAATTGGCAGGCAGTTTCTAAGTTGACAAAAGCCGAAATTCTGCAAGACGGGCTTCATCATTCGCGAATAGTTCATGTAGACGGCTGGAAGTTTAAACTGGCACAACTTTTTGTGAAGAAGGCGGCGTAAGCTCATTTTGAACGCTACGTTGGCATTCATTGATTGATGAAATCAGAATGCAGATCTCCGTTGTGGTGGCGGAAATTTCAAAGTATCAATTGGACTTATAAACACTGAGATACAGCAGTTTTAACAATTCCTATTGAGGGCATCGTGACCCGACCTTTAATTTTCAATATTTCTGCGGCTTGGGACCAAGAGGCTTCAGTTTGGAGTGGGCATTGCGATGACATACCAGCTGCGGCTGATGCTCCGACGTTGGATGGTCTATTGGCCAAAATAACAGCCATCGCTCTGGATTTATTGCCCGACAATCATCCGGGTGTCGAACCAGCTTCTGTATACCTTCAACTCAATGCGTTGCGGGAAGCTGAACCTGCGGCTGCGTGATGGCTCCGCAGTTTGATCGTAGTTTGCGCGAATTGTTGCGGGCCGCAGGTTGCGAGATGGTCAGGCAGGGCAAGGGCAGTCATGAAGTCTGGCATAGTCCGTTGACGCATAAGAATTTTGCTGTGCCTATTGGCATTCCGAGTCGGCATACGGCAAATGCGGTTCTTCGTCAGGCGGGTTTGCCAAAGGCTTTTTGAGGCTGCATTCACTCCCCCTCATCTATCCCATTTTGCGAAGGGCAAAAAGGGCCCCTTTCTTCTCCCGCTGAAGAAGTGGGAGAAGACGTCAGGTTTCGCTTTTTGGCTGATAGCACTTGATGCGCTTGAAGGCCTCGCAGCTCGCCCCTTCACACATCAAACCAGAATCCAGTATCCGCGCTGTCGTCACTGCTTCCCGCGCAAACAGAATCGACTCGGCGAAGCCTTGCTTTTTGCAGAATGCATCTGCCGCAATTTTTCCGCAGCTGGTTCCGTCGGCGAGGCAAGCGCCGATCACGACTCCATTGGCTTTGGGGGAGAAATAGCTGCGGGTGGAGGCGTTTGCTTCGATGGTGCCCAGCACCAGGAACGCGGCAAGAACAACAATTCGCATTTCAAAATACCTTGAACAGAAGTGATCAGTGCGGCGGTCCAAGCCCTAGAGGGGGCGTTTTTCGGGTCTGGACCGCGCGCACTGCTTCCCGCCCCCTCTTGTGAAAGGGCAGAAATGGGTGGGGTTAAACTTCGACGCAGCGCTTGATGTTGCAGGCGTTCGAGGTGATCTGGCCCTTGATCGGCCAGACTGAATTCTTGTGGATGATTGTGACGTTCGTATTCACAATCATCGGGGTGGTGTTGGCACCGGCGAAGGCTCCTGCCGACAGGAACATCACGGCCAGTGTGGCGGATAGTGTCATCGTCTTCAGGGTCTTGGTCATTTTGTGCTCTCCCGTTTGGGGATCATGCGTTGAACTTGGGAGCAACTTAGGAGGCGACTGCGGAACCGCTGCTGAATGGTGTGTTCATGTGGCGTTTATGTTTGGTCTTGCCGCATTGTGGATTCGGGTGTTAAGGGCAGCCGTCAACTCCCTTAATCCCAATGCACGCGCACAAGGTTGACTAGATGAACCGCAGTTTCCCCGAATATCTGGCGTTTGATGATGTGCTGATGAAGCCCGGCGCTTCGTCGGTGTTGCCTACGGAAGTGTCGACCAGAACCAGGCTTACCAAAACCATTGAGCTTGCAATTCCTGTGATGTCTGCCGCCATGGACACCGTGACCGAAGCGCCGATGGCCATTGCCATGGCCCAGGCGGGGGGGCTGGGGGTTATTCACAAGAACCTCGACCCTGAAACGCAAGCCGCGCACGTGCGGCAGGTCAAGCGCTTTGAAAGTGGCATGGTGGTGAATCCGATCACGATTTCACCTGATGCGACGCTGGGCGAATTGATGACGCTGAAAGAGCGGCATCGCATTTCCGGCATCCCCGTGGTTGATGACAAGGGCAAACTTGAGGGCATCATCACCAACCGCGATGTGCGCTTTGCCACCGACATGAACATCAAGGTGGCGGAATTGATGACGCGCAAAATCGTCACGGTGCGTGAAGGGCTGGACCGGACTGAAGCGAAAAGACTTTTGCACAAGCATCGCATCGAGAAACTGCTTGTCGTTGATGATGATGGGCACTGCGTGGGACTGGTAACAGTCAATGACATGGAGAAGGCGGCCGACCATCCAATGGCAGCGAAAGACGATCGCGAGCGCTTGTTGGTGGCCGCAGCCACCGGCATTGGGGCCAATGGCGTTGAGCGGGCTGAGCGCCTGATAGACGCGGGTGTTGACGTGATCATTGTCGATACGGCGCATGGGCATTCGGCCAATGTGTTGGCGCAGGTCACGCTCATCAAGAAAATGAGCAACAAGGTGCAGATCATCGGCGGCAATGTGGCCACAGCCGAAGGTGTGCTGGCGCTGATTGATGCGGGCGCTGATGCAGTAAAAGTGGGAATTGGTCCTGGCTCCATTTGCACCACGCGGGTTGTTGCAGGTGTTGGCGTGCCGCAATTTTCGGCGATTCTCGAATGTGCGGAAATGGGATCGAAACACGGTGTGCCGGTGATTGCTGATGGCGGCATCAAACTGTCAGGTGATTTGGCCAAGGCGCTTGCCGCAGGTGCAGGTGTGGTGATGATCGGCTCGCTGCTGGCGGGGACGGATGAAAGTCCGGGCGAGGTGTTTCTGTATCAGGGGCGCAGTTATAAATCCTATCGCGGCATGGGATCAATCGGGGCCATGGCGCGAGGATCCGCCGACCGCTATTTCCAGCAGGATGTGGGCAATTCCCTGAAGCTGGTGCCGGAGGGTATTGAAGGCCAGGTCCCCTACAAGGGACCGGTTGGCCAGGTGTTGCACCAACTTGTCGGAGGGCTTCGTGCATCGATGGGCTATATTGGTGCGGCAACTTTGGATGAGTTGCAGTCCAAAGTGCAATTTGTGCGCATAACCAATGCAGGCCTTCGCGAAAGCCATGCCCATGACGTGATGGTAACGCGTGAAGCACCGAACTATCAACGCGTGAATTGATTTCGAACTGGTTTGGAATAACATGCTCTTGACGAAATTATTGTTGTTGCCGTTGTTTGCACATTTGCTGCTGATCTTTTTTGTGGGGCAGCGCAGTTTGCGCGCACGCATCAAGGCTGTGAAAACCGGTGCAACGAAGCTGCATGACATCGCAACTGATTCAAGTGCCTGGCCGTCGCGGGTCAAAAAATATGGCGACAATTTTGACAACCAGTTTCAAACACCCATGCTGTGGTATGCGCTGTGCGGGCTGATTGTTGCATTGAAGTTTGAAGACGTGGTATTTGCCGGACTGTCGTGGATGTTCCTGTTCACACGCCTTGCCCACAGCCACGTCCACACCACACACAATGACGTGCTCTCGCGCATGCGGATTTTCCTGTTTGGATTTTTTGTCCTGCTGGCGATGTGGGCATGGTTTGCGGTTAAATTGTTTTTGCATACTTGATTTTGGAACTGGATAATTCATGAAGCTCGCGGGCCGCGTTCAAGCAGCAATTGATATCTTGCAGGAGGTGCTGACACGGCACCGGCCCGCATCAGAGGCATTGAAGGATTGGGGCAAGGCGCACCGCTTTGCAGGCTCCAGTGACCGTCATGCCATTGGCACGCTGGTCTATGACGGGTTGCGTCAGCGTTCATACGCGGCAGCGCAAGGGGGCGCTGATGATGCGCGGAATGTCATTCTCGGCGTGCTGCGTGCTGACTGGGGGATGAGTGTTGAAGATATTTCGGCACTTGCCGATGGCCAGCATGGACCTGCCGCCCTGACTCCGGACGACCTTGCCGCATTGACGCGGCCTCCGCAAAATTTACCATGGCATGTGGCGGCCAATGTGCCGGAATGGCTGGTTCCGGTTTTTGAAAGTCTGTTTGGCAAAGGTGCCCAGCAGGAAGGCATGGCTTTTAGTCATCGCGCACCCATTGATGTGCGCGTCAACACGTTGAAAGCAGATCCTGCAAAAGTGCAGGCGGCACTGTCATCGTATCACGCAGTTCCCGGCCCGTGGATCAAAACGTCTTTGCGGATTGCAGCTCCGGGACAAGACCAGAAACATGTCAACGTCGAAATTGATCCGGCCCATGGCATGGGATATTTTGAAGTGCAGGATACGGCGTCGCAAATTGCGGCGGCACTTTCCGCCGTGCAGCCCGGTGAAACGGTGGCCGACATGTGTGCCGGTGCTGGCGGCAAGACCCTGGCGCTTGCCGCGTTGATGCAGAACAAGGGCCGGCTTGTGGCACATGATGTGGACAGGCACCGGCTGCGCCCGATTTTCGAGCGCGTGATGCGGGCAGGGGCAACCTGTGTCGAGGTTGTTTCTGCGGAAAATGTAGCGACACTGCAAGAAGCGGGTTTTGATTGTGTTGTGCTGGATGCGCCCTGTTCAGGCACCGGCACATGGCGGCGGAAGCCTGAGACGAAATGGAAATTGTCCCGCAGCACCTTGGATGTGCGCCTGACCGAACAGCGCAACGTGTTGGCCAAGGGTGCGAAACTCGTCAAAGCTGGAGGCAGATTGGTTTATTATACCTGCTCGCTGTTGCCAGAAGAAAACATTGATCAGGTCCGCAACTTTCTGAAACAGAACCCGGAGTTCAAAATTCTGCCTTTTGCAGAACTATGGGCACGCAGCATTGGCGGCAAAATTCCAAAATCAGCCGATGGTCGCACCGACACGCTGTTGCTGACGCCGTATCAGCATGACGTGGACGGGTTCTTTATAGCAGTGATGCAGAAATCCTAAAGGCTGCCGGCGCCGTCTTTCAGGCAGCCAGCGTAAATGGCGTAGCTGGCAAAGCCTGAATCTCCGGCAAAGTTTTTGGCTTCGGCTACACAGACGGCTTTGCGGTCTGGGTCTACTGTAGGTTCAAGGCTGGCAACGCTGTCCTTGGCTTCATCTTCAAGCTTGGTGCATTCGCCAACGTCCATGCCGTTATTGGAGGATTGCCAGGCACAGAGTTCAGCAGGGTCAAAGCTCAAGCCTTCGGCGGCGAAGGCCGGCGTGGCCAACAAGGCAAATGCGAAAAATGCATGTTTCATCAAATCGATCCCCAGTTTCAAACCAGTTTGCGGCTGCAAAACCGCTGCATGGCTTTCAAAGTCTCTTCGCTTACGTGGTGTTCAATGCCTTCAGAGTCAATACGCGCTGTTTCAGCGGATACGCCCAAGGTTAACAGGAAGTTTTCGACGATATCATGGCGGCGGCGGCCATTTTCGGCCAGTGACCAGCCTTCCCCGGTCAGCATGATGTCGCGATAGGGTTCTTGTGTCACGAAACCGCGTTCGATCAGCCGTTTCAGCATTTTGACGACAGTTGCATTGGCCACACCCATGCGGATGGCCACATCATTGCCGCGCGCCTCGCCCTTTTCGTCGATAAGATCGGCGATCAACTCCACGTAGTCTTCAGCCAATTCGGATTGGTGGTCTGCGCGGGTTCGCTTGAAGGCCTGGGATTGCAGTTTGGCTTTCTTGGCTGAACTCTGGGACATGGGGGCTCTGCTGAATGTTCGAGGATGCCCGCCACATAACCCATTGACAAGAGTTTAGCCAATGCTAAGTTTTAGTTTAGCAAAGGCTAAACTTTGAAAACTTGAGAGGACCGCATGGAAATGTCTGATGACAGGAAGTTCCGCAATCGTCGTGCCCTGCTGATCGGCGGCATGGCAGCTGCTGGGGGTGCAGCAACGGCGGCGGCTCGGGGAGCTTTTTCACAATCGGCCACGAATGAAAAAGTGGTCGTCGGCCACGATATGTCCACTATGACCACAGATCCTTATGCCACGCCCATGGCTGGCATGGCCCACGGCGATATGATGACAGTTGGCGTCGTCGACCATGCAGCCAATGGCTTTGACCCATCAGCCATGTTGACGGACTGGTACACCGGAACAGTATCGATCTTGCCAGACGGACGGACGTTGCGGACTTTTGAAATTCAAGCCGTGGATAGAGAAATTGAGATTGCCCCCGGCATCCACTTTCCTGCATGGACTTTCAACAGTCGGGTGCCGGGTCCCGCCATCCGCGCCAAAGAGGGCGAGCGCCTTAAAATCATATTCAGGAATTTCGGGTCACACCCCCATTCCATGCATTTCCACGGCATTCACGCGGCGCGCATGGACGGTGTGCCGGGGGCGGGGTTGATCGGGCCAGGCGAAGAATTCATCTATGAATTTGATGCCAAGCCATTTGGCTGCCATCTCTACCATTGTCATGCCTTGCCGCTGAAACGCCACATGCACAAGGGCATGTATGGCATGTTTGTGATCGACCCCGATCCGACGAAGCACCCTGAGCACGAAGCCGTCGCAAAATCGCGATTGTTGGGCACGCCAGAAAACGCCAACTGGCAGGAACTGATGATGGTGATGAACGCTTTTGATACCAACTTTGATGGTGGCAATGAAGTCTATGCGGCAAATACGGTGGGCCACGCCTATATGAATGTGCCGATTGTGATTGACAAGTCGCGGCCTGTGCGAATCTACCTCGTGAATGTAACAGAATTTGACCCGATCAATTCATTTCACTTGCATGCGAATTTTTTCAACTATTTTGATACGGGAACGACATTGACACCGACATTGCAAACTGTCGACTTGATCACCCAATGTCAGGCCCAGCGTGGTATCCTGGAATTCAGTTTTGCCGAACACGAGGCGGGAATGTACATGTTTCATGCCCATCAATCAGAATTTACCGAGCTTGGTTGGGTGGGGCATTTTGATGTGCGGGATGCCGTAACATGAGTGCTGATGCACAAAGCCGCCGTCCCCCGTTGATCAGGGCTGCACTGGTGTTTGTACCTTTGGCATTGATACTGTTGTCATTTGTCGGCATCGCGCTGCTGGATCCACTTCGCAGTTTCAACAATGGTGCACCCGCCGTTGAGGCCTTGACAGTTGAACGAACCATTCTGGACGAAACGGGCATTCAGTTGCTGGTCCGTGGGGGCGGATCAGAGCCGATGGTGATTGCGCAGGTGGCAGTTGATGATGCTTTCTGGCAATTCAGACAAGATCCGATCGGACCCATCGCACGTGGCAACACGGCGTGGATCAAAATTCCCTATCCGTGGGTGCAAGGCGAAGCGCATCTCGTCAATTTGCTGACAAACACCGGTACTGGCTTTGAACATGAAATTGCAGTTGCCCTGCCAACACCGAAATTTTCAACGAACCAGTTGCGTCCGCAGGCGGTGGTCGGAGCCATCGTCGGCCTCTTGCCGGTGGCACTGGGGCTGATGTTCTATCCGGCGATGCGCGGCGTTGGGCGATCGGGCATGAATTTTCTATTGGCACTGACGGTTGGCCTGTTGGCTTTTCTGCTCGTCGACATGACCAATGAGGCATTGGAATTGGCGTCTGAATCTGCTGCGATGTTTCAAGGTTCGGCGATGGTATGGTTGGCAGGTTTGGCGAGCTTTCTGTTGTTGATGGCCGTGGGTCGCTGGCGTGGGGTGCCGGAAGGCATTGCACTGGCGTTTTTTATTGCACTCGGCATCGGCCTGCACAACCTTGGCGAAGGTCTGGCGATTGGGGCATCCTTTGCCGCCGGATCAGCCGGACTTGGAACTTTCCTCGTATTGGGATTTGCCCTGCACAACGTCACTGAAGGTATTGGCATTGCCGCTCCCATGTTGAAAATCAAACCTCCACT
>JAYUVC010000151.1:0-5401 GCA_043754325.1 Hyphomicrobiales bacterium
GAAAAACCCCTATCACCACCGCCTTCCGGCACCTACCCGGCCGGATCGGAGCGCGGGCGTAGCTCAGGGGTAGAGCACGACCTTGCCAAGGTCGGGGTCGAGGGTTCGAATCCCTTCGCCCGCTCCAATTTCAAAGTCATCTGAAGTTCGGTATGATAATTCCCATATGCGATCACGCATACGAACAGGAGTTAACCGCCATGCTTGTCACCACCACCAACACGCTCGAAGGCCATCGCATCACCTCCTACAAGGGACTTGTGGCGGGCGAGGCTATTCTGGGGGCCAACCTGTTCCGGGATTTGTTTGCGTCGATCCGCGATATCGTGGGCGGGCGTTCGGGTTCCTATGAAAAGGTTTTGAACGACGCGCGGCAGACGGCCATTGCAGAGTTGACCGACAAGGCAGCGCGGCTTGGAGCCAATGCGGTGATTGGGGTTGATATTGACTATGAGACAGTTGGGCAGAATGGTTCGATGTTGATGGTGACTGCGGCGGGTACTGCTGTGGTGATTGAGTAAAGTTTTCCTCACAGCGATATTATTTGCGAATGGATTGATGCGAGGGACGGGACTGTTTGCTCTTCTTTGCAAACTGTCCCTGATTTTATAGGTCGGGGACAGCTTGCAAGAAAGAGCAAGCAGTCCCCAACTGAATCTTTCAAAAATGATCAAGCTTCAATGCCGGAAGTGGCGCATGCCTGTGAAGACCATGGCGAGATTGTTTGCATTTGCGGCGGCGATCACATCTTGGTCTTTCATCGCTCCGCCCGGTTGGATGATGGCTGTGGCGCCAGCGTTGGCTGCTGCTTCTATACCGTCAGGGAACGGGAAAAAGGCGTCGGAGGCGAGGACGGAGCCTTTGGCGTCCGGCACGATGCGGCCTTGGGCCTTTGCCGCATCCAGGCTTTTTGCGACGGCAATGCGGGTTGAGTCGATGCGAGACATTTGTCCGGCACCAATGCCTGTGGTGCGACCGTTTTTGGCAAAAATAATAGCGTTGGATTTCACGTGCTTGGCAACCTTCCAGGCGAAAAGCAGGTCTTGCATTTCCTGATCCGTGGGAGCGCGTTTCGTCACGACTTTGAGCGTTGCCATATCAAGCGTTTCAGCGTCGCGGGATTGGGTGAGAAGACCGCCTGCGATGGATTTGACGAGGGTGGTCCGGGCTGACGGGTTTGGAAGTTTTGGCAACAGCAGCAAGCGCACATTCTTTTTGGCAGAGAGAATGCGCAGCGCGTCTTCATCGGCACCGGGAGCGAGAATCACTTCGGTGAAGATTTTTGCGATTTCTTCTGCGGCTTCACCATCCAGTTTTTTGTTGAAGGCGATGATGCCGCCAAAGACGCTGACGGGATCGCAGATCAGGGCTTGGCGATAGGCTTCGGCGATGGATGACGACACGGCCACGCCGCAAGGGTTGGCGTGTTTGACGATGACGCAGGCGGGTTGATCTTCACCAAACTCAGCGATGGCTTCGAGGGCTGCATCGGCGTCGTTGATGTTGTTGTAGGAGAGTTCCTTGCCCTGGATTTGCATGGCGTCGAGAATGCCGGTGCGGCCATCGGAGGATTTATAGACGGCGGCTTGCTGGTGCGGGTTTTCACCATAGCGCAGGTCTTGTGCTTTCCGTCCGCCAAAGCCTGTGAAAGCGGGGAAGGGATCGCTCACGTCCTGTGCCATCCATTGCGCGATGGCGGCATCGTAGGAGGCGGTGCGGGCGAAGGCGGTGGCGGCGAGGCGTTTCCGCAAGGCCATTGTGGTGCCGCCGTTGTTGGAGTGCATTTCGGTGAGGAGTGCGTCGTAGTCCTGCGGTGTGACCACCACGGCCACGCCATCATGGTTTTTCGAGGCGGCGCGGATCATGGCGGGGCCGCCGATGTCGATGTTTTCGACAATCTCATCGCGGGTGCTGCCGCGGGCGAGGGTTTCTTCGAAGGGGTAGAGGTTGACGACGAGAAGATCGATCAATTCAATGTTGTGGGTTTGGCGTTGCGCTTCGTGCTCAGCGTTGTCGCGGATGGAGAGAAGTCCACCGTGAATGTTGGGGTGCAGGGTTTTCACACGGCCATCCATGATTTCGGGAAAGCCGGTTTCGTCAGAAACGTCTTTGACGGTGATTCCATATCCACGCAAGGTTTTTGCCGTGCCGCCGGTGGAGAGCAGTTCGACGCCCATGGATGCAAGTGCGCGGGCGAGGTGTTCCAGTCCGGTTTTGTCGGAGACGGAGATGAGGGCGCGCTTGATGGTGCGAAGGGTCATGATCGCTGCTCTTAATGCTTGCGCGACGGAATTTCCAGCTGGAAGGGCAGCTCCGGCAGGTCTGGCTTGCCTTGCCTGGTTGGGCTGCGGTTGATGCGTTTCAAGGCCCAGTTAACGCAGGGGGCCGTGGCTTTGACAAGCCATTGATTGCCTTGGGTCGGGGCTTTCAGTTCAGCGCCGCGCAAGGTGAGTTGCCATAGATTGCGGCCATCAACCGCGATGGTGGCTTGCGTGCCGTTGCGGGCCACGGAGACTTTGGCCTGTTCTGAAAACGTCAGGCGCATCCAGCACGGCATGGTCTGGTTTTGCAGCTGGTCCTCAATGCGGAAATCGTCACCCTTGGCGCAGAGAAAGACCGTGCGCTGTTGCGTGGCGGTGACTTGGCGGAACCATTGGCCATTGATGTCGCCATCACTTTCCAAATGCTGCACAGACTGGTCGTCGTCCGGACCATGCAGGAATAAACCACCTTCAAGTATTGCATGACCGTTGCTGGACATGTTCAATCGGGTTGTCCGGTTCAATTGTTCGGGTGTGGCGATTGCCACGGACTTTCCGGCAGCAAGATGTGCGACGCGAGACACGGGTGCAAACCGCAACGGCGCCGTTGTCCGGACAGATGGGAGAGGGTTGATCTTGTCGTCAAAACAATAGCGCCTGTCGGACCCCAGAAGCATCGACAGAAATGGCATTGCGCGGTCTAGGGCGTTTCGTGCTTTTGGCGTGAAAGTTGCTTCAGGGTTTGCCAGAAGTTCATGCAGCCAGACCACGTAGCCCGACACAGTGTTGTGCACCGGACCGCCATCTGATGCGATGAGCTGCGGCAGCGATTGTTCGAGAAGCTGCATCGCCTCTGCATGGATCGTAGGGCCTTTTTGCACGGCATCAGCGGCACCCAACAGGGCCATGGCCTTGATGCGCATCAGCGTGGGATCAATGGTCTTCATGCGCAACAGACGGTTTACCTGGGCCTGCACGGCAAAGGCAAGCGTTGCATGCTGGTCACGCGGCAGCAGTGCCGCACATTGGCCTGCACTGAACACCAGACGTTGGAGGATAGTCGATTCCGATTCAATGCAGCCTGCCTTTCGGCGCAACTGATTCCAGCCGTCAAGCAGACGCAGGGCGTGACACATGAACAGCTGTCGTCCCGACCTTGCAAAACTGGTGAGCCATTCCAGTGAGACAAACTCGTCAGGGGTCAGGGTCTGATGGCCGCCATAGATGGCCGTTGCCTGAGCGAGTGCAGTTTTGTCAGGCGGCAAAGAGGTTGCAGCGCGAAATATCAGCTCATGGCTGTGCTGCGGCGTGACATGCAAAAAACTTGCGACCCAAGCCCAAGCCTTTTCAACACTCTGGTGCCCTGTCAGCGCCATTGCTGCCTGCCCGCCTTTTATCCCTGATGTAGAGAACCAGAGTTTCATCCGGGCAGGGTTAATGAAGTGCTAACGCGGGACCGGATTAAAAACGATCAGCCCCAAGGGCCTTTTTGAACAGGTTGGTCCCAGGGGCCAGATGGTGCGGCAGTTGCTCCCATTTCGCGGGCGATAACTTCGAGTGCGGCGATGCGGTTTTGCGTGGCGGGGTGAGTGGAAAACAGAGCGTCTGCCCGAAGGCCTGACAACGGGTTAATGATAAACATATGCGCCATGGCGGGGTTCCGCTCGGCTGCTTCATTGGGAATGTCGTGTGCTGCTGTGGCAATGCGGTTCAAGGCAGACGCCAGAGCCAAGGGTTTTCCGGAAATTTCGGCACCACCCCGGTCAGCAGAATATTCCCGTGTGCGGGAAATCGCCATTTGCACCAGCATGGCCGCCATGGGGGCGAGAATGATCATGGCGATGGAGCCTATCGGACCTAGCGGATTGTTGCGACTGTCACGCGAGCCAAACAGGAAGCCGAAATTCGCCAGCATGGAAATGGCACCAGCGATTGTTGCGGTGAAGGCCATGATCAGGGTGTCGCGGTTTTTGACGTGCGCCAATTCGTGCGCCATGACGCCTTCGATTTCGTCGGGCGAGAGATGACGGAGCAGACCCGTAGTTGCGGCAACGGCGGCGTTTTCAGGATTACGACCGGTGGCAAAGGCGTTGGGTTGGGGTTGGTCGATCAGGTAGACCTTTGGCATGGGGAGATTGGCATTTGCGGCCAGACGTTTGATCATGCGGTGAAAGTCGGGCGCTTCGGTTTCCGACACCTGGCGGGCACCGTTCATGCGCAACACCATCTTGTCGGCGTTCCAATAGGTGAAGATGTTCATGCCGATGGCGACGACCAGCGCCATGAGCATGCCGGTCTCGCGGCCCATGAGAAAGCCAAGCCCCATGAACAGGGCCGTCATGCCCGCCATCAGAATTCCGGTCTTGAACAGGTTCATGAAAGTCTCCATCTGTTGCGATGAGACAATTGGTGATGGATTGGGGTTTTTACAAGGATGGACAAGGTGTTGTCACCTGAAGCGAAGCGGGCGCTGGCGGAGGCTGAGGCGCGGCGGAAGGCAGCCAAGCCTGTAGATTTGGCCGTTGAGGTCAATGGTGGCAAGGGGCTTGAGCCCACGCGTTATGGCGACTGGGAGAAGAAGGGGATCACGTCGGATTTTTGAAGGTTGTTTGTCGTAGCGAAAGGGACCTCATCAGCCCTTCGGGCAGCTTCTCCAGAGGAGAAGCGACCTGATATGTGACCTCCCCTTCTGTCAGATATTGAGGGAGGTCGACCGACAAGTCGCTTCTCCTTTGGAGAAGCTGTCCGAAGGACTGATGAGGTTTCTTTACTTCCCAAGCTTGCCCAATTCCGCTTCCAATTCCGGCACAGCTGTAAATAGATCCGCCACCAGGCCATAATCTGCCACCTGGAAAATTGGCGCTTCGTCGTCCTTGTTGATGGCGACGATGATTTTAGAATCTTTCATGCCTGCAAGATGCTGGATGGCGCCGGAGATACCGACGGCGATGTAGAGATTGGGGGCGACGACTTTTCCGGTCTGGCCAACTTGGTAGTCGTTGGGCGCATAGCCTGCATCAACGGCGGCGCGGGAGGCACCCACGGCGGCGTTGAGTTTTTTGGCTACTGCTTCCAGCATTTTGAAGTTCTCGCCGTTTTGCATGCCGCGACCGCCAGAGACGATGATTTTGGCGGAGGTG
>JAYUVC010000152.1:0-14648 GCA_043754325.1 Hyphomicrobiales bacterium
CGGTCCCGCGCCAGCGCGCGATGCCCTCGGGCCGCTTGATCTCGACGGGTGGCAGCAGACCGAAGTTGACGTTCATCGGCTGGAACGAGCGCGGTCCCGGTTCGCCTTCCGCCGCGATGTGTCCGCCGGTGATGTGGTCGATCAGCGCCCCGAGCGCGGTTGTCGGCCCCGGCGCGTCGAGCGTTTCACCGCGCGCACCCGCCCCTGCCATGCGCCCGGCGACCAGCCCTATTGCAGCGCTTTCGACATAGCCCTCGACGCCGGTGATCTGGCCGGCAAAACGCAGCCGAGGCTCGGCCTTGAGCCGCAGCTGTCGGTCGAGCACCTTGGGCGAATTGAGGAAGGTGTTGTGGTGCAGCCCGCCAAGCCGCGCAAACTGCGCGTTCTCGAGCCCCGGGATCATGCGGAAGATCTCGGCCTGCCGCCCGTATTTGAGCTTGGTCTGGAACCCCACCATGTTCCACAGCGTACCCAGCGCATTATCCTGCCGCAGTTGCACGATGGCATAGGGTTTTACCGTCGGGTTGCGCGGATTGGTCAGGCCGACCGGTTTTAGCGGCCCGAAGCGCAGCGTCTCGCGGCCGCGCTCCGCCATCACTTCAATCGGCAGGCAGCCGTTGAAATAGGGGGTGGATTTTTCCCATTGTTTGAAGTCGCCTTTCTCGCCTTCGTTGAGGGCGTCAATGAATGCGAGATATTGGGCACGGTCGAGGGGGCAGTTGATATAGTCCTTGCCCGTGCCGCCGGGACCAACCTTGTCATAGCGGGACTGGAACCAGGCCACGTCCATGTTGATCGACTCACGGTGGATGATGGGGGCGATGGCATCGAAGAAGGCGAGGTCTTCTTCGCCTGTAAGCTGGCGCACGGCATTTGCAAGGGCAGGGGATGTGAGGGGTCCGGTGGCGATGATGACATTGTCCCAATCCTCCGGCGGCAGGCCTGCAACTTCACCGCGATCTACGGTGATCAGGGGATGAGCCTCAATGCGGCGGGTGACTTCGCGCGCGAAGCCTTCCCGGTCCACGGCAAGTGCGCCACCTGCGGGGACTTGATGATGCTTGGCGACATCCATGATGAGCGATCCCATCAGGCGCATTTCCTCGTGCAACAAGCCCACGGCGTTTTGTTCGTGATCGTCGCTGCGGAAGGAGTTGGAGCAGACGAGTTCAGCGAGACTTTCTGTCTTGTGGGCATCAGTCGCCACGTGCGGACGCATCTCGTGCAGGATCACTGCCACGCCTGCGTTGGCAGCGGCCCAGGCCGCCTCGCAGCCCGCCATGCCGCCGCCGATGATGTGTATTGGATTTGTCATTGAATTCGTCATGGTGGGCTTCTGCCTGTTGCACTTGCGACTGTCAATTTTGTCGGGCAAAGGGTGGGTTGGAGTGAAGAGTCATGTTGCAAACCTACGGAACTGAAAAAGGCTGCCTTGTCGAAAACGGCAAGATTATTGCGACAGGATCGTTGCCGGAAGATTCCGTGTGGATCGATATGGTGGAACCCACCCATGACGAGGAAGTGTTGGTTGAATCCGCGCTCAACATCGACATTCCCACCCGGGGTGAATTGGCCGAGATCGAAGCATCAAGCCGCCTGTATCAGGAAGACGGTGCTGCCTTCATGACCGCTACACTCATCCGGCGGGGTGATGACGAGCGCCCTGAGGCCTCACCGGTCACGTTTATTATTCTCAGTAACAAGCTGATTACGATACGCTATCACCATCCGCAGGCATTTCCGGTTTACATCAAGCAGGCGATGAAGCCGCAGGCCACTGCCATGACAAGCTGGGGCATTCTGATCAGCATCATTGAAGCGGTGGTAGACCGTGCCGCTGATCACCTGGAGCGGGTCAGTGCCATCATCGATGAAACCTCAAAACGCGTTTTCGACGTTTCGTTCGTGAATAAAAAATCGAAGAAAGAACGCCGTCGCCGGAAGCCGAAGAACCTGGAAGAATTGTTGGGCATGATTGGCGAAGAGGGCGACTTCAATTCCAGAATGCGCGAAAGCCTGGTGTCGATCGGACGCATGGTGGCTTTTATGCAGGCCATCATTGACCAGACAAAATTGACCAGGGACATGAAAGAAAACCGGGCGCGGATCAAGATTCTGCAACGGGATATTTCGTCGTTGACAGATCATGCGTCGTTCCTGTCCGGCAAGATTTCGTTCCTGCTGGATGCGGTGCTGGGCATGATTTCAATTCAGCAAAACGGCATCATCAAGATTTTCTCGGTCGCCGCCGTGGTGTTCCTGCCGCCGACGCTGGTGGCAAGTTTGTACGGCATGAACTTTGACAAAATGCCGGAATTGAATTGGGACTATGGTTACCCGATGGCGATTGGCATGATGTTACTCTCCGCAATTTTGCCGTTTCTGTATTTCAAGCAGAAGGGCTGGCTGTAATGCTGTTTGTCTGGGTGGCACTGGGTGGTGCGCTTGGATCGGTTGCGCGGCTTGGATTGTCACACGGGATCTACCGCGTGGTGGGTGCCGGTTTTCCATATGGGACATTGGCGGTGAATGTGCTCGGTAGTTTTGCCATGGGATTGGTGACAGCGTTTTTCATGCGGAAGTTCGAAGACAATCAGGCGGCACAGTTTTTTCTGACGACGGGTGTGCTGGGTGGCTTCACCACGTTTTCGGCGTTTTCACTGGATGTGTTGAAGCTGGTAAATTCCGGACAAAGTGGTTCAGCGTTGCTTTATGTTTTTGCTTCGGTGGGCTTGTCGATTGCTGCTGTTTTTGCGGGCTTTGCCTTGATGAGTGCCAGCAATGGCTGAAGTCAAACGCCATGAAGTCTCCGCCGATGAAGATGGCATGCGGCTGGACCGTTGGTTCAAGATTCATTTTCCGCAGGTGACCTTTGCCTATCTGAACAAACTTACGCGCACGGGCCAGGTGCGGGTGGGGGCGGGGCGTTGCAAAACCAATTCGCGCCTGAAAGCGGGCGACGATATTCGTGTGCCGCCGCTGGCTTTTGATACACGTCCCGCTGATGCGCCAAAAGCTGATGTAAAGCCGTTGACGCGTGAAGAACGCAAGTTGTTCGACTCCATGGTGATCCATGAAGATCAGGATATTTATGTGCTGAACAAGCCCTGCGGGTTTGCTGTGCAGGGTGGCACCAAGACGTTTCAGCATCTTGATGGCTTGTTGATGGGACTTGGTGCTGATCTGGGTGAGCGGCCGCTGTTGGTGCATCGGTTGGACCGGGATACGTCGGGTGTGATCGTGGTGGCCAAACGCCGGGCCGTGGCTGCGGCCTTGGGCAAACTGTTTGCGACGCGCAATGTGCAGAAGACCTATTGGGCCGTGGTCAAAGGTGTACCTTCGCCTGCGCAAGGGAAGATCGACGTGGCGCTGATCAAGGCCAAGAGCACGGATGGGGACCGCATGCGGGCGTCTCGTGAAGGCGAGGAAGAGGATGAGCAGCGGGCGGTTACGCAATATGCGGTGATCGACAAGGTGCCTGCGGTGGCGGCGTGGTTGTCGCTGAAACCGGTGACGGGGCGTCAGCATCAATTGCGGGCGCATGCCACCCATATCGGAACGCCCATTCTGGGCGACAATAAATATGGTGGCGATGTGGATTTGCCCGACGGGGTGCCGAATAAATTGCACTTGCATGCGCGGCGGATTGTGTTTCCACATCCGCGTGAGGGTGTGGTGGATATTACCGCACCGCTGCCTGAGCATATGATGCAGACGTTCGGGGTGTTCGGGTTTGATGCTGCAAGATTTGACAAACACGATGACTGACGAAACCCCCGACGAGCGTATGCGGCGGATCATAACTTCACCAATTGTGCGGAAGTTGCCACGAAAGTTTTACGCGTCTGTGGAAGTCTCTGATACCAATGGTATATTACTGGATGGCAAACCAGTCAAAACACCTCTGAAAAATGCGCTCGTCCTGCCCAATCGCGCGTTGGCAGAAGCGGTTGCGGCGGAGTGGGTGGCGCAGGTGAAGGTGATTGATCCGGAGTTGATGCCGATCACCAAACTGGCCAATACAGCGCTGGACCGGGCCACTTCCGAACGGGAGCACGTGCTGGGTGAGATTGTGGAATATGCGGGGTCTGACCTCGTGTGCTATTGGACGGATCGTCCGCCGGAATTGGTGCGGTTGCAGCGGAAGCATTGGCGGCCCGTGTTGGATTGGGCCAATACGACGTTGCCTGCGCAATTCCGCCATGCCATCAGCATCACACATATTGCACAGGATGAGGCCAGTCTTGCCGCCGTGCGTCGCCGTGCTGAAACCCTGGATCACTGGCAGTTGACGAGCGTTTATATCCTGATGACCTTGCTTGGATCATCGCTGCTGGCGTTGCAACTGCAAGCAGGAGCTGATCCCGATGCGGCCTGGGCGGCGGCGCATGTGGATGAGGATTACCAGATCAGCAATTGGGGCGAGGATGATGAGGCCGTCTTGCGCCGCAAGGGCAGGCGGCGTGAGTTTGATGGGCTGGTGCTGTTTTTTCAATTATTGAGGGCAGGGACAGATGCAGGACATTCTTGAGGTGCTCGACAAGCGCCGCGCTGAAGCCCGTTTGGGTGGCGGGCAGAAACGCATTGATGCGCAACATGCCAAGGGAAAGCTGACGGCGCGGGAGCGGGTAGAGCTTCTGCTGGACGCCGGGTCGTTTGAAGAGTTCGACATGTTTGTCGAGCATCGCTGCACCGATTTCGGCATGGAAAAAACCCGAACCCCCGGCGACGGGGTTATCACGGGTTGGGGCACGGTCAATGGCCGTTTGATTTATGTCTTCGCCAAGGACTTCACCGTGTTTGGTGGTTCACTGTCGGAATCGCATGCCCGTAAAATCACCAAACTGCAAGACATGGCGCTGCGCAATCGCGCACCCATCATCGGATTGTTCGACGCTGGCGGAGCGCGGATACAAGAAGGTGTGGATGCGCTTGGCGGCTATGGCGAAGTGTTTCAGCGCAATGTGTTGGCGTCCGGCGTGATCCCGCAAATCTCGGTGATCATGGGGCCCTGTGCAGGCGGCGATGTGTACTCGCCCGCCATGACGGATTTCATCTTCATGGTGAAGGGCACGAGTTACATGTTTGTGACCGGGCCTGATGTGGTGAAAACCGTTACCAATGAAACCGTGACGGCGGAAGAGCTGGGTGGCGCTTCGGTTCACACCACGAAATCCTCGATTGCCGACAAGGCATTCGAGAATGATGTTGAGGCGTTGTTGCAGGTGCGGAGACTCATCGACTTTCTGCCGTCGAGCAATACGGCGGAGCTGCCGATGCTGCCCGGATTTGTCGATGCGGAAGCGATTGATGAATCGTTGGATACTTTAATTCCTGCAAATCCGAACCAGCCTTATGACATGAAAGAGTTGATCACCAAGACGGTAGATGGCGGGGACTTCTTTGAAATTCAGGAAGCCCATGCCCGCAACATCATCACGGGATTTGCGCGGATCAAAGGGCGCACTGTTGGGATCGTTGCCAATCAACCGATGGTGTTGGCGGGGGTTCTGGATTCTGATGCAGGCCGCAAAGCTGCACGCTTCGTGCGGTTCTGTGATTGCTTCAATATCCCGATCTTGACTTTTGTTGATGTGCCGGGATTTCTTCCGGGCACGGCACAGGAATATGGCGGATTGATCAAGCATGGCGCAAAATTGTTGTTTGCCTATGCTGAGGCCACGGTGCCGAAAATTACCATCATCACCCGCAAGGCTTATGGCGGGGCCTACGTTGTGATGGCGTCGAAGCATCTGCGCGGGGATTTGAATTATGCGTGGCCCACGGCGGAGATTGCGGTGATGGGGCCAAAGGGTGCCGCAGAAATCATCTATCGTTCGGAACTTGTGGACAAAGAGAAGATTGCAGCGCGTGAGGTGGACTACAAGGCGCGCTTTGCCAACCCGTTTGTGGCGGCTGAACGCGGCTTCCTCGATGATGTGATCATGCCGCATTCCACCCGCCGCCGCGTGGCGCGGGCGCTCGACATGTTGAAGGGAAAGACGCTGGAAAATCCGTGGAAAAAGCACGACAATATTCCGCTGTAATGTTGGCTTGATACTCTAAAAGTTGGCTTTTGAAAGGTCGTTCCTGTGTTCCTGTTGGACAAAATGTTGGCCCGCGTCATCAAGACGGGTCGTTTGGAATTGATTGACGCCAACGGCAAGCGCCACGTCTATGACGGTGCCCCTGGTGTGCGCGTGACTGTCCGGCTGAAAGACGCGGGCCTGCATCACAAGCTGTTCCTCAACCCCGAACTGCATGCGGGTGAAGCCTATATGGATGGGCGGCTGGTGGTGGAGCAGGGCAGCATCCGTGATTTTCTGACTTTGTTTGTGGAAAACCGTGGTGGCTTTCGCGGACACCCCTTGCAGAAACTGGTGCGCGGCACAGCCAAAAAATTCAAACGCCTTGTGCAGCGAAATTCAATTGCAAAGTCGCGCAGCAACGTGCGGCACCACTATGATTTGTCAAACGCGTTTTATCGACTGTGGCTGGATCGGGACATGTTGTATTCCTGCGCCTATTTTTCGTCACCAGACAATACGCTTGAACAGGCGCAACAAAACAAGCTCCGTCACATTGCCGCGAAACTGGATTTGAAGCCGGGGCAACGCATTCTGGATATTGGTTGTGGCTGGGGCGGCATGGCGCTTTATCTGGCGGCTGTGGCTGATGTGACGGTTGTGGGGGTAACGCTGTCAACCGAGCAACTCGCGCTGGCGCAGGAGCAGGCCAAGTTGCGCGGCCTTGAGGGGCGGGTGTCGTTTGAGCTGATCGATTACCGGGATGTGCAGGGGCCGTTTGACCGCATCGTGTCCGTGGGCATGTTTGAGCATGTGGGCATTGGGCAGTTTGATGCTTACTTCACCAAGATCAAGAATTTGCTGACGGATGATGGATTGGCGCTGGTTCATTCCATCGGGCGCAAGGGTGGGCCTGGGCAAACGGGTGCTTGGATCCGTAAATATATTTTCCCCGGCGGCTATTCACCGGCGTTGTCGGAAACGCTGCAAGCCATTGAACGTTCAGGGTTGTGGGTGACGGATATTGAAATCCTGCGCTTGCACTATGCAAAAACACTGCGGCTATGGGAGGAACGATTCCAATCGCACCGCGCCGAAATCGCGGTGATGATGGACGAAAAATTTTGTCGCATGTGGGAATTTTACCTGATTGTAAGTGAACTCTCATTCAGCCACGGCAAGCACATGAATTTCCAGATCCAGCTGACCAAGGATGTGCAAACGGCGGCTCTGACGCGGGACTACATGTTCGAGGCGGAAAAATTGCTGGGATAGATTGACGTGAATTGGGGACTGTTTGCTCTTTCGCAAACTGTCCCCGATCTCAAAGTTCGGGGACAGTTTGCAAGGAAGAGCAAACAGTCCCCTAGCGTCAATCCTGCTCGACATTTCGGAAGGGTGAATGCGCGGCCAACAGTTGCTGGTCCTGGTCAATGCTGGCGCGTTCATGTTCGAGATAGTCGGCGACCGCGCGGCTCAGGCCTTTGTGTGCGAAGTGGTGCAGGCTGTGGGTTTTGACTGGCAGGTAGCCGCGTGCCAGTTTGTGCTCACCTTGGGCTCCTGCTTCCACGACTTTGAGTTTTCGCGAAATGGCAAAATCCATGGCTTGGTAATAGCAGGTTTCGAAATGCAGGAAGTGGTGGTCTTCGGTCGAACCCCAGTTGCGGCCGTAGAGTGTTTCAGAGCCAATGAAGTTCAGCGCACCTGCGATAATCTTGCCGTCACGTCTCGCTAATACCAATAGCGTGTGTTCAGCCATGCGCTCGTTGATCAGCGAAAAGAATTCGCGGGTGAGATAGGGGCGGCCCCATTTCCGGGCACCGGTGTCCATGTAGAAGGCGTAGAAGTGGTCCCAGTGTTGTTCCGTGAGATCGCTTCCGGTGAGCAGGTCGAATGTGATGCCGCGTGCCGCAACAGCTTGGCGTTCCTTGCGGATGTTTTTGCGTTTGGAGGATGAGAGCGTTGCGAGAAAATCGGCAAACGTGTCGAAGTTTTGATTGTGCCAATGGAACTGGATGTCCTGGCGTTTCAGCCAGTTTGCAGGTGCCGTGTTCCAGTCAGCTTCGGGCATGAAGGTAATATGCGCCGAGGATGCGCCCAGCTGTTGGGTCGCGGCTTCCAGGCCTTTCAGCAATTTCGGTTTATGTACATCCGGGGCCAATAATCTTGGTCCGGTAGCGGGTGTGAATGGCACTGAGGTCTGGAGTTTGGGGTAATAATTTCCACCGGCGCGCGTGTAGGCATCGGCCCAGCCATGGTCGAAGACGTATTCGCCCATGGAATTGGATTTGAGATAACAGGGGACGACGCCGAGTGTCTTGTCGTTTTCCTCCAACACAAGATGCGATGCCGCCCAGCCTGTGCGGGCGGACGCAGACCTTGAGTCTTCAAGTGCGGACAGGAAGGCGTAGCTGACAAACGGATTGAAGGATTGGCCGGCAGGATTGGCCAGCGCATCCCAGCTGTCGGCTGCGATATGTTTCAGGCTGGAGAGGGTGCGGATGCGCGAGGTCATCACGCCATATACCCTTCAAACGTGACCTGATCGGAATAGCGCAGCGCCTGCCGTTCTTCTTCTTTGGTGCGGATGGTCCAGGTGATGATGGGGTGACCTGCAGCGCGGATGGCTTGTACCGGTGCGAAGGGCAGGTCGCGGAAATGGTAGGAGATGAAGTGTGGTCTGGTTTTTTCGAGGTGTTTGAAATGCCTGAGGTTCATGCGCTTCGCAAATGGCAACATGCGATAGTATGAGTCTGTGGTGCGGTCAGCGGTGATGCCGCGCACGGTGTCGGGCGATTGGGCAGCCACGGCGGCAATCATGTCGGGGTCGAAGGACATCAGGCAATGGGGTCCGTTGTAATTTGCCAACACATCCAAGGCGCGGGTAGCGAGAGTGGTGTTGCCGTCGAAATGTGACTTCAATTCGACGACCAAAGTGACGCGGCCAGCAACTTGTTCAAGCAGTTCCGAAAACGTCTGGATGCAGTCACCGCCGTGTTTGAAAGTCACCGTTTTCAATGCACGCGCGGTATGGTGCTTCACCCAGCCTGAGTCGTTTGTAACACGCTCAAGTGTTTCATCGTGGAAGACAACGGCCTCATTGTCAGCAGTGAGTTGCAGGTCGCATTCAATGGCGTAGTTGTGTTGCAGTGCGCCCGCAAACGCGGTTGCCGTATTCTCGACAATGCCATCACCTAGCCTGTGCAAACCGCGATGCGCAATCGGTCGGGCGGTGAGCCAGTCAAGGGCTCGCATTTGCGGGGTAAAGCGTGTCATGCGATTTCGACGATGGCTTCCACCTCGACGCAGGCATTGAGTGGGAGCGATGGCACACCGACTGCTGAACGCGCGTGGCGGCCAGCGTCACCAAACACATCCACCATCAGGTTTGAAGCGCCATTGACCACAAAGGGATGATCAGTGAAGTCATGACTGCAGGCAACAAAGCCAGTGAGCTTTACAATGCGCCTCACCCGCGACAGATCGCCCCCGCATGCGTCTTTGATTTGGGCAATCACGTTGATTGCAGCCTGGCGGGCGGCGGCTTGGCCTTGCTCCTTTGTGACATCACGCCCGAGCACGCCTGTTTGGGTAAGTTTGCCGTTGTCATAAGGAATTTGGCCCGCAGTGAATACGAGGTTTCCGGTCTGAACCCAGCCCACATAATTGGCCACCGGTTTGGCAGGTATTGGAATGGTGAGCCCTAGTGTTTTCAATTGATCTTCCGGTGTCATCCCAATTTATCCTTTGGCGTTTCGCCTGCAAAAAAGCGTTTCATGTTTGCCAAGGCACGCAATCCCATATTTGTACGTGTACGGATGGTGGCGCTGCCCAGATGTGGCAGCAGGAACACGTTGTCCAGATCACGGTAACGCGGATCGAGGTTGGGTTCGTTGTTGTAAACATCAAGGCCCGCTGCAGCGGTGTGGCCGGATTTGAGAGACGCAATCAAATCCTCATCCACAACGATGCCGCCCCGCGCCGTGTTCACCACAATTGAGCCTTTTGGCATGAGCGACAAACTGCGCGTGTTGATGATGCCCTTGGTTTCCGGCGTCATCGGGCAATTGACCGAAAGGAAATCGCAATGTGGCAACAAGGCGTCAAAGCTCGCGTGATAGGTGGCACCAAGTGCATCAGCTTCTGGTGACGGGTTTCGGTTATGATAATGCAATTCCAGCCCGAAGGCCTTCGCCCGCTTGGCAACGGCCACACCGATGCGCCCCATGCCGAGAATGCCAAGGCGCATGTCCGAAAAGTCATGACCAAGCGGGTAGACGATTGAGAACCCGGCCCATCGGTTTTCGCGCACCATGCGTTCGCCCCAATAGGCTCCGCGTGCGGCTCCGAGCATCAACAACAGGGCAATATCGGCCGTCGCATCTGTCAGCACGTCGGGCGTATTTGTGACTGTAATGCCACGTGCGACTGCTGCGGGAATGTCGAGATGTTCATGGCCGACGGATACGGTGGAGAGGATTTTTACCGAAGCGGGGAGGCGGTTGATCAGGTCTGCCGTGAATTTGTCCATCGAGGTCAAGGCAATTCCGTCCATGCCTTCAGCCTCCGCGACGATCTGGTCGTGGGACTTTGGCGCGTCCTCCGCATTGAGGTGCGCATCAAAGCTTGTCGCAAAGCCAGCCTCGGCCTTGGGGGGCAGTTTGCGCGTTATGAGAATTTTAGCCCTTGTTTCGCCATTGTTCATGCTAGGATCGTCCCATTGTTTTGAAAGGCCTTTTGAACATGAATCGCATGACCTTGACCAGACGCTTTTGCTGCATGGCGCTTGTCGCTTCGGCGCTGCCGACGCAAGCCTTTGCCGGTGCCCAACTGGCACCGCACCGGGCGTTTTATGTGCTTGAGGCGTCACGGCTTGATAACAAGGGCGGCATCAGCGCCATTGCAGGCAAACTGGCTTATGAGATCACAGGCAATGACTGCGAAGGCTATGCCGTAAACTACCGCATTGTTAACCGTTATGTGCAGGGCGAAGGTGTTCCGCAAACCATGGATATTCAGCTGACGTCGTTTGAATCAGGCGATGGGCTGGGCCTTGACATGAAGCAAAAGCAATTTGTCAATGCCAGCCTGCAAAGCGAATCGCGCGTGAAAGCCAAAAAGCCTGGAGATGGCAGCAAGGGTGCGGGCGAACTGGAAGGCAAGGAAAGCAAGAGCTTTGACATTGATGGAGCGGCAATATTTCCAACGGCATTCCAGAAGAAGTTGATGAACGACGCGGAAAAAGGCGAAACCCGCTCTTCATCGCTGGTCTATGAAGGTTCGGATGACGAAAAAGCTTCGCGGGCCATCAGCTTTATCGGTGCAAAGAAACCCGGCAGCACAATCTCCACCGGTGCCGATGCCACGACTTTGCAGGCGCTGAACAAATTACCCTATTGGCCCGTTACCGTGAGTTATTACGTTGTGGACGCCAAAGGCGATGATCAACCAACCTATTCCGCCAGCTTCAACATGCTGGAAAACGGTGTATCGACCGATCTGGTGTTAGACTACGGAACTTATGCGCTGAAAGGCAAACTCGAAAAAATCGAGATGTTGAAACCTGACACCTGCAAGTAAACTCTTTAAATCCGGCGCGGCGTTGTTATCTAGACAGCCGTTGGTACTGTTGTACCTTCACGGCCAAGGGAGCGGCATTGCCACCATGACAACCATGAACACTGTCCGCAAAGTTGAAGGCTCATCGCAGTCGGTCGATGATTTTCTTGTTGCGTTAAAAAAGATGCCCGTTGCGTCCGGCGAAGGCCGTCTGGTGTTTGCGATGGATGCCACCATGAGCCGCCAGCCGACGTGGGATTCTGCGCTGTCAATCCAGGGTCAAATGTTCATGGAAGCCAAAAAGGCCGGAGGCCTTGCAGTGCAGCTGGTCTATTTCCGTGGTTTCAACGAATGCAAAGCCTCGCGCTGGGTGTCTGATCCCGAGGCACTGGCCAACATGATGTCGAAGGTCGATTGCCGGGGCGGCAATACGCAAATTGGCAAGGTGCTCGTCCATGTGAAAAACCAAGCCGCAAAGTCCAAAGTCAACGCGGTGATTTTTGTGGGCGATGCTTGCGAGGAAAATGTGGACGGGTTGTGTCAGAAGGCGGGTGAGATTGGTTTGCTCGGCGTTCCGCTGTTCATGTTTCAGGAGGGCACGGACGCAGTGGCGGAACGCGCATTCAAAGAGGTCGCCAAATTGACGCGCGGCGCCTATTTCCGATTGGACAACGCTTCGCCGAAAGTGCTGGCGGAGTTGCTTGGTGCTGTCGCAGCTTATGCAACCGGTGGCAGGCAGGCGCTGGAATCGAAATCAGGGCAGGCGGCGCGTGCATTGCTGTCACAGTTGAAGTAAGTTCTCCACATGCCTTCATTTGTCATCGCATTGATTGTGGTTTTCGGCGGTATCTGGCTGATCCGTAAAGCTGCCCGCACGCCGCAAACCGCCATGCCAGGATTTATATCTAAAGTGGCAGGCATGGGAATCATGGGCTTTGCAGGATGGGTGGCCTTGCGCGGCAACATGCAGGTTGCCGCCACCTTGTTTTTGTTCGGCCTTGGACTTGCTGGCAAAGGTCAAGTGTTTCCGAATGGCTTCAATTGGGGAAAAACCAAAACCGCCGGACAAAAAAGCCGGGTTGCGACGTCTCTGCTGGCCATGGAACTCGACCATGACAGCGGCAGCATGGATGGCGAAGTGCTGGCGGGGACTTGCAAGGGCAGGCGCTTGTCGTCTTTAAGTCAGGAAGAGTTGATGGCATTCCGCGGGCTTTGCAAACAATCGGTAGACCAGAGCTTGCCGCTTTATGAAGCCTGGCTTGATCGCGCCCAACCTGAATGGCGCGCAGCTTGGGGGGGCAATGAAAAGGGGACTGCATCAGGCAGCACTGCGATGACACGTGAAGAGGCCTATGCCGTGCTTGGGTTGAAGTCCGGCGCAGCAATCGCCGACGTGAAATTGGCGCATAAACGCCTGATGAAAGATTTCCATCCGGATAAGGGCGGGTCAGATTATCTGGCTGCGAAGATCAATGCGGCGAAGGATGTTTTGCTGGGGTGAGGAAATTTTTTTGGCGCATTGACATTAATTCGTAAATAAACGAATATATGTGATGTATGAAATTCGACACTATCTCTCAGAAGATGGCAAGGATGTTTACCAAACCTGGTTGCGGAGTCTGCGGGACATCAAAGCTCGAATTGCCACAGTAAAGCGCATTGATCGAATGGAACTCGGAAATTTTGGTGATCACAAGTTTTGCCGCGATGGGATATGGGAGCTTCGTATTGACGTAGGTGCAGGATACCGCGTCTACTATGCGATTGCTGGTCAAAAAATTGTTTTGCTGATGAGTGGCGGCAATAAGCGAACGCAGGACTCAGATATTTCAACTGCCTGCCAATATTGGAAGAACTGGCAAAGGAAAAATCAGAATGAGAGATAGATCGCATGATGATGCAATGGCAGAGATGTATCGGGATGACCCGGCATTTGCTATGCAGCTGCTGAATTCCATTCTTGAGGAAGGAGATCAAGGTGAGCTTCTTATCGTGCTTCGTCAGATGACAAAGGCCTTTGGAGGCGTTCAGGCCGTAGCTGAGCAAGCGCAGTTGAATCCCACGCAACTTTATCGGACACTTTCGGCAGACGGGAATC
The DNA here is from genome assembly GCA_043754325.1 of Hyphomicrobiales bacterium. Classification (GTDB taxonomy): domain Bacteria; phylum Pseudomonadota; class Alphaproteobacteria; order Rhizobiales; family Aestuariivirgaceae; genus Aestuariivirga. The sequence goes on from JAYUVC010000152.1 coordinate 13,684, forward strand.
CTGCACTCGCCAATTTTTCTGCTATTTTGAAAGCGATGGGGATGCGATTGTCAGTGCAGCCGTTAGGAAACCAGGTTTAGGATTTGGTGAGAAACCAGCGGCCATTTCTACCCTGCCGGATTTAACACCGCGCAGGCCTTGCCCATTTTCGAAGCCTTCGCGCAGCTCTTTTTTGCAATGCCTTCTGAAAAGCCTGAGATCATGATCTTGTAACGTAGTTTGCCGCTGGTTTTCGTCGAGATGGTGTAGGCGCTTTTGTCTTTCATGTCCCTGCCGACGGCGGCGCGTATGTTGCTCAGCCCGGTTTCAGCTTCTTTTTTTGATTTGAAGGAACTGATCTGCACGGAATAGCTGTCTGGCAATGACGCGACGGTCAATTCTTCGGTTTTATCATTGGCAGGTTTCACGGCAAAGGGAAGTTTTTTGGGGTATTTCGCCCTGGTCGTGCCCGGATCAACCAGTTCCGCTTCCAGCACTTTTGGTTCGTCTGCTGAAGGTGCGGCATCAGCTTCGCCTTCTTCTTCCTGTGTGGTGACAGCGGCTTCGGCTGCGACGGCCGCAAGAAGATCCTTGTCCTCATCCGTTACAGGTGCTGCAGCTGCGACCTGGTTCTGACTGTCGTCCTTCATCTTGCCTTTGGCGATCGGGTTGATGGCTCCCCTCGACGATCCCGCGAGGGCTGCAATGGTATTGCCGTCACGCGCGCCGGGCAGGGCACGGGAAATAATCCTCATCATGTGAGCGTTGCGGGTGCCGGATGAACGCGCACCCAAGACCACGCCCACCACGCGTTTGTCGCCACGTTTGGTTGAGGTAACAAGGTTGAAGCCCGAAGCATTCACGTATCCGGTCTTGATGCCATCGGTCCCTGGAAAGCGACCGACGAGACGGTTGTGGCCCCGGATAAGGCGACCCTTGAACATGAAGGATGTGCTGCGGAAATACGGATAATATTGCGGAAAATC
>JAYUVC010000153.1:0-2757 GCA_043754325.1 Hyphomicrobiales bacterium
AAGGAGCATGGTTCCTGTTCCTGCCAGCCTACAGCCCTGATCTCAACCCGATTGAAATGGCCTTCTCGAAACTCAAAGCCCACCTCCGGAAAGCCGCAGCGCGAACCATAGCGGACCTCGAAAAAGCCATCGGCAGCATTTGCACCCTGTTCACGCCAGAAGAATGTTCAAATTACTTCTAGGCAGCAGGATATGGATTCAATTGACCATCCGATGCTCTAAGGCGCTGGATACGCTGAAATCCGCAGGGGCGATTGCGGGTTACGGGTTGGGCATGAATGAGGTGCCAGCTGTTCTTGCTGTGATCGACCGTGTCAAACTGGATTGCCTGCTGCTTGCGGGTCGCTACACCCTGTTGGATCGCACAGGTGCGGCCGAGATCATGCCAAAATGCATTGCAGCTGGCACTGCAGTCGTGATCGGTGGGGTGTTTAATTCGGGAATTCTGGCGACTGGCGCGGTGCCGGGCGCACATCACGACTATGGGCCTGCAAGCGCCGATATCATAGGCCGGGTAAACGGAATGGAAGCCGAGGCAAAGCGGCAAGGCGCAACCCTGCCTGCAGCCGCCATGCGATTCGTGCTGCAACATCCGGCGGTGGCGTCGGTGCTGATCGGGTCGGCCAAAGCCAGCAGTCTGATCCGCAACGCGGCATTGTTGCGCGATGCCAAAGCACTGGATTGGGCTGCTTTCAACGCCTTGGCGGTCAGCTGATCCTGGATCGCCAAAATACTCTATAGTCCAAAGAGAAGGGCTGCCTTAGTTAACCAATATATTAGTATTAAAAGCAGGTCTATGGCGGCATGTCCTATGGAGGGAATTCTATGAAGCCCGCTTCTGATGGACTTTCAGTCCGTTCGCACGAACCAACCTGGCATCAATGTTCGTCATATTCTTGAGGCCCTCTACTCAATCAATTTTCTTGCTCCAACTCTTGTCATCTCCTAACTAATATACTAGAATACGAATTCTGGCACAACGTTGCAATGTTGGAGCCGTTCAACTGGGAGAAACCAATGAAGAAAACCATGATTCATCTCGCACTGTCGGCTGCCACACTCGCGTTGACGGCGGGGCTATCATTCGCAGGCTCCGACACCAAGGTCGCACTCGTACCCGGTGGCCCACATCCATACTTTGCCGCTTGGGAACAAGCTGGTGCAGATGCCGTGAAGGATTTTGGCATAGGTGCGGGCGACTATCGCGTGCCACAAAAATGGGAATTGTCGCAGCAAAGCCAATTGCTCGAAAGCTTGCTGACGCAAGGCTATAACTCATTCCTGATCTTCCCGGGTGATGCCGTAGGAACAAGTCCAGTTGTTCAAGAACTTGTCGACAATGGTGGGCAAGCACTGGCTCTGGCTGGTTGCTTGAAAGATCCAACCCCAGCACTCTTCTGCATGGGCACTGACACTGGCAATTCCGCTTATCTTGGCACCAAGGAATTGATCAAGGCCATGGGTGGAAAAGGCAAAATTGCCCACTTCACCGGCTTCCTTGTTGATCCTAACACCCAGCTTCGCATTGACGCGGTGCAGAAGGCTGCCGATGAAACCAATGGTGCCGTCACTGTGATGCAAGTGATTGCCGACATCGACGCGCCACAGCCCGCTGAAGAAAAAATCAATGCCTTTCTTGCTGCCAATGCGGCAGGCGTGGATGGCATCGTCACCACGGCTTGGGTGCCTGCGGTGACGGCGGCCAACTCACTGCGCAAAATTGGTGACAAGCGCATCAAGATGGTTGGCATTGACCACGACGAAGTTGTCATCAAAGCGATCAAGGACGGCTTTGTGAATGGCACGATGCTGCAAAACCCCTATGGTCAAGGCTATATCGGTTCCTATGTGCTGGATAAGTTGCGCTCAGGTTGCACGATCAAAGCCGATGCGCCATGGAAGTCAAATGCGCTCACCGCCAAGTTCGTTGACTCAGGCACAGTCTATGTGGATGCAACGCAAGCTGATACCTATGTTGACGCCATGCGGGGCATTTCAAAAACACTGCTTGCCAGCATGGACAAGGATTTCCTCGCCTGCAAATAAGCGCACTCTAGCAATGATCCCTCGCCCATCCGGTTGTCGCAAGACTGTGGCAACCGGATCGCTGTTGGCCCATCGTTGCGGACCCATGTCATGACCCCATCCGACATAACCAACACCAGCGACGCGATGCCGGTTGCTGCAGGTCGCCAGTCTCTCGTGCAGCGTCTAGCTTACAGCAGCGAGTTCGGCCTGGTGTTGCTGATCGCACTTGCCATTGTCATTTTTGCCAGCACGCTGCCCGGTTTCACATCGCCCTTCAGCCTGTTCACCATTGGTCGTCAAATCGGCATCGACACCATGATCGGTCTTGCCATGATGGCCGTGATTGTTTCTGGCGGGTTAGATTTATCAGTGGGTGCCATAGGGGTGTGTTCAGCCATGGCTTTTGGTTGGCTGATGGAACGGGCCGGTGTTCCGCTGTATATGGGCGTACCCTTGGCCGTGGTGTTTGGTGCTGGACTTGGTTTCATTAATGGCGCCGTTGTCGTGCGTTCAGGCGTGCACAGCTTCATCATCACGCTTGCAAGCATGAGCATCTTTTTTGGCGTCATGATTTTTCTCAGTCAGGCACAGGCGTTCCGCGCCATGCCGCCTGAGGTTCTGGACTTCGGCAAGATGCGCTTTGGCGGCCTTGTGTCGGCACTCCTCGTATTTTCGCTGGTGATGTGTGCGGTTTTGTCGACGCTCTATCGATTTACAAGTCTGGGCCGC
>JAYUVC010000154.1:0-18213 GCA_043754325.1 Hyphomicrobiales bacterium
ATTTCCATGGTTTGATTTCAACGGACTCAAAAAGGTCTACTGCTGAATAGGGGTCCATTGTTGCAATCGCTATGGCATGGGCTTTGTTCGCTGCTTCAATGATGAGAAGACTACCTGTTGGCTTGTCATCATTGTCGACAAAGGGGCCCGCAGCTTTCAGGCTGGACCCAAGTCCTTCAAGAAAGGCCAAATGGTCCGGGCGGGCCTTCATGCGCAGATCGAGGGCGTTGGGTTTATCAGTGCAGATGAGGGCGTAGAGCATGGGGTTCTCCTGTTGTGTGTGTGATCAGGCTTTGGCACCGAGTCGTCCAGAGCCATAGGCGGGGGCGGACACGGTATCGAGCGGCCACCGTGGGCGGACGGGGGCGTTTTGGTTGTCGGATAGCCCAAGTGCGAAACGTTCGGCAGCGGCCCATGCGATCATGGCGGCATTGTCTGTACACAGATGAAAGGGCGGGACTGAGAGAGTGAAGCCGTGGACAGTGGATGTGGATTCCAGCATGGTGCGGAGGGCTTTGTTGGCGGCAACCCCGCCTGCGACGACGAGGGTCGGAGTGTGTGGCGAAGGGACCTCATCCGGCCTTCGGCCACCTTCTCCAGCAAAAGGGCTGGAGAAGGGACTGGATTGAAACCTCCCTAAATCAAGTCCCTTCTCCAACGCCCCCTTGCGGTGGAGAAGGTGGCCGAAGGCCGGATGAGGTTTCTCCGCTTCGAGAGACATTTCCTCACGAAACATCTCAAATGCTCTCTTCAAACGATCCTGCATCGTCTCAGCCACTGCCTTCTGGAAGCTGGCGCAGAGGTCGGCTTTGTCTTGATCGGTGAGGGTGCCAACGTCTTCTGCGGCTTCGCGCACTGCAGTTTTCAGGCCGGAGAAGGAGAAGTCGCAGCCTGCCCTGCCCTTTAGCGGTCTTGGCAAATCAAAGCGATTGGGGTTGCCGCGTGTGGCGTAGTGTTCCACCAGTGGTCCACCGGGATAACCTAATCCCAGCAATTTCGCCGTCTTGTCGAAGGCTTCGCCCAGCGCGTCGTCGATGGTGGTGCCCAGGCGTTTGTAGTCGCCGACACCGCGCACCAGTTGGAATTGGGTGTGGCCTCCGGAAATCAGCAACAACAGATAGGGGAACTGCACGTCGCCCAACAGGCGCGGCGTGAGGGCGTGGCCTTCGAGGTGGTTGATGGCAAGGAAGGGCAGCCCCCGCGCCAGTGCGATGCCCTTGGCCATGGTGAGGCCGACGATGAGGCCGCCGGATAATCCGGGGCCCGCGGTGGCGGAAATGGCGTCGAGATCGGCGTAGTTCAGCTTCGCATCGGTCATGGCTTTTGTGATGATGCGGTCCAAATGGTGAATGTGGGCGCGGGCTGCCACTTCCGGCACCACGCCGCCATAGGGGGCGTGATCCTTGACCTGACTCAGCACGACATTGGACAGGATTTCGCCCCGACCTTCTGCATGGCGGCGCACCACGCTGGCGGCGGTTTCGTCACAGGATGTTTCGATGCCTAAAATGGTTGTGAAATCGCGCATGAGTCCGGTAGTGTATGGTTTCACTTATAGGGTGCTGTAGCACCCGGCTTACGGAATTTGCAAATGACGCCTATCAGAATTGGAACCCGTGGATCGCCTCTGGCGCTGGCACAGGCCCATGAAACACGGGCGCGGCTCATGCAGGCGCATAACATGGAAGAGGCCCAGTTCGAGATCGTGGTGATTTCGGTGATCGGTGACCGGGTGCAGGATCGGCCTTTGGCGGAGATTGGCGGCAAGGGGTTGTTCACCAGGGAAATTGAAGATGCGCTGTTTGCAGGGTCGATTGATCTTGCCGTGCATTCGATGAAAGACATGCCAGCAATTGTGCCGGAGGGTTTGGCCTTTGGGGCCGTGCTGGAACGGGAAGACCCGCGGGATGCTTTTGTGAGTGTTCATTCAAAGACCTTGATGGATTTGCCGCAGGGTGCGATTTTGGGATCGTCGTCCGTGCGGCGGAATGCGCAGGCTTTGCGGTTGCGGCCTGATCTGCAATCGGCTCCGTTTCGTGGCAATGTGCAGACACGGTTGCGGAAGTTGGAGGAAGGTGTGGCGGCTGCAACGTTTCTCGCGGTGGCGGGGCTTAATCGATTGGGGTTGTCGCATCACATCAGTTCGATCATGGACATGGATGTGATGCTGCCTGCTGTGGCGCAAGGTGCGATTGCCATTGAAATTGCCCAGTCGAACAAACGTGCGCGGGATTTGGTGGGCGCCATTCACCACAAACAGACCGGCATTGCCATTCAGTGTGAGCGGGCCTTCCTTGCTACGCTTGAAGGTTCGTGCCGCACGCCCATTGCAGGACATGCAAAAGTCGATGGCACGTCCGTCACATTCCGGGGCCATGCATTGACACTTGATGGACGCGACTGTTTCGAACATGCTCTAGCGGGAACCTCCAAAGATGCCGTGGCCATGGGCATAGAGGCTGGTGAAAAAGTCAAAGAGATGGGCGGAGAGAAGTTGCTCTACACATGAAACTTTTGGTGACACGGCCGATTGAAGACGCGCAGCCCCTCGCCGAGAAGCTCGAGGGTCTTGGACACGAAGCGATGATACTGCCGCTGTTGCAGATTGCACCGCGCGATGGCGTGACGTTGCCTGAAGGGCCATTTCAGGCGTTGTGTGTTTCAAGTGCCAATGGGCTTGCGGCGAAGGCCGATCTCACGCCGTTTCACCACGTGCCGTTTTTCGCAATCGGCCCGCAGTCCGCGTTGGAAGCGCATCGACAGGGCTTTGATCATGTACATGGCAAGGGCGGCAATGTGGAGGGGCTGGTGCGCGTGATGTGCAAGAGCCTGAAACCTGGTGATGGTCCGATCCTGTATTTGTCGGGGTCCGAAACCACTGGCGATCTTGAGGGCAAGTTGAAGGCGGAAGGTTTCACCGTGGCGCGCGTGATTGTTTATGATGCAGTGCCATGTGATGTGCCTGTTCTGGCGGCGCAATTGGCGGGTGTTGACGGTGTGTTGCTATATTCACCGCGCACCACGAAATTATGGGCGGCGCAAGTGGTGAAGTCCAAATGCGAAGAGCTTGCCAAAACCCTCACACATTTTTGTCTTTCTGCCAATGTTGCCGCAAACCTGCCGCAAGGTTGGGCCAAACGCATCAGCCGTACCCCTGATGAAAATGGCATGCTGACGCTGCTTGATCAGGTGAACGAAGCAGACTAGGCACGGCGGGCTATGACAAATAATTCTGACACACAATCTGATACAATTATCGACCTTGATCCGGACCAAGTGATTGAGAGCACGGGGAAACCTGCGGAACCCGTAAAACGCAAATCGCAAAAGCGCAATTGGCTCTACCTCGGCGTTGCCCTGCTTGCGGCGGCCTTGGGCGGCGGGTGGCTGTACAAGGACGTGCTGGCAACCTATTTGCCCTCCGACCAGATGCAGGCCATGGCAGACAAGGTTGCCATCCTTGAAGCCAGCAATTCAACTTTGCGTGAGCAGTTGTCGAATGTTGACAAGCTGGCGACGCAACTGAAAAGTGACGTTGATGCCATGGAAGCCAAGGACGGCGAACTTGCTGGTCTTGCTGAAGCATCGCAGAAAGTACAGGGCGCTGCGGCTGACAAATTGGCAGCACTTGAGCAGAGTCTCGGAGAAACCAGACAATCGATGGCCGATATGGCGGCACGGCCTGTTGTGACGCAAGATGGTGCGACGATTGTTCCGGATTTTGCACCACTCACCCGGCGTATCGACAGTCTTGAAAAAGATGTGGCCAGCCTGAAAGCACAGCCTGCCGAAGCCGTGGACAATGGAGCGGCCCTCTCGCAAGGCCTGTCTGATCTCAAGGCCAAGATTGCGGCGGGTACGGGTTACCGGGATGAGTATGAGCGCATCAATCGCATGGTGCCCGCAGCAGCCGGGCTTGAAGTGTTGCAGCGTCATGCGGCACTCGGGCTACCGGATGCAAAAGGCCTTGGTGGCGAATTGAAGTCACTGATTGCCACGTTGCCAAAACCGATTGTCCCCGGTCCTGTGCCGGAAAGCCAAAGCTGGTGGTCGGGCATTTATGAAAGCTTGTCAGACCTCATCACCATTCGGGTGGAAGGCGATGTGGACTGGCCAACGGCTGCCTCTGCGGCGGCAGCCTTGGCCGACAGTGGCGACCTGCCACAAGCCATCGAACAACTTTCGAAAATTGAAAGCGAAAAGCCTGTTGGCGTGCAGCAGTGGATTGACCGGGCCAATGGCAGGCTTGCGCTGGAAGCCGCATTAAAGTCAGTCGAAGACGCTGTGCTGCGTGTCATCGCGGCCAAGGGCTGATGGCATGATCAAACTGCTGTGGCGCTTGTTGTTGCTGGTGGTGTTGGCTGTCGGCTTTGCGTGGCTGGCGGACCAACAAGACAAGTTTAGTTTCACGCGGAATGGCGTCACCTATACAATGTCATTGGTTGTGGCGGTTACATTGGCCCTTTTTGCTCTTGTAAGTTTGTCATTCCTTTGGAGCCTTGTGCGCCGATTGTTGCGCAGCCCGACGGCGGCAAAAGAATTCTTGCGTTTTCGCAAAAGCCGCAAAGGTTATGAGGCGCTGTCGAAAGGTATCATTGCAGCTGGTGCCGGCGATGCGCAGGCGGCGGCCAAACATGCAGCAACTGCGGGCAATGCTTTATCCGACGAACCCCTCGTCAACATTCTTGCCGCACAAGCCGCACAGTTGAAGGGCAACAAAGACGATGTGCGCCGCATCTTCGAGGATATGGCGAAGTCACCTGATACCGAGCTGTTTGGTTTGCGCGGATTGTTTTCCGAAGCGCGTAACAGTGGAGATCTGGTTGCGGCATTGAAACATGCGGAGAAAGCGCTGGCGCTGAACCCGCGTTTGCCGTGGGCATCAACCGCTGTATTGCAAGTTCAAACCGCACGCAAATCGTGGGAAGCGGCAGCACTTACACTGGACCAACAAGGCCGCAATGGTTTGTTGGCCAAAGACCAGGCGGCACGCAAACGTGCTGCAATGTTGACGGCAGAAGCTTTGTCACTTGAAGACCAAGAACCTGCGCGGGCACTAGATCTTGCATCAAAGGCCATTGATCTTGATGCAGCACTCGTGCCTGCTGCGGCAATTGTGGCACGCAGTCACATTGCTTCGGGCAGCACCCGCCGGGCCATGAAAGTTCTGAAAGCTGCATGGTTACAGCATCCGCACCCCGAACTCGCTGACCTGATTGTCAAAGCTGACGCATCCGGCGATGCGGAGGCAGGATATGAACGTTTGCGTGACACAGTGGGCAGCACTGCCGACAATATTGAAAGTGCCGTGGCGATTGCCAGTGCCGCCATTGCAGCGCGGCGTTTTGATGTGGCACGTGAAGCCTTGACTGCTCATGCCAATGATCAACCCCAGGCCCGTGTTTGTGCCTTGATGGCACAAATCGACGACGCCGCAGATGACAAGGGCCGTGTGAAAGATTGGCTGGCACGTGCAATCCACGCGCCGCGCGACCCGATGTGGGTGTCTGACGGTGTGGCGCGCAATCGCTGGATGCCGGTGTCTCCTGTCACAGGCGAAATCGTGCCATGCGAATGGAAAGTGCCGTTTGATGCGCCGCAAGGGCACATCAGCTTTTCGCCCGCCCCCGACGTGCCGTTGCTTGGCAGCAAGTCGCAAAATCCAGACCCCGCCATCACGGCACCCCGCGCCGATGACCCCGGCGTTGTTGATCGCGACGACGCATAGGCCTTTAAATCAGTTGAACTCACAGAAAAAAGCGGTTATCCCCGCGCCGTACTGGTATTGCCGCTTTAGCTCAGGTGGTAGAGCACATCATTCGTAATGATGGGGTCAGGTGTTCGAGTCACCTAAGCGGCACCAGTTTCAATGCTCAAACACCCACACGCTGTTTTGACCTGACATCCGCCTGATACACAGCGCTGTCATTCACTTCCTTGCGTGACGATACTTGTGGCACGCCCACGTCCCACAACGCATCTCCGGGCGTCCAGACGAAGGCGTCAGACACAATCGAGATGACCGTGGTCCGGTCGTTGGCCTTGGCCCAATCCATGGCCTGTTCCAGTTCCGCAAGGCTTTCCACCTTGCGCGCCAGCGCCCCCATCGATTCGGCGTGTTTAACGAAATCCACACTGAAGGCGGGAACAGCCGTTTTGCAATCCGCCAGCAGATTGTTGAAACCTGGCGTGCCCTTGAAATTCTGCAGGCGGTTGATCACGGCATAGCCGCCATTGTCACACACGATGACAATGATTTTGTGACCGGTAAGAACAGTAGAGTAGATGTCGGAGTTCATCAGCATGTAGCTGCCATCCCCCACCATGACGATCACTTCGCGCGTCGGGTCTGCCATGGCGGCCCCCCAGCCGCCTGCAATTTCATAGCCCATGCAGGAGAATCCGAATTCAAGATCATAGGAATGTGTGGTTTTGCAGCGCCAGTTCTTCATGGTCTCACCGGGAAGGCCACCCGCTGCCGTCAGCATGTAATCGCGGGGACCCGCTTTTTTGTTCACCACGCCCACCACCTGGGCATAGCTTGGCACAGGGGCATTTGTCGGCAATTGATAGCCATCAAGCGCTGCATTCCATTCTGTCATCAAGTGCCTGGCCTTGGCTGTCCAGGCAGGATCAGCTTTCCAGCCTGCCATGGCGGGCGATAGTTCTTCGACCGTCGCCTTTGCGTCCCCGATCACGGCAAGTGCGCGATGCTTGGTGGCGTCCCACCGGGCCGCATTGATCGAAATGAATTTCGCCTGGTGGTCAAACAATGTCCACGAGCCCGTAGTGAAATCCATAAGACGCGTACCAATGGCTAAAATCACATCCGCCTCCGCCGCCAATGCATTGGCTGAGGTTGACCCCACAATTCCCACTGGTCCTGCATAGGCCGGATGATCATGCGGCACCGTGCTTTTCCCGGCGATGGTTTCGACCAGTGGAATGCCGTGCACCAGAGCAAGCTGGGCGACAATTTCTTCCGCCCCCGAATAGCGCACACCGCCACCTGCGATGATCAACGGCCGTTTTGCCGCTTTCAACAACCGTATTGCTTCGTCAACGCGTTTCCGGTCTGGCCTTGGCCTAAGAATTTCGTGTACCGTCTTTTCGAAGAACGCTGACGGATAATCGCAGGCATATTCCTGAACATCTTGCGGCAAGGCGATAAAAGCCGGACCACAATCTGCAGGATCAAGCATGGTTGCCACTGCCTGCGGCAGCGACGACATGATTTGTTCGGGATGCACGATGCGGTCCCAATAACGGGTCACCGCCTTGAAGGCGTCGTTCACATTGAGGGTTGGATTGCCGAAATGCTCAACCTGCTGCATCACAGGGTCGGACCTGCGGTTCACGAACGTGTCACCCGACAAAATCAGGATCGGCAGGCGGTTGGAATGGGCCACAGCAGCTGCCGTCACCATGTTGGTGGCACCAGGTCCGATTGATGACGCGGCAACCATGATCTGCCGCCGCCGCTTCGCCTTGGCAAAGGCAATTGCCGCCAGCGCCATCGACTGCTCATTTTGGCCGCGCCAGGTTGGGAACACATCTTTCACCGCTTCCAGTGCTTCCGACAGGCAGGTGACGTTGCCATGGCCGAAAATGGCGAAGATGCCTGGAAACAGTGGCACCTCTTCTCCATCCACCACGGTGAACTGGTTCATGAGATAGCGCACCACGGCCTGTGCCATGGTCAATCGGATGGAGGACATGAAAGCTCTTTCCTGGTTTTAAGACGAGGCCGGACTATGCCACTAAGAACACGCCCTGCCTAGAAGACATCACCACCCAAGGTCAAGCCATGCCTCATATTCTCGTCGCCGGCAAAATCCACGATGATGGACTTGTCCTGTTGAAGGCTGCCGAACACGTTACATTCGATCTCGTCAGCGAGGTGACACTCGACTCTTACGCACCGCTGCTGCCAAAGGCGGATGCCATCCTCATTCGCACGCAACCTTTACTCGCAAATGTCATTGCCACTGCGCCTAACCTGAAGATCGTATCGCGACATGGCGTGGGTTATGACGCTGTCGATGTGGCGGCCCTTGACGCCCGCAACATTCCCTTGTGCATTGTGGGCGATGTGAATTCCCGCGCAGTTGCGGAACACACGCTGATGTTGATGCTCGCCGCCGCCCGCCGCACCGTTGTTCACGACGCTGCGGCCCGCAACGGAAACTGGAATGAACGCAACACATTCAACGCCACCGAACTTGACGCCAAATCACTTTTGGTTTTGGGCTTTGGCCGCATTGGCCGACGCGTTGCGGCGCTTGCCCAAGCCTTTGGCATGACGGTGCTGGCCTATGACCCCTATGTCGAACATGCCGCGATGGATGCACTGGGTTGCCAAAAAACTGACAGCATCGAACTGGGTCTGTCTGCTGCTGACTTTGTGTCGCTGCATCTGCCTGCGTCTAAATCTCCCGTCATTGGCGCTGCACAATTGGCGCTGATGAAGCCGACAGCAATTCTGGTGAATGCTGCCCGCGGTGAACTGGTTGATGAAATGGCACTTGATGCAGCCTTGCGCGCCGGCAGGTTGCGTCATGCGGCTTTGGATGTGTTGTTGGTGGAACCACCCCGTGCCGGCCAACGTTTGCTTTCAAACTCCAGGGTTACGATCAGCCCGCACAATGCAGGTCTCACCGATGAATGCGCCGCCCGCATGGCCGTTGCAGCGGTGCGGAATATTCTCGAATAATTTTCAGGTCGGCTTGACACCAGACTTGTGGTGAACGCCAACAACATCACGCTGTGACGCTGGTTCAGATCACACCTTTCCGCAGGATAAAACAGCCATAGGGTCCGGGGTCAGAAGTGCGCACAATGGCGAATGACTTTTTGGCTGCGGCATAGAAATCAAAGCGGTCATAGGCACCGATTGAAATGTGCCGTTTTTCGCAGGCGTCCACTGTGTCCTGCATGGCCTTGAATATCGGAACCACTCCTTCGGCGTCTCCCACAACCCGCATTCGCATCACGGGCTGCTCAACAAATGTGTCAAGCGGCATGAGTGACAGAATGGCTTTCGTGGCTTGCGGAATGGTGCAGCCCGAAAGGTTGATCAGCGCGCCATAGGTGGTTTCTTTGGCAATGGTCACAGCAGGATGGTTCACATCACACAATACCAGATCGTCACCATGTCCCATCAACATGAGCACATAGAGCAATTCAGCTGAAATTATGGGATCAACAAACCTCAACATGATTGAACACCCTCAAGACTTTCGCGACACATGCAATGCAGCACGCTTGTTCGCTTCATGTGAAGCTGCAACAAGCGGAGCACCACGCGCCAGCTCTGCCGCAAGAACGCCAACAAAACAATCCCCGGCACCATGGGTCGACGTGACATCCACGGCCAAGGCAGAAATATCCGTCGCAGATTCACCCTTTGGTGCAACGACCAGACCTTCCGCCCCCAACGTGACAATGACCGAACGCTTGTCTCGACCAAGTGCAGGCAGCGCAAGACGGGCAGACGGCCGATCATTCACTGAAAAACCGGCCATGGCTTCCGCCTCAACCCGATTGACAATCAACACATCAACCAGCTTGAGCAGGTCGTCCGCCATGGCGCGTGCCGGAGCAGCATTCAGCACGACAAATGCACCGCTTTGCCGCGCGATCAAAGCCGCAGCGACATTGACCGTGTGCGGCACTTCGTTTTGCAAAACCAAAACTTTTCCCCCGCCCAATGTGGCCCACGCCTGTGGCAAAGACGCAGGATCAATCATCGCATTCGCACCGGATACAATCACGGCGCCATAGTCACCATTATCCTGCAAGATAGCCACACTCATGCCCGACCCTGCATCGGGATCAACAGACAAACACGAAATATCCACGTTTGAAGCTGACAGGTTGGATCGCAACATCTCGCCAAAATCATCTGCACCAATGCGCCCGATCATGGCCGTCTGCGCACCCGTCTTGGCCGCGTGCACCGCCTGATTGCCACCCTTGCCGCCGCACACCTGCTGCCATGCATGGCCCACCACTGTTTCATCGATGCGCGGAAGGTTTGGGGACTTCACCACGATATCCAGGTGAAGACTTCCGCACACAATGACATCAAATTTTGGTCGATCAATCATGAGCATCATCAAACAGGACCCATCGCCGTGAAGCAATATCGAAATATTTGCGCATGCGCCCGTCAGAACAGCTTTTTCGAACTTGGTAAAGCTTCAGCGTCTCAAGCAGCCAGCATTTGCAGCAGCTTTAACATGACCCCCGAATCCGGCATTGGCACAATGGCATCGAGTTTTTCCGGCACATGCGGCAGCGAAGCATCGAGGGCAGCATCAGGTGCGCCCAAGATGCCACGGAAGCCATGGTCGCGCCAGGCGATTTCCTGAAGGTCCTTGCTCATCATCGCCTCAATCAGTCGCGTGTTGTCAGGTCCGGGCTTTACAAGGCCTGACTTGACCAGCGCATCCGCAACATTTTCCCATGCATAAATCACCAGGGGCGAATTGAGAACGACTTCCTGCTTGCGCACCGCCACACCATTGTCCCTGGCGATTTGCACCATGACTGATGATGAGGGCCACAGGAACTGGGGGTTCTGTTGCAGCAGTGCTTTCTCGTGCACCATTTCAACAGAACCGACCTGACGTGCCGTCAACGTGAAACCGAGGCTGAGCAAAGCCGAAATGGTTTTTGGATTTGCGAGAAAGCCTTTTTTCTCACCCCCGACAAAACCTGTGAGAGCCGCGCCCGCGCTGAACAGCGGCGTACCCTTGAGGGCGAGGTAGCCGCCTGTCGCAGCCGCACTGACAGCCAATATTCCCAGGCCAAAACTGCGCCGTGAAAGGTTCATCGCTTTGCCTCCAGATCGTCTTTCACGGCATTTTCAATCAGTCGCAGATCAACATCCAGATTGCTGAGGTCAGACTCATGCAAACTGTCAACGTAATGTGCAAAGGCATCATCCAGCTTGCCGATCACGGCTTCTGTCTTGCGCACACGCTCAGGGTCCGGATTGTTCTGTTTTTCCATGACGGCATAGCTTGCCGTCACATCGCCTGCCGAAGGCAAATAGTAAGTGAGAAAGCGCTGCACGCTGGAGAGCCGGTCCGGTTCTTTTTCAACTCCTGCAATAATTGAACGTGCAGTTTGAACAAGGTGCCCGGTGGCCGCCTTGATTTTGGGCGCCTTGATATCGGCTGCAGCAGTCTCAAGCCTTGTGAGAGACAGGCCCGCATCTTCGAGAACTTTCCGTACCACATCAAGGCGACTGCGTGCGACGTTTGTCACATCAATACCTTCAAATAATTTTCGCGGTGCAAGCAAAAACACAGAACCCAAAAATCCACCCGCTGACACGCCAAGTGCCAACCAAAACGGCAGTTGCGGGCAAACTGTCATTTTTGGCAAGCAGCGGGCGCAACATTTCAGAGGCTTTTTGGACGCAAGCATACATGTCCGTGCCACCATCAGCAGGCACCCGCTGCACATTTGCCAGCAATTCCGCCTGGCTTGCCGCCTCGCCACTGCCTTCCCATGCATTGATCACGAAGCCGTTGAAGGCGATAACCGCGATATGATCGCGCTTTGACCATTGTATGAGCACCTCACTGGCCCGTTCCGGCGTCAACAGAAATTCAATGGCATGGCGCAGCTGGCTTTCGCCATCACCTTGCATGCTGCCTGAAAAATCAAGGCAGAGAGCAGTGAGTGAAGGTTGCCGCAAGGTTTCCTGGTAAAGCGTCAATGCCATTTGAATGGTCTTGGGCTCTGGCACGGGCACTGCTGTTACCAAGCGCGATGGATCAAAGTTCCAGTCGGCCTAGGCTGTGGGTGCCGCTGCCTTGTCAACGGCAACACGCCGACCCGTTTCGGCAACCTGCGCCTGAACTTCAGGCGTCAACAAATAAGCCTGCAGCTTGTCAAAGAAATCCTTGACCTCTGGCCCGCGCGCCCGCTCAACGAAACCTAAGCAGAGTTTTGAAGGATAGCCAACGGATTGGAAAGATGATTCATTCTCGGAGTTTGATTCGGGAGTTGGATGATGTCTGGAAAATCTCCATTGGAAGCGACTGCGGAGCAGCGGGAAGCCCTTGAACTGCAGGCGAGGGTTTCGGATCGCGAGGCGGCGGACCGGGCGCGCGGCATCCTGCTTTCGCTGTCGGGATGGACGAGCATTGAGATCGGCGAAGCCTTGCGGGTGCGCGAGGACACGGTTCGCGGTTGGCGCTCGGCCTTCATGCGCGATGGACTTTCCGGGATCGCGCGACGTGTCGCTCCCGGCCCGTCACCTGTGAAAGCCGATGCCGCACTTCTGGTGGCGCGGGAGGTTTTGGGTTTGCCGGTGGAGAACCGGACGAGCTGGACGCTGCCCCGGCTCGCGGCGGAGATCGAGGAGCGCACCGGACACCGCATCTCGCGCTCAAGGCTGTCAGTGGTCTTGCGCAAAAAGGGGGCTTTGCCAGCAAGCGCCCCCGCCACACGTTGAGAGGCAGGCAGGACAGCGACGCCGTCGAACGCGCCGGGGTGCGGCTCAAGCTGCTCAAAGCTCAGGCCCTTGTCGGTGACATCGTCTTGCTGTTCGCCGATGAATCCGAGGCGCTCACCCATCCTTATCTGGCCCGGGCCTATCTCACCCGGGCCTGGGCGAAACGCGGCGCCGACCTGAGGGTCGAAGCGCCGGGCCAGTCGCACAAGGTGGCGATGATCGGCGCACTGGACCAGCGCAGCCACTGGCTCACCCCGGAGTGGCTGCCAAAATACGCCCCCGAGCTCAACGACATCGAACGAAGCTGGAAGACGCTCAAAAGCCAGCGCCTCGCACACCAGACTTTCAAGAGCCCGGACCATCTCGAAAAAACCATCAACACCCAAATTACAGACATGAATACAAATCGCAAAAACCATCCGTTGGCCAATCTGCGAATCTCTGCTTAGTATGGTTTTGCGACAAATGACCGTGTAGTGGGTAATTGCCGTATGGGCAGTTGATTCGCGCCTGCGACATTTTGGTGATTTCAAGCGCAAAGCACCGACATCTGGCATTCAGAGATCGCATGGATCTTGTGCCTGTTGAATAGAGGGACGCTACCTTGAACGTACTTCTTGTTGAAGATGACCGTCATCTTGCAGCGACCGTCGCATCCCGTTTCGAAACGATCGGATGGTCGGTGACGTCAAAACACTGTGGCAGTTCTGGCCTGACTGCTGCATTGGAAAACCAGTTTAGCGCTATCATCCTCGACAGAGGTCTGCCTGAACTCGATGGCCTGACGCTTCTCAAGCTCCTGCGCGCTTCCGGCTGCACTGTGCCAGCATTGTTCGTCACAGACATGGCCACAGCGGAACAGCGCGTAGACGGGTTGGAAGCCGGTGCCGACTATCTTGTCAAACCTTTTGCCATTGAGGAACTTGTTGCGCGAGTGAAAAGGCTTTGTAGACGTGCTGCGCCAGAGGACACCACTTGGGACATACATGTAGCTGATCTGCGGCTTGACCAGCGCAACCGCACCATATTCAGAGGCAACACCGAAATCATAGTGACATCACGGGAATTCAAACTGCTGGAGTTTCTGATTGCGCACAAAAACACATTTGTTTCAAAGCGGATGCTGCTTGAAGGCGTGTGGGGCCTCAACTTTGATCCCGGAACAAGTGTTGTGCAGACGCAAATCAGCAGGCTCAAGTCGAAGCTCGGAGCAGCTGAAGTGAATGACATTATCCAGACGCTGCCTGGTGGTTACATGTTGGTCGATGCACTTTAGATTCATGACTACTGAACTGGGGCATGGCAAACTACGTTTCTCAGTGATCGCATGTCTGATTGTAGCTGCTGCAATGATCGCTCTGAGCCAGCACATGAACAGTCTTGCATATGATCGCGATATTCGCACAGAAATTAAAGAGACGCACGCGCGGCTTCTTTGGATAATCAGTACGCATGGACAAGCTGAAACCATGGAGCACATTGAAAGTGCCGTGCATGCTGCGGAAGCGGCTCATGACCGAGACGTTCTGTTTCTTTCGAAATCGAATGGGCAATATGGCAGCGGCAATCTTGCAATGCTTGATCGTGTTGAGTCATGGCGCACACTAGGCATTCCCGGCGCATTGTTTCTGGCTGGGCCATTTGAACGGGACAGCACAAAACACGAGGTGGTGGGGCTTGGAAAAACCCTGAAGAATGGCGAATATCTGTTCGTTGGCTATGATGTTGACGAACATAGGCGCGAAGAGCTTTGGCGCAACGCGGCGGTGTGGCTTGGCTTTTTGACGCTCACTGGCGTGCTGCATTTTGCCTCCGTACAACACGTGCGCTTCAATGAAAATCAGATCAACCGCATGGGTGCGCTGCTAGCCGCCCATGGAGTACAAACACCGGTGAAAACAAACGTTGATTTTGCAACACTGGTTGAAAGCGCAAATCTGCTCGCAGAGAAACTTGTTCACGAAAAGCAGATTGCAGGGGACGCAGGGTCCATCGCCGCCCATGACTTGCGGGCGCCATTGTCACGTTTGCAAATGGAATTGGTGGGTCTGGGTCAACAAATGTCTTTGCCGCGGGCCTTCGCAGATCGATTCTCGAACCTGGTCGATGAGACCGAAAAGCTGATTTCACGCTTTGACTCAGCCGTTTTCCTGTCGAAAGCCAGTCGCAGGAAAACCCCGGCAATGCGAGCCACTTCGGATGTTGCCGCAGTCTTGCAAAGTGTGGTTGAACTCTATGAGCCGTTTGCCGAAGCCAATGGACAAAGTATCACCGTTCATGCGCTTGAAACGGTGCGCGTTGCCGTTGATGAGAATGATTTGCAACGCTTGTTTGGCAATGTGATCGAGAATGCCTGCCATCATAACGCCAAAGGCACGATTATTGGAATTATCTGTGTCGCAACCGAAAAGGGTGCGAATGTTGAGATTGCGGATAATGGTGTGGGCATTGCCGAGGCCGTGCTGCAAGGCATTCTGCAAGGTCAAAGTGCAAGCGGAGGTTTTGGTTTGCCCATTGTTGTTGCACTGGCTAAAGCGAACGCAATCCACGTTGAATTCACAAGCGATCCTCAGGGCTTCAATGTAAAATTCGACATTCCGTACGCTGAGTAAATTTGGTTCATACATAAATGTATGAACATTAACACCTGCCGTTCTCGACACAACTTTCATCCTTGTTTACGCGGATGGATATTGAAGCAAATTTCGGAGATGATTCGCCTCGGCGAGTTGAATTTTTTTTGCGTTGCATGCTGCAGGTTTTACATCTGAACAGCGCAACTGGTTCGTAGCGTACGGGATCAATCAGGTTAATTGGCTGGTCGCTTGTGTTTCAGCGGCTACGGGGTCTTCAAAATGGGTAAGTACGCTATTTTGCCGCGTTGCGGCAATAACAGCATTGTCATGACTGCGGGGACGCACAATTGTCCAGCCGCCAGCATTTCGCAAAAAACGGCAATTGCGCGCAAGGTCTTTTCCAAGGCTGTCGCCGCAGTGTCTGCCGCAAGCTTTTTCTTTGCGTCCGTATCTCCCTTGCAAGCCGATCCTGCGCCCAACATCACTAATTTTTCGTTAACGACACCGGGAGTGATTAACACCACGGTGCCTGATGGCACATGCGCCATTGCAGTCACAGGAATTGGTGCAAACGGCGGTTCATCAAGTGCGGGCACCGTAACAACAGGCGGTTTGGGCGGCGGCGGTGCGAGCATCAGTGCGCGCTTTAAAGTTGTGCCGTTGCAGACAGTGTCCGGGGCGGTTGGTCAAGGTGGTCAACTCAGCAATGGCGGAACAGGTTTTACAGGGGGCGGTACCGGCGGCACAGGTACGGGCCACCGCGGCGCAGGCGGCGGCGGCAGTACTGCGCTTGTTGTTGGTGGAACGACGCTGCTTGTCGCTGGCGCAGGTGGCGGAGGCGCTGCCGCACACCAAGTCGCCGGTAGCGGCGGCACGGGCGGATTCGCTGGCATTGCTCCGGGTGTGGTTGCGCCTGGCGGAAACGGTGCTGTAGGATTTCAAACCGGTTCCGTGGTCAATGGCGGTCAAGGGGGCCAGGCGCTGCTGCCGGGCACGGGAGGCCTGTTTACACCTGCAGCCGTGCCTTCCTATGATGGCTTTCCAGGAGTGGGTGGTGTCGGTGGAAACGGCGGCGTTGACCAGAACCTTGATACTGGCGGCGGCGGCGGCGGCGGCTACACGGGCGGTGGCGGCGGGGCATCGACCTCTAACTCGTCTGTCACAGGCGGCGGCGGCGGTGCGGGATCGAGTTTTCTTGTAGGCAACTCTCCTGTGACAGCTGCGCCAGTTCCTACAAACGTGTCGGGAAGTGCCCGGGCTGCAAACACGGGCGGCAGCGTCGCCGGCATCAATGGATCCATGACGATTGACTGGATACCATGCCAGTATCAATTGATTGTCACAAAGTCCGCAGCGCCAACACCTGTTCGCGCAGGTGCCGCTACAGTCTGGACGGTCTCCGTCACGAACAGCGGACCTGATCCAATGACCCGCGGCGATACATTATCGCTTGCAGACACTCTGCCCGTCGGCCCCAATGGCGCAAACACGCCAGCCTATCGCGTTTTATCAGTTTCGACAGCTGGCGGATCAGATGTAAATCTGGATCGCACTGCGTTTTCCTGTTCGGGTGTTGCCGTTGGCTCAGCCATGCCTGCGAGCACGATTTGCACAAGGCCTTATTCGTCTTCCGGCTCACGTGGCGCTCCATCCGGTGGCACACGCGGACTCGATTCTGGCGAAACGCTGACCATCACCTACGAACAAGTGATCTCCAACAAGGCAGCCTGCACCACGATCACCAACCGCGCATCGACGGTGGATCGCTCGAGCCTCTCCGGCACTGCGGACATTCTCGGCGTCAACTCATCGCCCGCAGTAAATGCACCACTTAACATCCAGTGTTATGATCTTGGCATCAACAAGACGGTTGCACCGACAGCACCCAACAACAACGACACCGTGACGTGGAATGTTATCGTCACCAACAATGGTGTCGCCGATATGCAAGGCCCGGTTGATACGGCTGCCAACCCATTGATCGTGACAGATGCAGCCCCTTCAGGCAGCGTCTCCGCGCCCGCAGGTTTCACATCATCGGGTCCGGCAGGAGCCTGCACATACTCTGCGGGCACCATCACCTGTCCAGCTTCGCTGCCTGCGGGGCAATCGCAAACCTTCACATTCAACCAGACGGTGAACGCCACAACGGCAGGCGGACTTGCCATCAACAACACGGCCTCAGTTACCGATCCGGCCACGGGTGACGCGAACGACACGATGACGGCAACAGCTACTGTCGCATCCTTGCCCTCCATTGGTCTTGTGAAAACCGCTGGTGCCATCACTGACCTTGACGCCAACGGGCCAGACGCGGGCGACACAGTTGCCTACACATTCACCGTCACCAACATGGGCAACGTGACCCTGAGCAATGTCACGGTAACCGACCCACTCGTGACCGTCACAGGTGGCCCGCTTGCATCACTCCCAGCAGGAGTTTCCAACAGCAGTGCCTTCACGGCGACTTACACCTTGACGCAAGCCAATGTCGATGCAGGTGGTATCAGCAACCAGGCAACCGCAACTGGATCACCACCCACAGGTGCTGCGGTGACCGACATCTCTGACGCCACCACGGCAGGCTCCGGCCCGGGCAATGATGACCCCACTGTGAAATCCATTCCGTCCAATCCATCAATTGGCTTGATCAAGACCGCAGGCACCATCACCGATCTTGACAGCAACGGGCCCGATGCTGGTGATACTGTGAATTACATCTTTACGGTACGGAACACCGGCAATGTGACGCTGACCAATGTGACTGTTACTGATCCGCTGGTGACGGTTGCAGGTGGACCAATCGCATCACTGGCACCGGGCCTGTCCAATGCCACGACTTTCACCGCAAGCTATACGCTAACGCAGGCCGACGTAGATGCAGGCGGTGTGACCAATCAGGCGACGGCGACAGGAACGCCACCCACAGGTGCTGCCGTCACAGACCTTTCAGATGCCAACACCGCAGGGTCCGGACCCGGCAACACCGATCCGACGGTGACAGCCATTCCCGCGCAGCCCTCCATCGGCTTGATCAAGACCGCAGGCACAATCACGGACATCGACGGCAACGGCCCTGATGTGGGTGACACAGTGAGCTACAGCTTCTCCGTCACCAACACGGGCAACGTGACGCTGACAAATGTCATGGTCACCGATCCGCTC
>JAYUVC010000155.1:0-2626 GCA_043754325.1 Hyphomicrobiales bacterium
TGACAGCAGGTGTCACATATCTGGAACAAAAGCTGGCGGATATGCTGGCCTCACATGCCAAAGCGGCAGCAGAATAAAGGGAAAGTCTGATCATGCGGAAATTAGTTACTGTCAGCGTTTTTGCAGCCAGCCTGTTGGCACATACCATGTTTGTGGCTGCTGCCGAAAATGAAGCTGCTGCCACACCAGCGGTGGTCACGGCGGGGGCTCCGACAATTTCCGTGATGGTTGCGGCAAAAAAGAAAATCGCCGAAGAACTTGTGGTGACGGGGAGTTTTGCGGCGGGTGCCAATGTATTGGTCGCACCGTTGGTCAATGGCTATGCGGTGGTTGAAATCAAGGCGGAAGAGGGCGACAGCGTCAAGGAAGGTCAGGTTTTGGCCCGGCTTGATTCCAACGACGTTGACATTCAACTTGCGCAAAACAGCGCGAGCCTTGCCCGCAATGATGCAGCGGTGTTGCAAGCCAAGAACCAGATCGAACAAGCGCAGATCGGCAAGGAACGGGCGCAGTCGGATTTGAACCGGACGAAAAAACTCCGGTCTACGGGCGTCAGTACGGTTGAGCAGTTTGATCAACGTCAGGCCAGCTATGACACGGCGGCGGCGCAGTATGATTCGGCTGAACTCAGTCTCGTGGCAGCAGAAGCCGACCGGCAGGTCATCGAAGCTGAACGCAAGGAAATGGAACTTCGCAAAAGCCGGACCGAATTGAAAGCACCCGTTGATGGTTACATCAGCAGCCGCTTGGTCGAATATGGTACCATTTCGAGTTCTGCAGGTGGTGCGATGTTTAATATTGTCGCCAAGAACCAGGTGAAGCTGGTGGCAGAAGTTCCGGAATCGGATTTGCCAAAGGTCAAGGTTGGCCAGAAGGCCAGCATTGCCGTCAATGGGTATGACAAGGCCCTGTTGGGGGATGTGTCGCTGATATCGCCTGAGGTTGATCCGGCCACCCGCATGGGCAAGGCGCATATCAAACTGGCGGCGGGGGTTCGTGTGCCCTTGGGTGCTTTTGGCCGCGCCACGATATCACTGGCGGCGGGAGATGGCGTGGCATTGCCGCTGACGGCTGTCACTTTCGGCGAAGACGGCCCGACGGTGCAGATTGTCAAGGACGGCAAGGTGCAGGTGCGCAAGGTGATCACGGGACTTGTCAGCACCACTGAAATAGAAATCACCGATGGCGTGGCACCGGGGGAAACCTTTGTGGCGCGTGCGGGCAGCTTTGTGCGCCAAGGCGACGTGGTGAACCCCGTCGTGGTGACACAGGCAGATTGAGGATACACAATGAACTGGAACTTCTCAGCTTGGTCGATCAGGAACCCGGTGGGGCCCGTGCTTTTGTTCGCGGTGCTGTTGCTGATGGGCGTACAGGCGTTTAACGCGCTGCCGATTACGCAGTTTCCGAATATCGATGTTCCGGTGATCGCGGTTTCAGTGGGGCAATCGGGTGCGGCTCCTGCTGAACTTGAGTCGCAGATCACCAAGCGCATTGAGGACTCGGTTTCCAGTATCACCGGTGTCAAGAACATCACCTCCACGATGTCCGATGGCAGCTCTGTCACTGCGATCGAGTTCCGGCTTGAGGTTCCGACTGCCCAGGCGTTGGAAGATGTGAAGGATGCTGTAGCCAAGGTGCGGTCGTCCCTGCCGGGTGGCATTGACGAGCCGATTGTTCAGAAAATTGACGTCGAGGGGCAATCGATTCAGACCTATGCTGTAAAGGCTCCCGGCATGACGCTGGAGCAGTTGTCGTGGTATGTCGACGACGTGGTGAAACGTCAGGTGCAGGGCTTGCCGGGTGTGGGCCGTGTGGACCGTTATGGTGGCGCTGACCGTGAAATCCGCGTCGATCTCGATCCCGGAAAAATGCAGTCGCTGGGTTTGACGGCGGCTTACGTCAATTCGCAATTGAGTGCCATCAACTCGGATTCAGGTGCTGGCAAAAGCGAAGTGGGCGGGGCCGAACAGGCGATCAGAACTCTTGGTGGTGCGCGAGACCTTGAAGGTCTCAAGGATATTACCCTTCCCCTGCCGGGCGGCAAGCAGATCAAGTTGCGTGATCTCGCAACTGTGACGGACAGTACAGAAGAACCAAAGTCCTTCGCCCGCTTCAATGGCGACCCGGTGGTGACCTTCTCCGTGTTCCGCGCAAAAGGCGCCAGTTCCGTTGATGTCGGCAATCGCGTGGCGGCAAAAGTTGCTGACCTCGACAAAGGCAATGATGCTGTTACTTTTACGATGGTTGATGACACGGTGTTCTCCATCCATGGGAACTACGTTGCGGCCATGGAAGGCCTGATTGAAGGTGCGATTCTTGCCATCATCGTTGTCATGATCTTTCTTCGCGACTGGCGCGCGACCTTGATTTCTGCGGTGTCGTTGCCACTCTCGGCCATTCCCACATTCTGGGCCATGGACATGTTGGGCTTCTCACTGAACCTGGTGTCGTTCCTTGGCATTACATTGGCCACGGGTATTCTTGTTGACGATGCCATTGTGGAAATCGAAAACATTGCGCGGCACATGCGCATGGGGAAGTCTGCCTATCGTGCATCGATGGATGCTGCTGATGAAATCGGGCTTGCGGTGATTGCGATTACCTTCACTATTGTAGCGGTGTT
>JAYUVC010000156.1:0-11159 GCA_043754325.1 Hyphomicrobiales bacterium
GTGCCAATCCAGATTGTATTTGATGATGACGTCGGCCACCCCTCGTTCCAGCCTGCGCGCCAGAACAATGAGGGGGGCAAAAGCCTCCTGTGTGAAAAACGTTGTCAGCACTGTTTTGATCAGCGCGAGTTGGATGCGCGACCCCGACAGCGTGGTGCCGATGCCGGAGCGACCTTCGCCATTTGTGGCAAGGAAGTTTCTGATGCGTTGTGCAGTGTCGGCGGAAAAGCCATAGGCCGCCGCGGGTATGCCGCCTGCGATGGGTTTGCCGAAAACGAGACCATCAGGGATGATGTTGTGTTCCCGCGCATAGCCGCCGGGTCCGGAGGACAACGTGTGGGTTTCGTCGAGAATGAGAAGTGTGCCGGTCAGTTTCGTCAGTGTGCGGAGGGTTTCGAGGAAGCCCGGTTCTGGCAACACCATGCCGATGTTGGTCATGACAGGTTCGGCGAGAACGCAGGCGACGTCTTCATCTTTCAATGCGGCTTCGAGGGCTGCGACATCGTTGAATTCAACGACCTTGGTGAAGGCGGTGAGATCACGCGGTTCGCCCACAAGGCCATTGACCATTTTTACGTTGCCATGGTCAGCGGTGATGAAGGTGTCGTCGACGCAGCCGTGATAGCAGTGATTGAAAACCAGGATTTTTTTGCGGCCTGTGACGGCACGGCACCAGCGGATGACGGCGCGATTGGCGTCAGAAGCGGTGGCGGTGATTTGCCAGACGGGCAGGCCGAAACGGTCTTCGAGAAGAGTGCCCACTTCAACCGCATCTTCTGACGGCAACATGGTGGTGAGGCCGCGTGCGCCTTCTGATGCAAGGGTCTCTGCGATGGCTTTTGGCGAATGGCCGAACATGGCGCCAGTATCGCCCAAACAGAAGTCTGTGTATTTATGCCTATCAACGCTGGTGAGGGTCGTGCCTTCCGCTTTGCTGACAAAGAGCGGAAACGGAGTTCCCCAATCCACCATCCAGTGCATGGGGACGCCACGGAGCCAGTTTCGTGCAGATTTTTCAGAAAGCCGTGCCGACGTGGTATTGCGTTGAACATAAAGGGATTTTTCCCGTTCAAGCAAGGCCGTGATGGCGTTTTCCGAAATTTTTACACGCAAGATTTCCTCTGTTGGTCGTTGACGACTGGTTCACCTAGCCCGTGGACGGAGATGAAAGCAACCCCCAGACTGTGCGGGTGCGAAGGGCCAGAGGGGTGGTTGTTGGTGTGCAAGGGACCTCATCAGCCCTTCGGGCAGCTTCTCCAGAGGAGAAGCGACTCGTTGGTCGACCTCCCGAATTGCTGGAGCTTTGAGGGAGGTCCAAGATCCGGTCGCTTCTCCTCTGGAGAAGCTGCCCGAAGGGCTGATGAGGTCCTTAACTCACACCTTCACGCAGCAGATCATGAATGTGAATCAGGCCCTGTGGTTTGCCTGTTGCGTCCACCACAAAAACGGCGGTGATGCGTTTGGTGTTGATGATTTCTATCACCTCTGCCGCCAGCATGTCGGCATGAACTGTTGTGGGATTTCTAGTCATGACATCTTCGACGCGGCGCGATGCGAGGTCGGGGCCGAAGTGGCGGCGCAGGTCGCCGTCGGTGATTATGCCGACGAGGACGCCGATTTGGTCCACCACGCCGACACAGCCGAATTTTTTTTCCGAAAGTATTGGAATGGCAGCTGACAGCAGCGCGCCCACGGCTGTGAGGGGAACTTCTGCACCGCGGTTCATGATGTCGTGTGCGTGCTTGATTTGCGCGCCCAGTTTTCCGCCGGGATGATAGTTGCGGAAATCATCGGCAGTGAAGCCCTTGGCTTCGAGCAGTGCCATGGCAATGGCGTCGCCCAAGGCCAGTTGCAACAAGGTAGAGGTTGTGGGGGCCAGGCCGTTGGGGCAGGCTTCTTGCACCTTGGGCAATTGCAACACGATGTCGGCGGAGCGGCCCATTGTGCTGGCGGCATTGGCGGTAATTGCAATCATCGGTACGGAGAAGCGGGCGCAGTAGTTCAGCATGTCCTTGAGTTCTGCTGACTCACCGGAGTTTGACAGCATGATCACCACATCATTCGGGGTGATCATGCCAAGGTCACCGTGGCTAGCTTCTGCAGGATGCACGAAAGACGCAGGTGTTCCGGTGGATGCCATGGTGGCTGCGATCTTCCGCGCGATGTGGCCGCTCTTGCCCATGCCCGACACGATTACCCGCCCGGTCGCTGCGAGAATGGTTTCAACCGACTTGCTGAAGGCCTCTCCCAGAGTGCCATTTAGTGCGGCCAGCAAAGCGACCATGCCTTTGGTTTCGATTTCGATGGCGCGGCGGGCAGCAGTCAGGGTGTTTTTTGTCATTGAATTCATCAATTCGGCTCGTTGGAACAGCGCTTCAATAAAGGGTTAACCATAATACCGCTAGGGTTTTGGTGAAATGCTGTGTGTTGCGAAAACCTTACGTTGCTTGTTTGCTGCTGCGCTTTTGTGCGGCACGGCGCAGGCTGCCTTGGCGCAAGAGGCGGACGAGGGATTGCGACTTGAGACTGATGCTGAAAATGTAGATGTCGTTGTTCCGCCTCCCCCGCCTAAAGCTGCCCGCATTACCATTGGCGATGATGATGAACCCGTCATTCGCAAACGCAAAAAGGTGGTGGATGCTTATGCGGCACCGGGTCTTCGGTCTGGTGCATTCGTGCTTTACCCGTCTTTGGAAATTGGCAGTATTCTGTCTTCGAATGTGCGGAGGTCTCCCACCAAGGCGCAGGCCGATGTCGGGTTGCGCCTGAAGCCGCAATTGCGTTTTGAAAGTGACTGGGTTCGGCACAGCTTGACTGGAACTGCGTCGCTCAATGCGGAACAGTTTATAGACAACAAAGACATCAAGTCACGCGGTGGTGACATGAAGGCAGCCTTTCGCCTCGATATCCGGCGCACCACGACGGCTGATTTTGATACGTCCTATTCCGCAACTTCCGTCGGGTTGGAAAGCAGCAAGCTTCCGGCCACGGCCACAGGTTCCAGGCTTGACCAAAGTTTTGGTATTGGCGCAGCCGTGAGACATGATTTTGGTGGTCTGGAAGGTCGCTTGCGGCTTGGCCTTTCGCGCAATTTGTTTGGCGATGTTGATCTGAGTGGTGGCGGCACGGAAGATAATTCTGATCGTGATTACACCCAACTTTCATTGTCGGCGCGGGCAACTCTCACGCCGGGTGCAATTGTGCAGCCGTTTACAGAAATTGCTTTCGAGCCGCGCATTCACGACAGGAAAAAAGACCGCAATGGGCAGAATCGCAACTCCATCGGTGTGCGGGTTTCGGCAGGGGTGAGCCTTGCCGATGACCCACTATGGTCCGGTGATATTGCGGCGACACTGGAGCGCCGGGATTATTCTGACGAGAGTCTTGAAACAATTCTTGCGCCAGGCGTTGCAGCAAATCTGACATGGCGACCCACGGATTTGACGCGCTTTGAATTCAATGCCAGCGCAAGCCTCGCCGAAGCTGCATCGGCTGGCATTTCAGCGTCAAAGAACTGGAATGTGGGCGTGCAGGCGACGCATTCCCTGCGTGACAACCTTGACCTTGTGGGTGGTTTGCGCAGCAGCATTGAACGCAACGGCGGCACCACGGATATCACGTCGGTTGGAAATGTAGGTGTGAACTGGATCGTCAATCCCTATGTTGTGCTGAACGCGGGATACGAGGGGACTTTCTTCAACGGTGCTGCTTCAGGCAACGACTATGTTGATCATCGTGTGTTGACGAGTATTATCGTCAGACATTGAGGCGGGGTGGGATCACGTTGTTGAGGGACTGTTTGCTCTATCGCAAACTGTCCCTGATCTTGAGATCGGGGACAGCTTGCGAGAAAGAGCAAGCAGTCCCCAACGGACGGTTTTTTTACGCCGACTGCTCGAGCACCAGGTCTTCATTCGTGACGGTGTCCATGTTGACGGCTGCATTGTCTTGTTTGAGCATGGCCAGAACATCGGTCAGGGACTGGGATTTTCCCCATGTCAGGAAGCCGCCGTGGGCCGCGATATTCTGTTCGAGCGCCATGCGGAAAGCGGGCCCCAAGACTTCATGTTCCAGCGCAAAGGCGACATTGGCTGAGAGAAAACCGATCTTGTCGCCGCAGTCGTAAGTCGTGCCCTTGTATTTGAGGCCGTGGAAAGGCTGTGTGGCCATCAGGCGGATCATGGCGTCGGTGATCTGGATTTCGCCGCCTGTACCCGGCCCCTGCTTTTCAATTTCGGCAAAGATTTCAGGTTGGAGAATGTAGCGCCCGGAGATGATGAGGTTGGACGGAGCCTGGTCGCGGGCGGGCTTTTCCACCATGCCGTCGATCATGAAATGATTGTCCTGCCAGTCCTTTGGGGACACGATGCCGTAGCGATGCACCTGTTCCCATGCGGTTTCTTCAACTGCCAACACATTGCCGCCGCCACGTTCATGATAAACGTCCACCATTTGCTTCAGGCAACCCGTTTCAGCCTTCATGATCATGTCGGGCAGGAGCACGGCGAAAGGTTCATCACCGATGAGGTTTCGCGCACACCAGATGGCATGGCCCAAGCCCAGTGGTTCTTGCTGGCGGGTGAAGCTGGTCTGTCCGGCGGCCGGCAGATCCTGCTCCAGCAAATCGAGTTCGATGGATTTGCCGCGTTTGCGCAAGGTCGATTCAAGTTCGTATTGCTTGTCGAAATGATCTTCGATCACTGACTTGTTGCGTCCTGTCACGAAGATCAGATGTTCAATGCCAGCCTCGCGGGCTTCGTCCACCACTATTTGAATCAGCGGACGATCTACAATCGTCAACATTTCCTTGGGCATGGCCTTGGTGGCGGGGAGAAAGCGGGTGCCGAGACCGGCCACGGGGAATACGGCTTTGCGGATGGGACGTTGCATTTTTACCAAACCTTAACTCACAAAACGGACTGTCATGATGGCTTAAAGACCTTCATCTCAAATTGTACTAAACCCAGCGGTGTTGATTTCAGGTTAAGGGGGACGGACATGGCGGTACTTGTTTCAGGCGGGGCTGGTTACATTGGCAGCCACATGGTGTTGGCATTGACGGATGCCGGAATTGAGACTGTCGTTGTTGACAATTTGACGACGGGATTTCCCTGGGCCGTGGCGCCTGCGGCCACGTTGGTCAAAGGCGATATTGGCGATGAGGCGCTGCTATTGCAGGTGATGCAAGACCACAAAGTTGATGCCGTTGTGCATTTTGCGGGCTCCATCGTGGTGCCGGATTCGGTTGCTGATCCATTGGGTTATTATCTGAACAACACGGTGAATTCGCGCAACCTCATGCATGCCGCTGTCAAAAGCGACGTCAAGAATTTCATCTTCTCATCGACGGCTGCGGTTTATGGCAATCCGCGGGTTTTGCCTGTGACGGAAGCAGAAGCGCCCGCACCCATCTCGCCCTATGGCACGTCGAAGTGGATGACTGAGCAAATGTTGCGGGATTCTCATGACGCCTATGGACTGAACTATGTGGCGCTGCGCTATTTCAATGTGGCGGGTGCAGATCCCAAAGGACGTTCCGGCCAATCGACGCCGCGGGCCACGCACCTGATCAAGGTGGCGGCGCAAACGGCATTGGGGCAACGGGCGCACATGGAAGTGTTCG
Source organism: Hyphomicrobiales bacterium (assembly GCA_043754325.1). Lineage (GTDB taxonomy): Bacteria > Pseudomonadota > Alphaproteobacteria > Rhizobiales > Aestuariivirgaceae > Aestuariivirga. Next base: position 5,624 of record JAYUVC010000156.1, read on the forward strand.
GCACAGACTATGACACGCCCGATGGCACGTGTCTTCGCGACTACATTCATGTGAGTGATCTCATATCAGCGCATATGGATGCGTTGTCTCATCTGCGTAAAGGTGGCGAGTCCGGCATTTTCAATTGCGGCTATGGCAAGGGCTTTTCGGTGCTTGATGTGATCAAGTCGGTGGAGCGTGTGCATGGCGCACCTCTCAATGTGAAATATGGTCCGCGCCGGGCTGGTGACCCCGCGGGCATTGTGGCGGGTGCCGACAAGGCCCGCGCAGTGCTGGGCTGGACACCCAAACATGACGATCTTGATTTCATTGTCGATTCCGCCATGCGCTGGGAGCAACATTTGGCCCGGCGCAACGCCGCCTGATTTGCGGCGCATTTTGCAGCAAAACTGAACTCCGTTAAGTGTTGGCACAGGCACAGGCCGAATCGCTTTTGCCAAGACGGGAGATCGGGATGCGGAAAAATATTGTTGCTGCTGTTTTTGCTGTGCTGTTGGCAAGTGGGCCCGCATTGGCGGATGCGAAATTTGAGGCTTTTATTGAAAGCACGATTTGGCCGCAGGTGAAAGCCGCCGGGATTTCGCGTGAATTGTTTGATCGCGGTTTTGCGGGCATCACCGAGCCTGATGCTGTTGTGCTGAAACTGGCGAAGACCCAACCGGAGTTTACCTCCACCACACAGGAATATCTGGCGAAGGCTGTCACACCTATTCGCATTGAAAGCGGCAAGGCCATGCTGGCCGAGAACGATGCGTTGCTTGATGCGATTGAAAAGAAATATGGCGTCAACCGCGGCATATTGCTTGGCATCTGGGGCATGGAGTCAAACTTTGGCAAAGACAAGGGCTCCATGAGCGTTTTGCGCTCGCTGGCAACCTTGATTTATGCAGGCCGCAAGCGCGACTATGCCAAGGGACAGATTGTTGCCGCTTTCAAGATTTTGCAGAAGGGTCTGCGTACGCCTGAGAATTTTACAGGCTCATGGGCGGCGGCCATGGGGCACACACAATTTATTCCGACAAGCTATATTTCCTATGCTGTTGATTGGGACGGTGACGGGAAGAAGGACATTTGGGGTTCGAAAGAGGATGCATTGGCGTCCACCGGGAATTATCTGGCCAAGGCTGGCTGGAAGAGTGATCGGCCCTGGGGCTGGGAAGTGAAGTTGCCACCAAAATTCAACCGGGCCTTGATCGGACGTTCGCACTGGAAGTCGGTGGCGGAGTGGTCGAAAATGGGTGTGCAGCCTGCGACGGCTGCGAAATTTGGTTCTCCGCAGGCGCAGGCCTTTGTGATGATTCCACAAGGCATTGAGGGCCCGGCTTTTCTGGTCACCAAGAATTTTCAGGCCATCATGGATTATAATTTCTCACATTCTTACGCTGTGGCTGTGGGGCATCTGGGAGATCGCATTCGTGGCGGGGCTGGCATTCAGGCGTCGTGGCCCGACGTAAATTTTGATCTCACATTTGCCGAACGGGTTGAAATGCAAAAGCGCCTGTCAGCATCGGGATTTGAAACAGGTGGGGCTGATGGCCGTTTTGGAGCACGCACCTACGAAGCGGTGATCGGCTTCCAGAAAAAAGTGGGCGCACCGCTTGATGGCACGCCATCGCGCAAGGTGCTTGAGCTGTTGCGCAAAGGCTCGTAGTTTTGTTGGCATGAAAGCAACAGGTCTCAGGCTTTGGTTTTTTCTCATTGTGGCGTTGTTGCCGTTTGCAGCGCATGCGCAACAACAACCGGCGTTGCATGAACCGTTGATGGGTTCAGAGGTATTTCCAGATCCTGTTGCACCTGTCGTCGCAACACCCGACGGGTTCGGTGGTGCAGATGGTATCTATCGCATTCTTGTGGTGGGAGACAGTTTGGCTGGCGGACTGGGTGCGGGCATGGCGCGCATGGCACAAGATGATCCCCGATATGAAATCGTCAACCGCTTCAACGAGTCATCCGGTCTTTCGCGGACCGAGATTTATGATTGGCCCAGTGCCATTGCAAAAATTGTCGCCGACAGGCCCGTTGATGCTGTGGTGGTTCTGGTTGGCGTCAATGACCGCCAGGATATTCGCAATGGCGACGCCCGTTATGCATTTCGCTCAGCCGACTGGATGACGGGTTATAAGGCCAATGTTGAGGATTTGCTGGCGGCCATAAAAGCCGCAAATGCCGTGGCGGTTTGGGTCAGCATTCCGCCGATGCAAAATACCGGGTTTGACGCTGACATGCGCTACCTTGGTGATATTCACGCAAAGCAGGTTACGGCCCAGGGTGGGCATTTTGTCGATGTGCGGCGGAATTTTTTGGCAGCTGATGGAGGCTACACGGATCGCGGGCTTGACGAAACCGGTGTGGAGCGAAAACTTCGTGCCCGTGACGGCATTGCATTCTTTAAACAGGGCAACAACAGGTTTGGGCAGTTGGTAATGGCGGAAATCAATCGCCTGGCCACCGGTGCTGCCGCTGTTGTGCCACCACGTCCTGTTGTTTCAGCCAACGTCGCCACGGCGGTAGCACCCATCTCACCTGCTCCAGCGCCACCGCGTTTTGGACAAGAAGGTCTGGACGGTGAACAGATAACATTTCGTGCCGATGAAGTTTTGCCAACCACAGTTGCGCCTTTGTCAGTTGTGCAACGCCGCGCTTTGAATGCAGAAGTCCCGACTGTTGACGTCAGGTTGACGGCAAAGTCTGGCAGTCAGGCGCAAAGCCTTTTCAATACTGGCACTGTTGCCGATGCGCCAGCCGGACGATTTGACGATTTCAGTGTGCCAGCCGCGCCGTAAAATTTAACATCAACGCGGCAGGGTTGTGGAACCCATCAGGAATTCATCCACTGCGCGTGCCGCCTGGCGGCCTTCGCGAATGGCCCAGACCACCAGGGACTGGCCACGGCGGGTGTCGCCTGCGGCGAAGACTTTTTCGACCGTTGTCTTGTAGTCCTTCATGTTGGCTTCGACGTTTCCGCGACTGTCCAGTTTGACGCCGAGGTTTTTCACCATGCCATCGTGCACGGGGTGAACGAAACCCATGGCGAGCAACACGAGATCGGCCTTCAACTCAAATTCCGTTCCTGCAACCGGTTTGAAATCAGATCCGGCGCGGGCGCATTTCAGGGTTTTCACAACGCCGCCTTCGCCTTCCAAGGCGACTGTAGCGACTGCAAAATCCCTGATGGCACCTTCTGCCTGTGACGACGACGTGCGCATTTTCATCGGCCAGTTCGGCCAGGTGAGTTCCTTGTTTTCCTTTTCAGGCGGCATGGGCATGATTTCAATTTGCGTCACCGACAATGCACCCTGACGAATAGATGTACCAATGCAGTCTGAGCCTGTATCACCACCGCCGACGACAACGACGTGCTTGCCCGTGGCGAGAATGGGATGATTGTCGAGCGGGCTTTCCTTTGACACGCGGCGGTTTTGCTGTGGCAGGAATTCCATGGCGAAATGCACGCCTGCAAGGTCACGGCCGGGAATGGGCAGGTCGCGGCCTTTTTCGGAGCCTGCGCACATCAACACGGCGTCGAATGAATCAGTGAGCTGTTTTGCATCCTGCGTCACGCCGATATGTGCACCGTAGTGGAAGGTCACACCTTCGGCTTCCATCTGGTCAACGCGGCGATCAATCAAATGCTTTTCCATTTTGAAATCGGGAATGCCGTAGCGCATCAGTCCACCGACCTTGGCGTTTTTTTCGAACAAATGAACATTGTGGCCGGCGCGGGCGAGTTGTTGTGCCGCCGCCAAACCTGCAGGACCACCGCCGATGATGGCGACTTTCTTTCCGGTTTTTTCTGAGGCGATGATGGGCTTCACCCAGCCATTTTCCCAAGCCTTGTCGACAATGGCGCATTCAATCGACTTGATGGTAACGGGCGCATCTTCAAGATTGAGGGTGCATGACGTCTCACACGGGGCAGGGCAAATGCGGCCGGTGAATTCCGGGAAGTTGTTGGTGGAGTGCAGGTTGCGCGAGGCTTCCTCCCAACGGTTGTTGTAAACCAGATCGTTCCAATCGGGGATCTGGTTGTTCACCGGGCAACCGTTGTGGCAATACGGAATCCCACAATCCATGCAGCGCGCCGCTTGCTTCCGGGTGCCGTCATCGCCGAGCGGGATGGTGAATTCATTGTAATGGCGAATGCGATCCGCCGCCGGGGTATATTTGCGTTCCTGACGGTCGATTTCGAGAAAGCCTGTGATCTTGCCCATGTGATTGTTCCTGTTAATTCAAGCTGCGGCGAGCGACCTGATGGCGGCCGCAGAAAGTTGCGTTTTTGCATCCAGCATTTCGAAACCAATGATGTGGCCTTGGCTGTCGTAGTCCAAAATCATGCCAGGGCGCAGTTCTTCCGTCCGTGCCACCGCTTCGTTGGAAAACTTTACGTAAAGCGCATTGGCTTCATCGTCATAGGTTGTTTTCATTGGTTTACACCTGTGCCAATTTGTGATATACATTAGGGCTTAATGTATATCCATGGAGGTTGTGATGAAAGTTTCGAAATGGGGGAACAGTCTGGCGATCAGGTTGCCTGCAGAAATGGTTGAACGCCTTGGCGTCAAGGAAGGAGATGAACTTTATTCCATCCCTGGCATGGGAGAAGAACCTTCTGTGAAGATTGCGCGAAAAATCACTCGTGAAGAACGGCTTCAACGTCTTGCAGAATTTCGCAAGACTGTAACATGGCCTTCGGACTATAAGTTTGATCGAGACGAGGCCAACTCGCGTGAAGACTAGATTCTTTCTCGATTCCAACATCTTAATATATTTGGTAGGGGCTGACCCTGAAAAGGCTGCTATTGCTGAAAGATTGTTGCGCCAAGAACACACGATCAGTGTCCAGGTTTTGAATGAGTTTGTGCGTGTTGCTCGCAATAAATTCAAGATTGAATGGTCAATAGTTGACGACGTTCTAGGATCTGCAGCAGAATTTTGTGTTGTTGTTCCACTTACCTTGGAATGCCAAGTGCGTGCTGTGGAAATATGCAGAAACCATTTCATCAGCATATATGACGCAAACATCATCGCAGCCGCTGAACTTTCGGGCTGTGATGTTCTGTACACTGAAGACTTGAACCATGGCCAGATGATTGGCCGGGTTCGCATCCAAAATCCATTCTTGGTGGAGTAAAGCTTCACTGATCACGCGCTCCGCTTCACGCCAACCGTCAAGCCGTTGCTGGTTTCCTGCGCCTTTTCCAACTCCGCCAACGCTCGCGCATATTCCACTGGCATGACTTTCACGAACATGGGCAAGTAGGTGGCCCAGTTCGCAAGAATGGTTTTGGCCTTCGACGAGTCTGTATATTTCACATGGCGTGCCAGCAATTCATGAATACGCGTGGCATCATGCTTGTCCATGCCGGATGTAATATCCACCAGCCCATGGTGCTCCAAATCGCCGCCGTGGTGCTGGTGCTTTTCGAGGAGTTCTTCTTCTTCGGGGATGGGTTGCAGATCAACCATGGAAAGGTTGCAGCGCCTTTCGAAGCTCTTGTCTTCATCGAGCACATAGGCCACGCCACCCGACATGCCG
>JAYUVC010000157.1:0-3642 GCA_043754325.1 Hyphomicrobiales bacterium
GTCAGCCACAACAAGGGCGAGTGCCTTCGAGGCAATCTTGTCCTTGTAAGGGCCTACAGCCGCACGGTTTGCATCAGGCACGAATTGCGGGAAGCCACCCGTTGGCACAAAAGCGTCAAGTGTAGGATTGGCCGCCATGAAGTCCTGGAACTGCTGCACCGCCACCGGGAAATCATCGTTGGTGTAAAGCGGGCAACCTGCCGCTTCCGTCCAGCCATTCTGGCCGGTCAGAGGGTCGCCAGGTGAGGCAGCAGATTCCTTGCCGGCCAGTTCGTCACGAATGCCTTTCATCCGTTCGTTGTGGTTGGCCGCAGCGGCACCACCGGATTGGATGCAGATCGTGCCGCCCTTTGGCTTCACGGCTTTCACGATCTTGGCAAGGTTCGTACCAATTTCGTAATTGTGCGTGCCGATATAGGCCACGCGCAGGTCTTTGTTTTCAGGCAGCACGTCTGAGTCCCACGTCAGCACGGGAATGCCGGCTTCCTTGGCGGCTTGCAGTGCCACAGCCATGGCTGCTGCGTTGGAAGGAGCAACAGCAATGCCGTCAACCTTCTTGGCCACGAGGTCCTGCACGATGGCAACTTGTTCGTCACCGCCGCCATGTTCACCGGGTCCGATGTACATGCATTCGAAAGCGCCGTTCGACTCTGCTTCGGCCTTTTTGCAGCCGTCACGGGCTTGATCAAAGAACGGGTTGTTCATGTTTTTCGGCACGAGGGCAAACACGAACTTTGCCTGTGCGTTCGAAGCAACTGCCGTCAACGCACAGAGGGCGCAGGCGAGCATCAAGATTTTCTTTTTCATTGTCTTTCCTCCAGTTTGAATTCCGCTGAACCGCAGCGGCCACGGATCTTGCGATCAGGTCCTGGGCTTCAGGCGCTCCAGATACTCAGCGATCAAGGGTTTGCCAGCAGGCGTGCGCATGCCGATCAGAACGGCGAAAATGATCAGGCCGCCCACAAATGTGCCCTGCCAATTTGAATCTATGCCCGCCATCAACAGCGCGTTTCGAATAACTTCGAGAAACGCTGCACCGATGATGGCGCCAAATGCTGTGCCCGAGCCACCCATGAGGCTCGCCCCACCGATGACAACCGCAGCTATCACGCGCAACTCATAACCTTGACCAAGCGCGTTGATGGCCGAGCCATTATACCCCAGCAACAGCAGAGAAGCGACGGAAGCAGACAAGGCTGAGAACACATAGGTTTGGAACTTCACCCAATTCACGGGAACACCTGTGAGTCGCGCTGCATTTTCATTGCCACCTATCGCCATCAAGTGTCGTGCCCAAGCGGTGAAATTAAAAACATATCCGAGTACCAGTGCGAGCAGGATCATGAGCCAGAAATGTGACGACAATTCGGGCATCCAGGTCGGCATCCAGCCATCTGGGGTACGCGCAGGCCATTTAGATTGCCCGATCGCTTTTACAATTGGTGCATCCGGCCCAAATTTATAAAGCATCTGGTTGCCCGAGAAGACCACCGCCAAGGATCGCGCAATCGACAGCATGCCAAGCGTCACCACGAAAGACGGCATGCCCACATAAGCCACAAAGAAACCGTTGATCATGCCACAGGCAAGCCCCGTGAGCAGGCCGGCCGCGAAGGCAATGTACCAAGGATATCCAGCTGTCAGCAACAACCCCGCAATGATGGCAACCAGCCCCATGATCGAACCAATCGAAAGATCGATGCCACCAGTGATGATGACCAGCGTCATGCCAAGCGCCATGATGCCAAAGGGCGCAAAATTGCGTGTCACATTGGTCAGGTTCTGGGGTGTGCCGAAGCTGGGCTGGATCACGGTCATGACCGCCATCAGCGCCAGCAAGGCAACTGCCACCCAAAACGACTGGCTGCCGCAGATGGCTTGCCATACGGTTTGCTGTTTCAGGCCGATAACATCAGTGATGGCGACATTGCCGGTCTCGCTGGCTGCTTTGGCTTCAGGCTGCACGGATGGCTCCTGTGATAAGACCGGTGATTTCTTCTGGTGATGTTTTTACTGTTGCCTTGTCGGCAACCTTGGTGCCCCGCCGCATGACGATGATACGGTCGCACACGGCAAAAACGTCGGGCATCCGGTGGCTGATCAACATCACTGCAACACCTTGGGACTTCAATCGATGAATGAGATTGAGAACCTCTGCAACCTGGCGTACCGATATGGCTGCTGTCGGTTCATCCATGATGACAAGTTTGGCATTCGACAAACGTGTTCGCGCAATGGCAACGGCCTGCCGCTGGCCACCGGACATTTTCTGCACAAGGTCCATCGGGCGCGTTTCGGATTTCAGTTCCTGGAACAGTTCGCCAGACTTGTCGATCATGGCCTTCTTGTCGAGAATGCGGAACGGCCAAAAGCCCTTTTTGACCTCACGTCCCAGAAACACATTTTGCGCAGCGGTCAAATTGTCAGCCAACGCCAGGTCCTGGTACACAACTTCTATGCCCTTGGCCCGTGCCTCAATGGGCTTGTTGAAATGGCATACTTCGCCATCAATGACGACATCACCATGGGTTGGCGGGAAATTGCCCGCAATCAGCTTGACCATGGTGGATTTGCCAGCGCCATTGTCACCCATCAAGCCGACGACCTCACCGGGTTCGACCAAAAAACTGACATCACTGACAGCATGAATTGCGCCAAAATACTTGGCAACATTCCGGATTTCAAGCAAGGCCATCGGGCATCTCACTTTTGTGCCTTTGCATCATGGATGCGCAGAACATCACTTCGAAAAAGCAAGCCAAAACACTACTTCTCCCTTTTGGCAGCTCGTTTCCGCCTTACTGCTTTAAGCAGCTTATTCCGCAACCTATATTGCAGTATGTATTTCCCTGCAACAGAATATTCTAACCCGGTGTTCGCTCATCGCGGCTGCGACCCGTCCAAAATTTCAGACACTTTCACCACGCGCCTTTCGCGCATGGACAGATAGGCGGCTTCCGCTAGCCAAGCAGGATCGGAACCTTGGTCCCCTTTATTTTCGCGGCACAGGCGTTGACGCGCGCCAGACTGAGGTCGATTGGTTTTTCACACAGCACGGCCTTGCCAGCAGCAACCGCCATTTCGATATTGTCGGCGTGTGTGGGGGTTGCGGTCGCAATCAGTACGGCATCAACAGTTGCAGATGAGAAAATTTCCTCAGGGCTTGCTGCGGCGCGAACGCCTTGCGTCGCAGAAAGCAGCTCTGCCGCCTGGCGGTTCACATCGTAAACGGCAACCAATTCAGTACGCGGGTGACGCTTCAAGTTGGCAGCATGCATCTGCCCGGTGCGTCCCGCGATTTAGAGCGGTTCCGGGTTGGTTTGAATAGCCGCAACTCCTGAAGTAGTTCATGCATTCCTGGAGCGAGAAGGTTTTGCAGATTTTGACGATCCAGTGGTTGACGGCTCTATAATTGCGGGGTTTTGCCTTGCGGAGCTTTGCCTTGAGTTTGGAGAATGCTTTTTCGATGGGATTGAGGTCGGGGCTGTAGGAGGGCAGCGGCTTGATGCTTGCAACCGCTGCTTCGATTGCCATGCGTGCGGTCTGGTTCTTGTGGGTGGGCAGATTGTCCCAGATGACGATGTCGCCAGGCTTCAAGGTGGGAACGAGGATTTGCTCAACCCATGCCCGGAACAGTTCGCC
>JAYUVC010000158.1:0-2712 GCA_043754325.1 Hyphomicrobiales bacterium
CTTTGCGGTGGTTTTCTTCAATGCAGGTATTGTCGGCGTCTGTTCCTCAATTCCCCGGTCTGAGGCGTCGGCATCTTCTTCATAAAGACTGCTGCCAAATAGTGATTTGCGTTTTTTTCTTGGTCCATCCACAACCACGCCTTCGCCATCCCTGCGTTTTCTTCCTTTGAACAAGTCAAAGCCATCGGCTTCAAAGGCGTCAACGCTGCCAGCTTTCCGTGGCACGGGTTTCAGCACATAACGCAAACCTTCGTCGCTGGTTTCGCCAACAGGCAAAGGTTGACCGACGGTGAAACCAGTCCCATCGAGTTCATAGATGTCATGGTGGAACGCTACAGTTTCCCCGACTGGCCAAGCCGTCAAATAAGTGACGCGAAGTTGGGGAGGAGTCTCGAGTTTCACGTCTTTGCGTTCAAGAGTTTCCGCAAGGGCAGCAATTTGCGATCGACCGATGCCTTCTTGCCCATTCAGAACCCATTCCATCAGGGTATCAAATTTTTCCACCCGCACACAACCAGAACTGTAAAAACGCTGACCGGTCTTGAAGAGTTGACGTTCCGGCGTGTCATGCAGGTAAATGCCAAAAGGGCTGGGGAAATTGATTTTTCCCGTTGCCATGGCGCTGGTTTCGCCGGGTTCCTGGCGGAAGTGGTAAGCTTCGAGATTGGCGCTTTGCCAATCAACGGTAGCAGGGTCAACTTCCGGACCACCAAAGCCCTGGAACACTTTCATGTTCATTTCTGCGAATATGGAATTCCCGTTGCGGAGTTTGGGCAGGATGTCGCGTTCGACAATTGAAATGGGTGCATTCCAATAGGGATTGAAATTGACGTCGGCCAAAGCTGTTGCCACAACCGGCGTCGGACGATCAGGCCTGCCGACAATGGCGTTGTGGCGGGAATAGACTTTTCCGTTGCTGACCGTTTCAATTTGCTGGCTGGGAACATTGACGACCAAATAACGGTCGCCGAGGTTTTGACCGTAAACGCGCAGCCGCTCAATGTTGGCTTCAATGGTGCGCAAGCGAATTTCAGCTGGCTTGTTCAGGGACTGCAGCGTCGGGCCGTCAATCTTGCCCGTCGGCAGATAACCCATGTTGAGCTGGAAACGCATAAGCGCATCTTCAGTGGCGCTGGTGAAAATTTCGGCAAATTCACCTTGGGTTGCTTCGCGGCGCAAATAGCCATCCAGAAACAGGCGGCGATTCAACGCAACGACAGCCTTGCCTCGGCTGCCCTTTTTCAGGCTGCCACCTGGCACTTTCGGAAAACCGCCATTGGCAATGATATCGCGATAGCGGTTGGCGATAGCAGACAGGCGATCTGCACTATCGGCCGTGATCATCGGTGTTATTCTCTTGCCGACGAGAACTTCGCTGACAGTTGGTGTTTTGGTGTTGGATGGCGGTACGCCCGATGCAAGGGCCAAGTTTGAAACGCCCACGAGCAACACCGCAGCCATCAGGCAACCAAAAAATTTGGTTGCCCGTTCTGATTGGGTTTTCAACTTTTCGATACCACGCATACTTCGCCTCAGTTCCCGGCACACAAATGCCATGCAATTCTGACTGTTTTACCAGCCTCTTGTTCATTCGTCAAAAAAAGACGACTCGGCCAGACTACAATCCGCAATCCGCACATTTGGAGGCGCAAGAATCAGAATTCGAAGGCAGAAAGAAGGTCGCAGGATAAAAAACGTTGAGATGAGGTTTTTGGGCAACATTCAGAACAGCAAAAGCCCCGAAAAGCGGGATTTTTCCCCTTTTCGTGGCTTGAGAATGCGATATTTCAAGTCTCTATCAGAGGCGATAGAGAATCTGATCGGTCCAATAGCGTTCCAATCGTGTCAGGGCCTTGTTCATGCGGTCGAACTCTTCGACCGACAGGCCCACCACATCTTCGATGGCATGGAGCTGGCGGTTGTAAAGCGCATCCACACGGCCACGGATTTCGAGGCCCTTGGCTGTCAAGCTGACACGCACTGAACGCTTGTCGGATACTGAACGTTCATGGTTCACATAGCCTGCTTCCACCAGTTTCTTCAGATTGTATGAAACATTGGAGCCTTGGTAATGGCCGCGGGTTTTCAATTCACCGGCGGTCAATTCCGAATCGGAGATGTTGAACAACAGCAAGGCTTGAACCGGGTTGACTTCCTTTTCGCCGGTGCGCTCGAAATCATCCTTGATGACGTCCAGCAGCCTGCGATGAAGGCGCTCAATCAATGTGAGCGCTTCCATATAACGGTGCTTGATATGCTGGCGCTTGGCTTCAACGGGTTGCAAGGTCGTGCTGACCATCACTTGGGTATTCATGTTATCCACCTATCCCTTTTTGTTTTGAGGGGCGGCTTCTTTGTCCGTTCCCCTTGTTGAGGCCAAACTACGCGGGCGGCTTTAAGGCGGGCTGAAGAGTTTGGGTAAATTTGGTCTTATATTTTCGATATTTTGTCGCTTTTTAGTAGACAGTTTATTTCGTCTTATTTGGCAATGTTAATTGAATGTGACGCATTTTTGGCACGGGCGATGAAAACTCAAGGCCGCCACACTTGCGCGTGACGGCCCTGAAACTTCGATTGCAGAAAATATTATGAGCAGCTTTGGCTGCCGGCTTTGGCTTCCACGGCGCGCAGCATGGCCTTGACGGATGAGGCGGAATTGCTGGCCATGGTTTGCCTATGGCTTGACAGAACAGTGCCGTAAAGTCGTTGAAT
>JAYUVC010000159.1:0-2550 GCA_043754325.1 Hyphomicrobiales bacterium
TGAAGAAATCAAGCAGGACAATTTCGACTTGCTGCTCACGGACATCGTCATGCCGGAAATGGACGGCATTGAGCTTGCCCGTCGTGCGGCTGAGCTTGATCCTGGATTGAAGATCATGTTCATCACCGGATTTGCAGCGGTCGCCCTGAACCCGGACTCACGCGCGCCCAAGGATGCCAAGGTGCTGTCAAAGCCGTTTCACCTGCGCGACCTGGTAAACGAGGTCAATCGCCTGATGGCGGCTTGACCGCCTGGATCGACTGCCGCCTACAGATTTTTGGCAACCAACTCGTAGTAGAGGCTCTCCTCGCGCACTTCGATATTGACCTTCTGCCAAAGCTTTTTGCCTCTCGCCGTCTTCGGGTCGCCGTCGCCATCAAATACGCCATCGTGGCGCAAAATGCGACCACCGGTTTTTTGAAGTAATCTTTCGTTCAATTTTGCAGCGGGCATTTGCCAGGGGTGTATGGTCTTGGTGATGTTGGGGTCGTCCTTATGGGTTGGGAGAAGGGCCGAGAGATTGCCTTCACTCATCATTTCCAGAGCCGCGACCAATGTGGCGTTATGACTGCCGTGGTGCCCGACCTTGTAGATCATGGTTCGTTTCAGCAGGTCATCGGTTTTCAGGCTTGCGTCGGACCATTTCAGGCTGCGCCAGCTCAACCAGTTGCCAGTCTGTGCGTCAGCCGGGAACAACAGCACCTTGCCGCTCTCGACACATTCTATGGCAAATGCCAAACTTGAGTTATTGGTGTAGCTGTCCATGTAAAGGGCCAGGCTATCCAGACCTTCCATCCAGTCGGTATCAATTTTGCGCCATGTGTTTTCCCTATTGCGATAAAGGGTGTAGACAGATTCATTGCCCTTTTGTTTTGATGGCCGGATGACTTTGTACCTTTTGTTGAAGGGGTAGTCCCGGCCTTCCCGTTGATTGTTTCCGAGTGAGATCTTCAAAGCCTCCAACAAACGCCGGGATGATTTGCCGGCGGCCTGCAGATGCTTGTCATAGGATTCTCCTTCACCAGGGGTGATGTCATGCAATTGCTCGCGATTACGTGGTGGACCAAGCACATGCAGCCGGAGTTTTGACAAGGCAATATTTGGAAGTGAAACGGTTGTTCCCGGCAACAGGAATTGGGGTTCGCGCTTGCCTAGTTTTTTCAGTGTATCAATGGCGTCCTGCGGCACAAACGGAGCAGTACCAGCTGCCAAAATTGCCGAAGCCTCAAGGAACTCGAAATCAGCTGCTTTCCTGTCGGCACCCAGCTTCAATTTCTTGCTGCGCAGCCGCATGGCTTCAGTGAGACTCTTCCGCAAATTTGAAAACTCTTCGGCCGTGCTCTTGGCCAGTTTGTCGCTTGGATTATCCAGCCACGACAGCCACACGTCGTTGATGCCGATGCGCTGGAACAACTCCCTGCAATGGTGAAATCCGTTGACGTGATCATTGTGCTGGTGTGTGCCCACGACCACATCAAGATTTTCGCCCTGCAAATTGCTTTTGATGTCAGTGACAATTTCAGTGAGGCGGGCTATGGATTTCTTGCTGTTGCGGAAACTGCCGCAATCCACCAGCATGTTGCAGGACTTTTCCCCGTCAACAAAGCGGAGAAAAAAACAGTCGCCGAGTTCGTTCAGGCGATACATGCGAATTGTGACGTCAATGCCCATGATGGTATCTGCCTTTCTTCAATGTGCGTGAAGATGCTTGAAATTCAGTGTCGCCGGTGAAGTGGGTTCGTCGTAGGTCGACGTCAGGGCCACGACGTTGTCCGGGTCTTCAAACTGGTACTTTCGTTGACGTTCAAAACGCTCAAAGCTCTTCAGGTTTTTCCGCACAATGTATTGGATATCGATTTCCGCGCCCGCCTTGAGAACCAGCGTGCATCCACCGCGGAATTTCATTTCCTGTTTTTTCCCATCATGGTCGAATTCTACATGCACACTCTGGGTCAGGCTGATCAGGACCTGTTCAATCATGGTGTTGTCCCGGTTGACACGCTCGGCTGGCCTGATCATGTGCACTTCGATTTTGGGGATTTGATTGTTGTCGAAGCCTTTTCCGCCTTTTTTCAGGAAGTTCAGTTTTTTCGATTTTTCGCCGAATAGTTGCGAGACAGGCTTGCTGGTCAAACCGAGCTGATTGAGGAGGGACTCAAGGGCCTCGGGCTTGCCCGCAAATTTTTTGATGTCGAGCTCTTCATGGAGACCGCTGCGCAAGTCCCGCGATTTTTCATACAACTCCTTGCGGGTTTTGCAGTCGCGCAATTCGCGGATTTTGGGTTTTAGCCGTGTGGCGATATCCTTGATGACCTTGTCCTGCGGTTCGGGGAAGTGTGCGGTGTCCCATGTGAGGCTTGCGGCTGAGAAGGTGAGGAGACGTTCGGGGAAAATGCCGCGCGCACGAAATGCCTCAATCAACGCGAGGCGATAGCCGCCCCTGTCCTCGGCAGCGGCGTCGAGATCGGCAGTGATAAGCGCACGCAGGTAGTCGCCAAAGGTGATGTCGTTGGGTGGGCAATAGTCGAGAGCGCGGATACAGATTTGCAG
>JAYUVC010000160.1:0-50735 GCA_043754325.1 Hyphomicrobiales bacterium
CGCCGTGGTCATCACCGCTGTCTTGGCCGGCACTGTCATCGCCTCCGCCACCTCCGCTGTTGCCACTGCTGTCGTTGTCAGCCAGCATTTGCAGAACGGTGTTTAAGGCTGGTGCCGTTGGCGCATTTCCAATTGGGGCGGCGGCGAAACTCGTGGTCGCAGCGACCAACACAAAAGCTACTGATGCAAGAAGTATATTTTTCATTTCCGGATCTCCTCAGGCTGAACTGCCTTGAGGATGTATTTGCCGGATCATCGCTGACAGGAAACGGACGGCAATTGTCAGCAAAACGTCAGCTTACTTCGCCAGTTCTTCCATTTTTTCCGCGGCAATATCCAGTGCACGGGAAAAGTTGTCTTCCAGCGTCTTGATCTGGCCCAGTGCTGTGTTCCGGGATTCGCGCAACGACTGGTTATCGGTTTCCAGGGTTTCCATGCGGCGTGTGGCTTCTGACAAGCGGTCGGCGACCATCAGGCCTGCCATGACCAATTGGCGAATGTCGCCAATGGCACCCACGCTTTGCCGGATGCGGGACACTTCGGTGTCAAGCAGTTTGGCGAGGTCCTTCAGGTGATCTTCCTCACCGTCCGGGCATTGCATGGTGTAGGGGCGGCCAGCGATGTTGACGACGACATTCGCCATCATTCGCCTCCACTGTTTGAATAAAGCACAGCGCGGATGCGGGAGACGGCAGAATCAATCTTGCCTGCAGCCTTCTTCGAGGTATCCACCAGTTCTGCGGCCTTGGCCCGCACGCGGCCCAAATCTGAGTCCAGCTGTTGGCGCTCGACATGCAGGCTAACAGCTTGTTTTTCAAGCACTTCAAGCCGTGACACAGTTTCGCGGCGGTGCACGGTTGCCTGTTCCACTTTTGTGATGGCACGCTCAAAACGCACCAGTGCTTCATCAAATTTTCGAGCCTCAGCCATTGTTGCCCCTCTACGACCAAAATGCCCAGGATGCAAATTCTCAAGTCATCCTAACATGTTGCATGATACGGCTAAGTTGCGGGAGAAGCAAACGCTCATAAATTGTGTCAGCCAAACGATTGACACATATCCGTCTGCGGGTATCCTTGGCCGATCTGGCCCGCTTATCCCAAGGATGCACCGACATGACCGACGTTTCCCCCAAAACCATGGCCAATGCCATCCGCGTGCTTGCCATGGATGCCGTACAAAAGGCCAATTCCGGCCACCCCGGTGCGCCCATGGGGCTGGCTGACGTGGCAACAGTGTTGTTTTCCAAGTTCCTCAAATTCGACCCCACGGCCCCGCATTGGCCAGACCGTGACCGCTTTATCCTCTCGGCAGGCCACGCCTCCATGCTGCTCTACTCGTTGTTGCACCTCACGGGCTACAAGGACATGACGATGGAGCAGATCAAGAACTTCCGCCAATGGGGTTCAATCACCGCAGGCCACCCCGAATATGGCCACGCCACCGGCATTGAAACCACCACCGGGCCACTTGGACAAGGTATTGCCAATTCCGTTGGTTTTGCCATTGCGGAACGGCACCTCAACGCCAAATTTGGTGATGGGCTGATGAGCCACAAGACCTATGTCATTTGCGGTGATGGCTGTTTGATGGAAGGCATTTCACAGGAAGCAATGGGACTTGCCGGGCATCTCAAACTTTCAAACCTGATTGTGATCTGGGACGACAACAACATCACGATTGATGGCCGCGTGTCGATGTCGGATTCAACCGATCAGATAAAGCGCTTTGACGCGAGCGGCTGGAAAACCATTCGCTGCGATGGCCTTGACCAGGCCGATATTGAACGCGCCCTCACAGAAGCGCAAACCTCAGATCGCCCGGTGATGATTGCCGCCAAGACCATCATCGGGTTTGGTTCACCCAACAAGAAAGATTCCTACCAGGCCCACGGTTCGCCGCTGGGTGATGCGGAAATCGCACTTGTGCGTGGGGAATTGGGTTGGGACGCTGCTCCGTTTGTCATTCCCCCTGATATTCTCAACGCATGGCGGGCCGTGGGCGCACGTGGTGCCGACGCCCGCAAAGAGTGGGAAGGCCGCCTTGCGTCATCGAGTCAGAAGGCTGAATTGACCCGCCTGTTCAAAGGCGACTTGCCCGCCAATTTCGGTGCTGTCATTGCCGACTACAAAAAAGCACTGGCGAAAAACCCTCCTCACATCGCAACCCGCAACTCATCGCAAAACGCGTTGGACGTGATCAACCCCGCAGTGCCGGAAACCATTGGCGGCTCGGCCGATCTCACAGGCTCCAACAACACCAAATCCAAGGATTTGAAAGTGTTCAGCGCCGCTGACTATGCGGGCCGCTACATGCATTGGGGCATCCGTGAACACGGCATGGCCGCCGCCATGAACGGCATGGCCCTGCACGGCGGTGTGATTCCATATGGTGGTGCCTTCTTCTGCTTCACCGATTACTGCCGCCCGTCGATGCGATTGGCTTCGCTCATGGGTATTCGCAGCATTTTCGTGATGACGCATGATTCGATAGGTCTCGGCGAAGACGGCCCCACCCACCAACCTGTCGAACATCTGGCCGCCGTCCGCGTCATCCCCAACCACATCGTCATGCGCCCCTGTGACGCCGTGGAAGCGGTTGAATGCTGGCAGATCGCACTGGAAAGCAAGACCACGCCGTCCACACTGGTGCTCACAAGACAAAAACTGAAACCCGCCCGCCTGACCCATTCCGCGAAAAACCTGTCAGCCCAAGGCGCATACGAAATCGCGTCACACGCAAAGAAAACCAAAGCCGTCATCTTCGCCTCAGGCTCCGAAGTCGAAATCGCCATTGCCGCAAAAGAAATGCTGGACAAAAAAGGCATCAACACCCGCGTGGTTTCTGTGCCAAGCATGGAGTTGTTTGAGAAGCAGTCGAAATCCTACAAAGCCAACGTCATGGGCACCGAAAAAATCCGCATCGCCGTCGAAGCAGGACTGCGCCAAGGCTGGGACCGCTTCATCGGCGTGGACGGACACTTCATCGGCATGACTGGCTTTGGAGCGAGTGCTCCCGCCGAAATCCTCTACGAAAAATTCGGCATCACGACGAAAGCAGTGGTGAAGGCGGCGAGCAGATAGAAATCCCCTTTTCTCCCTCGGCTTCTTGGCCGGGGGAGTACGCCGAAGGCGGGAGGGGGTGTCGGCCACACGTTGAAAACCTGAGCATTTGACCCATGCCGTTACTTCCCAATTACATCGCCGCGCTCCTTGAATTGACCAAGCTCCGCGACTATTGCCTGAGCACCACCCATCCACGCGGACGCCACAAAGCCAGACAATTCGCATCCAGCCTCAACATTTCCGCAAACGATGCTGAGTGGTTGCGTGAAGTCATCCTGCGAGGCCTCAGCTATACTGAAGCCATCTCACAGGATAACGACGAATTCGGCAAACGCTGGCGCATGGACATGCTGCTGACAAGACAAAACCGACGCGTTATGGTAAGAACAAACTGGATGATCAGACACGCGGAAAACTTCCCACGTTTCATCACATGTTGGGTACTCTAGGAGAATGCCATGAATGCGGCCCCAAAACTGTACGATGTCGTTGCACTTCTGACCGATGTTCCGGAATCAAAACTGGCGCGAGGCCAAGTGGGTACCGTCGTTGAAGTGTTGTCTGCTGCAAAACTGCTCGTCGAATTTTCCGATGATGACGGCAGGGCCTTTTCAACTACAGCATTGCCAATTTCCAATATTCTTGTGCTTCACTACGAGCAAGAGGTCGCTTAAGTTTGCTTAAGCCAAAATTGAAATCACCCTCAACTCAAAACTACGTCGGCATTCTTGATGGCGGCGGCAACGTCTGGGGCGTTCGCATCCCCGACATTGCTGGCTGCGTTGGCGGAGGCTCCACACCCGAAGCCGCCATCGCCGATGCGACACAGGCTTTGCGTGATGTACTGGGGCATAAACAATCAAGCGGAACGCCCTTCCCCAAGGCATCTGCTATTGTCGCAATTCTTCAAAAAGAAAAACCTGCCAAGTCCGAAACCACAGTGATCATCCCAGTGGTCCTCGACGCAGGTCGCAGCGTCCGCGCCAACCTTACAATGGATGCAGGTCTGCTCGAAGCTATCGACACCGCAGCAACACGTGCTGGCATTAAGCGGTCTGCGTTTATAGCGAGCGCTGCGCGGGAGAAGCTGGATGCTTGAAGCGAAAAGGGTTACGCACTGTCAACATAACATACGATTGACATTCGTTGGCAGTGTGTATAAATACACATCATGAATAGCCGCGAGGTTATTGGGTTTTTGCGGAAGGCTGGCTGGCTGAAAGTTGCCCAGAAGGGCAGTCACGTTCAATTTAAACATCCGGATAAGCTGGGGCGAGTGACGGTGCCGCACCCTAAACAAGAGGTGCCGCTGGGAACGCTGCGGTCCATCGAAAAACAAGCGCAAATGAAATTGAGGTAGGCCATGGCTGAATATATCGCAATCGTTCACAAGGAACCCGGTTCTGCATACGGAGCAAGCTTTCCCGATCTGCCCGGCTGCATCTCCGCCGCTGAAACCCTGGAAGATCTTCGCCCCATGATCGAAGAATCCTTGGGCCTTCATATCGAAGGCATGAGTGAGGATGGTGAAACCATACCTGAACCAAGCTCGCTAGATACAATTGCAAAGTCAAAAGACTATACCGACGCCGTGGCTGTGATTGTGGTGAAAGCGCCCGCAGTGAACGAGCTGACCGTGCGCGTGAACATCACTCTACCGCAAAGTAGCTTGGCCCAGATCGACCGCAAAGCGGCCGCAAAAGGCATGTCGAGGTCGAGCTTTCTCGCCAAGGCGGCGGAGCGGTGGTGATCCAGTTTGGCGCTGTTCAACTTTAGAACGTCTTGATATTTAGAATTAATGTTAGCTCGCAAACTGTGAACCAAATGAACAGTAACACTCACTTGGACGACGTAATCGCTTCATCTTTAGATGACAATACCAGCATAGCTGGTTTGTTGCGCCGTTGTTTGGTGCTTTCTTATCATCTCAACAATGACGCTCTGAAAAAATGGGTTGAGTCAGAACTTAACGGCTATGGAGCGGAGGATCAGTTACCTCGTTACAGAGAGGTGAACGCACCCGCCAAGGGTCTAATGCTTGGAACTGGGGGAAGCACAATCAATGACCAACCTTTGCCAAGTGCGTTAATGAATGAAGAACATCGCCACTTCGCTGAGTCAGTCAGGCTTACTGAGCCGATTGCAGCTTACCAAGAGCTAAGAAATCAAAGTGGAAATGGCGGTAGCGGCAGGGCTCGCGTTGAATGGCCGCCAAACTTAACGATTATGTACCAAAAGAAATTTTTTGGTGCGAGTTTTGCTCTTAATAGAGCTTGGCAAGAAATCCCTTCTGCTGCATTCGTTAGTGTTGTCGATACAGTCCGAACACGCATTTTGACATTTGCGTTAGAAATGCAAAAGGAAGTTGGCAAAATTCCAGGGAATGTTATCGCTTCAATTCCCTCCAAAATTGTTCAGACACATGTGGTCAACATTATATTGGGCAACAATAATGTCTTAAGTTCAAGTACTGGCGATATCAACATACATGCCAACCAAATAGTGGCGGGCGATTTTCAATCGTTGCATCATTTTTTGTCGTCACTTGGAGTTGGTCCGTCTGAAATCGTGGAGCTCAAGGCCATTTTAGGAGAGAGCGAAAATATAACGGAAACCGATGAGGGATTGGGACCTAAACTAAAGCAATGGGCTGGGAAAGCGGGGGCAGCTGTCGTCTCAACGGGCAAAGCGGTAGGAACAACATTGATTACAGAAGCATTACGCAAATACATTGGTCTAAGTTAGAATAGCCGAAGCATTTGTATTTGCGCGATGTGCGTGTTGCAATCACAAAACTCACCTCACCCCCACCTCAATCTTCACATTCAACGCCCGCATCACCGCAGCAATCGTTTCATACCTCGGCTTTGCACCCGGACTCAGTGCCTTGTACAAACTCTCGCGGCCCAATCCTGAATCCTTTGCCACCTGTGCCATGCCACGGGCTTTGGCAACCGCCGACAATGCTTTCAACAGCACATCGGGGTTTTCATCTTGTGCCGATGCCGACAAGAATTCAGCGATGACAGTTTCATTGTCGAGATAGTCTGCGGCATCAAACGTTGTGAATGTTACTTTTGATTTCTGTTTCATGTTTCTGATTCTTTCATGTCTCTCGCCATTTTTTTTGCCAGGCGAATATCCTTTTTCTGACTTGCCTTATTGCCACCGCAGAGCAGCATATAAACAGCCATGCCACGCCGAACAAAATAAACACGGTAGCCTGACCCATGATGCACCCGCATTTCGGAAACACCTTCGCCCACGGGTTCACAGTCACCAAAATTGCCCAGTTCTGCACTGATCATTCTGCGCAAGATCAAGGCCTTTGCCACTTCGTCCCGCAATTCCCGCAGCCACGTCGAAAATGTCGGTGATTGAACCATCGTGTTCATTGATGCAATGTATCTACTAGGATACAATTTGTAAAGTGATTTCTCAAACCGCAAAACTCAAGTCGCAGCCTCGCCGCTGCACAGGAAATACCCATTTATATCTGGCATTGCAGTCCAAACCAGCATATCCCCGGCAAAATGTCGTCCCTCACACTTGGCCTTGATTTTGGCACTACCAATACTGTTGTCTCGATGCGCCGTGGTGGCGATGTGACCACGTTGAACTTCGATACCAAGCATGGTCTGCTCGACACCGTGCGCACGGTGCTGGCGCTTTGGCAGGATCCTTCGAAGCCTTATTCCAGCATCGCGGTGGGCCGTGATGCACTCGCTGAATTTTCAGAATTTCCGGATGACACGCGGTTGATCCAGTCGCTGAAATCCTATGCGGCCAATCCGCTGTTCCGGCAATCAATGATTTTGAACAAGCCCTATACGTTCACGCTCTTGATGCAGGCTTTCATCGAGCAGTTGTTTTGCTTGAGTGAGGTGGATCTGGCGTCTGTTGGCAAAATCATTGTGGGGCGGCCCGTGAAATTTGCGGGCTATAGTCCTGACGAGACACTGGCCCTCCAACGTTACCGCGACGTGTTTACCGCCATTGGAATTCCACAGATTGAATTCGTGTATGAGCCGGTTGCCGCAGCACTTGCTTTTGCCCGCCGCCTGACCACATCGGCCACGGTATTGATTGCGGATTTCGGTGGCGGCACCACTGACTTTTCGGTGCTCAAACTCTCGAATACATCGCACGAGGTGCTGGGTGTTGGCGGTGTTGGCATAGCGGGGGACCAGTTTGATTATCGTATCGTGGTCAATGCCGTGTTGCCGCATCTGGGCCTTGGCACACAATATCGCAGCATGGGCGGCAAGACGCTGGATTTGCCCAAGCATGTGTTTCATGCCTTGGCGCGGTGGAATGAATTGTCGTTCTTGCGCAGCAAAAGGGAATACGCCGAATTGCGGGATCTCAGCGTTCATGCAACAGCGCCGGAAAAGCTTGAGAGGTTTTTTCACATCGTCGATCACAACAAGGGGCTTGAGCTTTACGATGCGGTGTCAGCCGTAAAGCGCCAACTTTCGACGGACGTCGAAGCGATGCTGCATTTTGAAAATCTCGACATCAAAATCAGCCGTGATGATTTCGAGTCCTGGATTGCCGATGATCTCGAACGCATTGCGACAGCACTCAACACCACCATGGACAATATTGGTTGCGCGGACGACGACATTGATTCCGTGTTCCTCACCGGTGGCACATCGCTGGTGCCGTCAGTCCGCAAAATATTTGCTGACCGCTTTGGTGCGCACAAGCTGCATGCCGGCGACGAACTGATTTCCGTGGCCAAGGGCCTTGCCCTGGTCTGACACATTCTGCTTCCATCCGGCGATACCTTGAGGTACGCCGCTCATAAATCCATTGGAGAAGATCATGCCCGCTTTCCGCACCCTTGATGATGTTGATGTCCACGGTAAAAAAATTGTCATCCGCCTTGATCTCAATGTGCCGGTCCAAGATGGCGTGGTGACGGATACAACCCGCATTGACCGGGTTGTGCCAAGTTTGAAAGAACTCATCAACAAGGGTGCGGCCGTTATTATCCTCGCGCATTTTGACCGCCCCAAGGGTAAGGTCGTTCCTGAGATGTCGTTGAAACCTGTGGTCCCTGCACTTGAAAAAGCACTGGGGCACAAGGTGAAATTCGTGTTCACCGATTGGCAGACTGCGCCCACGCTGAACGCGAAACCGGGCGACGTTATCCTGATGGAAAACACGCGCTACCACGCTGGCGAAGAAAAGAATGACCAGGGCTTTGCCAAGATGCTGGGCGGACTTGGTGATATTTTCGTCAACGATGCGTTCTCCGCAGCACATCGCGCCCATTCCTCCACCGAGGGCATCGCCCATGTCATTCCCGCTTACGCAGGCCGCGCCATGCAGGCCGAATTGTCGGCTTTGGCCGCAGCGTTGGAAACGCCGAAGAAGCCCGTCATCGCCATTGTCGGTGGAGCCAAGGTGTCGTCGAAACTCGACCTGCTCGGCAACCTTGTGAAAAAAGTTGAAGCCCTCGTCATCGGCGGGGCGATGGCCAATACGTTTCTCCATGCGCAAGGTTTTGGCGTGGGCAAATCCCTGCATGAGCCTGATCTGGCGGACACGGCACGGGCCATTCTTGCAACAGCCGCAAAAGCAAACTGCGCCATCATCCTGCCCATTGATGCCATCGTCGCCAAGGAATTCAAAGCCGGTGCCGATAGTCATGACTACGGCGTCGATGCCATTCCCGCTGACGGCATGATGCTGGATGTGGGGCCCTTGACAGTCGAAAAAGTGAAATCCGCCATCGACGGGGCGCATACACTGCTCTGGAACGGTCCATTTGGTGCCTTCGAAATTGAACCCTTTGATGCTGCCACAAATGCGGTTGCGCAATATGCAGGAGAACGCACCAAGGCCGGAAAACTGATCACTGTCGCGGGTGGTGGCGACACGGTATCAGCACTGAACCATGCAGGGGCAGCTGATGATTTCACGTATATCTCCACAGCAGGCGGCGCGTTTCTGGAATGGCTGGAGGGAAAAGAATTGCCAGGGGTGAAAGCGCTTCAAATCGTATGAGCTGGACTAGGGACTAGTAAGTTTGGGAACCAATCTCCGCTTCGCGTGTTGTTGATCATCTCAACCCGCATCCGGAATTCCCATGGCAAAAAGTCTTGATTGTTCTCACTTCACACGGCGTCTTGGGGAACACGGGCACTCCGACCGGATTTTACTTCGAGGAGATGAGCACTCCCTACTATGTGTTCGAAGATGCAGGCCATGTGGTTGAACTTGCGTCGATTGCAGGTGGAAAGCCACCGCATGATCCAAAGACCACGCCACCTGACACAACATGCCAGCCTTGCAGCTGAACGTCTTGCCTGAAACATCGATTGGACAGTAAAAGCCTGCATCACTCAGGATCGTGAACGGCATGACGGCAAGCACATTGAACAAGGCCCACAACACTGTTTATGCCGTGTTGTTTGCAGCTGCCGGATGCCACCTCATCAATGACAGCATGCAGGCTATCATGCTGGCGTCCTATCCGCTGTTGCGCGAAAGCCATGCTCTCACATTTACCCAAGTGGGCTTGTTGACGTTTGCGTTTCAAATCACAGGGTCGTTGCTGCAACCCTTTATCGGCAGCTACACCGACAAACACCCTTGGCCGCTGATTTTGCCGCTGGCCCCTTGTTTCACGCTGCTGGGTTTCATTCTTTTGGCGCTTGCGCCCAACTACATCACCCTGCTCGCAGCCGCTATATCAATCGGCATTGGTTCGGCCATGTTTCACCCTGATGCGTCGCGCGTGTCGCGGCTTGCATCAGGTGGGCGATATGGCTTTGCGCAGTCGGTGTTTCAGGTGGGTGGAAATGTGGGCACGTCTTTCGGGCCGTTGCTGGCGGCGTGGTTCATCATTCCGAATGGCCAGAAAAGCATCTTGTGGTTTGCGCTGCTGGCCATTGCTTCCATGTCTATTCTCGCCATGGTCGCGAAATGGTTTGCCAATCATCTCTCTCAAACCAGCACGCAAACACGCGCCACCACCAGCAATGTTGACCAACGCACCATCACCCTCAGCATGAGCATCCTGGTAGCGTTGATGTTCTCGAAATTTGTTTACATGTCGAGCATGCATTCCTTCTACGCCTTCTATCTCATGGACAAGTTCAACATGACTGCACAACGGGCGCAGACCGACCTCTTCATCTTGCTGGGTGCGGTTGCGGTTGGCACGTTCATTGGTGGCCCGATCGGGGACCGCATCGGCCGCAAAACCGTGATCTGGTTTTCCATTCTCGGTACATTGCCGTTTTCGCTGGCCCTTCCCTATGCCAACGAGTTCTGGTCTGTGGCGCTGACCATCCCGATCGGCCTTATCCTGTCGTCTGCGTTTCCCGCCATGGTGGTCTATGCGCAGGAACTGTTGCCGGGCCGGGTTGGCATGATTTCCGGGTTGTTCTTCGGCTTGGCTTTCGGTCTGGGCGGCATTGGTGCGGCGCTTATGGGGGTGCTGGCTGATGCCACCTCAATCAATACCGTATTTCACATCACATCAGTGTTGCCAGCACTCGGGCTGTTGGCCCTGTTCCTGCCAAACCGGGAACGCTTGCGCGGCCAGCGCTGACCAGCGCTGACCAGAGCGCTGAATTGTCCATTCGACAAAGCATGGCAGGCTTTGATAGAGGCTGTTGCATGACACCCCGCCTGTTCCTTGTGGCCCCTGATGCCATTGCCGAAAGCCTGTTGCTTGACTGCGCCACTGCCGCCTGCGCTGCGGCTGATTGTGCCACTATTCTGGTCGCTGGCAACATCACCCAGAAGTCAGTGCACGCATTGCAAGCGCTCAACCTCGCGGTCATCCTGAATGATGCCGAAGTGCGCCAGGTGCATCATTTGAAAGCTGATGGCTTGCTGATGACGGATATTGACCACGTTGATGATGCCCGCAAGAATTTGAAAAACGAAGTGCTGGGATTTCTCGCTGGCGCATCGCGGCACATGGCTATGGAGGCCGCAGAGTCAGGCGTTGATTTCGTCGCCTTCACGCCCACAAAGCAAGTCGCAGGCATTCCCATTGTTGGTTGGTGGCAGGAGGTGACGGATGTGCCTGCTGTTGTGATTGAGCCACAGGTGGATGCCCAACTTCGTCCACAAAATCCTGATTTCATTCGTCCCTCGGATGACATGTGGAGCGATGCGGCAACTGCCACGCGCGTGGTCCAGGATTTGATGACACAATGGACAGCATGAAACGCGTTTTTCTCACAGCACTGTTCCTGGCCTTCGCCACAGCCGCTTTTGCTGAAGCGACGTTTGAAGAAGCCGTTTCGCTGTTTGAAGACAAGAACTACACCGAGGCCCGTGCCATTGCCGAACCTCTCGCCGTTGATGACGCACGCGCCATGGCCATGATGGGAGCCTTCCTGCAAAAAGGCCTGGGCACCGGCGTTGATGTGAAGGGTGCAAAAGCCTGGTTCAGCAAGGCCGCTGAAAAGGGCCATCCCGGTGCACAATTTTCACTCGCCATGATGTTGCTCGATACATCACTGGGCGAGGCTGACCCCGAAGCCGCTGCGGTGTGGCTTGAAAAAGGGGCAATCGGCGGCAATGTTCAAGCGCAGTATAATTTGGGCCTCGTCTATGCCGGGCGCTATGGCACGGCTCCAGATTGGGTCAAGGCTGCAGGCTGGTTTCGCAAAGCCGCAGACCAGCAATTGCCGGATGCGCAGTATAATTTGGGCCTGCTTTATCTTGATGGTCGCGGGGTCGCGAAAGATGCGGTATCTGCTGCCGACTGGCTGTCGCGCGCCGCCACGAAGGGCATGCCGGAAGCCGCACTTGAATACGGGGTATTGGTCATGCGCGGCGAAGGCGTGCAGCGTGATGAGGCCATCGGCATCAAGTGGCTGCTCTACGCCGCAAACCGCGGCCACCCTGTGGCGCAAAACCGTCTGGCCCGAATCTATGCCGCGGGCCTGGGCGTTCCCGCTGATGTGGTGGAGGCCGCCAAATGGAACCTCATCGCCAGCAAAGGCGGGCGGCCTGATGTGACGCTGGACGACATGATGAAAAAGCTGACCGCCGGGCAGAAGAAGAATGCAGAAAGCCAGGCAGCGGAATTTGTGGCGGCAGAAGCGGCCCCCGCAAACTAAGAAACTGGTATTCCCCGCCCAGCCTTGCTAAGCGGCTGCAACATTTCAAGGATACAACCCCCGTGACCGCAACTCCCGCCATGACCATCATGATCGCCGCCGTGCGCAAAGCTGCCCGCGGCGTACAACGCGACTTTGGTGAAATCGCCAGTTTGCAGGTGTCGATGAAAGGTCCCGGAGATTTCGTGACCGCTTCGGACACACGCGCCGAAAAAGTGTTGCGCATGGAACTTGCGAAGGCTCGCCCCACCTACGGATTTCTGGGTGAAGAGGAAGGCGAGAGCAAGGGCAAAGACCCGGATAACCGTTTCATCATCGATCCTATCGACGGCACCTCAAATTTCATGCACGGGTTGCCATTTTTTGCCATCACCATTGCGCTTGAACGCAAGGGCGAAATTATTGCAGGAGTCACCTACAATCCGATCAGCGACGAGTTGTTCCACTCAGAAAAAGGCCAAGGCGCTTTCATGAACAACAGGCGCATGCGGGTGGCCCAGCGGACGCAATTGCATGAAGCGATGATTGCAACCAACGTGCCGCACATGGGGCAAAAAGACCACGTGGCCCACCGCAATGAAATTGCCGTGCTGCAGGCACGCTCCACAGGCATCCGGGCGTTAGGATCAACAGCGCTTGAACTGGCCTATGTCGCTGCAGGCCGCCTCGACGCGGCCTGGTGCCACCATCTCAACGCCTGGGACATGGCGGCAGGGCTGCTGTTCGTGCGTGAGGCAGGGGGCTTTGTGTCGAAGCTCGAGGGTGAGGGTGACCCGCTTTATTCGAAAGGCTATCTCGCAACGAATGCGGATCTGCTGCCTTTGATGCGCAATGCGCTGGCGGATGCGAAGAAGTTGTGATGCTGTATTCGTGGCACACCCTTCGAGGCTCGCAAGGGCTCGCACCTCAGGGTGAGGATCACCACACCCCCTCATCCTGAAGCGCATCGCCCTCTTGCGATGCCTCGAAGGACGCGCGTCAAGCGCCCGACGAAAAAGCCGCGAACAACCGTCGCGGCTTATTCAAAACCAGTCTTCAACACCCTCAGCGCGGCGCACCGGCTCCGGCACCTGTGCCACCACCCATGCCGGGACGGCGGGGTTTTTCGATTTTCTTTGGCATGGGCAACAGGCCCTCGCGCTGCATTTTCTTGCGGGCAAGCTTGCGGGCGCGGCTGATGGCTTCTGCCATTTCGCGGGCTTTCCTGATGGACGGCTTTTCGAAAGCGTCCTTCATTTTCAATTCACGGAAAATGCCTTCGCGCTGCATTTTCTTTTTCAGAACCTTCAAGGCCTGATCGACATTGTTGTCACGGACGGAGACGAGCAAGTGGAATACCTCGGTACAAAAGATTGAATGGAAGAGCGGCGAGTTGCCTCACAGCCCGAATTTTGGGGGCGTCGATAACATATGACACTAGCCCTGTCGAGGGTGAATCCGGTTGATATGCCCCATTTTCCGGCCCGCCCGCGCGTCCACCTTGCCATAGAGGTGAAGTGCCGTGCCGGGCTCTGTTGCAAACCTCTCCCAATCATGCGAGTCGTCGCCCAAAAGATTGGTCATCACCGCATCGGAATGCCGCCGCGTCGACCCCAGTGGCCAGCCTGCCACCGCGCGGATATGCTGTTCAAACTGCGAGACCATGCAGGCATTTTGCGTCCAATGCCCGGAATTATGCACCCGGGGCGCAATTTCATTGACGTAGAGCACGTCCTGGCCAACAAAGAATTCAACGCCCATCACGCCCACATAGTCCAAAGCCTCGGCCATGCGCTGGGCCACGAACACGGCTTCGGCTGCAAGTTCCGGGGCTATTTGCGCTGGCACCGTAGAGGTATGCAAAATATGGTTGCGATGCACATTCTCCGTCACATCAAAACAGGCAACCCTGCCGTCAACCGAACGCGCCACCAGAACCGAGACTTCACATGTGAAGTTGACGAAAGATTCGTAAATTGAGGGCTGGTTCTTCATGGCCGCCCAAGCCGTTGCCACATCGTCTCTTGCTGAAATTTTCGCTTGGCCCTTGCCGTCGTAACCAAGGCGGTTGGTTTTCAGAATGCCGGGAACACCCAGCCTTGCCACGGCGGCCTGCAAATCGGAAAGTGACCCAACCGCCGAAAAATCCGCCGTCATCGCCCCCAATTGCCGGGCCAGGGTCTTTTCCCTGATCCGGTCCTGCGCCACGCCAAGGGCTTTTGAACCGGGCCGCACAGGCGCCAACGCCTCAAGAAAAGCCACCGTATCGACCGGCACATTCTCAAACTCATACGTCACCACATCAACAGCGCCAGCAAAGGCCCTGAGCGCCGCCTGATCATCATAGTCCGCCACCGTATATGCCGCCGATACCTGAAACGCCGGGCTGTTTTTTTCCGGCGCATAGATATGGCACTTCAACCCGAGTGGAGCTGCCGCCAAGGCCAGCATGCGGGCCAATTGACCACCGCCCAATATTCCAATGGTGGAGCCCGGCTGCAAGGCCTTCACACCGCTCATGCTTCATCCTTCGGGATCAAAGCCACAGAGTTGGTTTGCTTCAAACGCCAGGCTTCCAACCGTGCCGACAGTGCCTCATCCGACAAGGCCAGCACAGCTGCCGCAAGCAGCCCCGCATTCATCGCCCCCGCCTTGCCAATGGCCAGCGTGCCCACAGGAATGCCGCCCGGCATTTGCACAATCGAAAGCAATGAATCCTGACCAGACAGCGCCTTTGATTCGACAGGCACGCCAAACACGGGCAACACCGTCAGCGCCGCCGTCATGCCCGGCAAATGGGCAGCCCCCCCTGCGCCCGCAATGATCACCTTGAACCCCGCCGCTTTTGCGCCCTTGGCGAATTCGTAAAGCCGGTCCGGCGTGCGGTGGGCCGAGATGATGCGCACATCACGGGAAATGCCCAGATCCTCCAGCACGTCACATGCGTGTTTCATGGTGGACCAGTCGGACTGGCTTCCCATGATGATGGCGACGAGAGCAGTCATTGGCGGTTCCTCAAGCGATGATGTCGGGGATGAGCTGGTTTTCGATGACGATGATCTGGTCCTTCAGGGCCAGCTTGGTCTTTTTCAACCGCCGCATGCGCAACTGGTCCGCCGCACCTGAATGTTCGAGTGCGGCAATGGCAGCATCGAGATCGGCATGCTCCTGCGCAAGCTGGCGCAGTTTTACCCGCAGCTGAACCTGTTGCAGCGCATCCATGCTTGTCCCTCACACTCCCGATCTGAAATCAACTATGCCCTTGAACAGGGTTCGACAAGCCCCCAAATCTGTGTCAGGTTAACAATGGACGCGCATGGTCCGATTTTTGAGTATCGGCCCCTCATTTCCAACCGGAGGATATCGATGACTTCACCCACCCTCGCAGAGCTTATGGCACAACACCGTGTGCTGGAATCGGATTTGGCGGAAGCCTTGGTTCACCCTGCAACAACAGATACAGAAATTGCCGCCATCAAGCGGAAAAAGCTCAGGCTGAAGGATGAAATCGCCAGGTTGCAAGGCGGCACGCACATCGCAGCATAAAGCTGGTTTAAAGCGACTGGATTAACTTGCGAAAATGAGTTTCGTGGGAATTCCAGATGTCAGGGCCGAATGCCGTTTCAGCTATGTCGCAAGCCGCGTCTGAAAGCGTTTGGCGATACCGCGTTTGTCTTTCGCTGCTCATGAACAATTCCGACAGGTTGCCATCATGCATGGCCTGCGCCGTGCGCTGATGGTCTGCCGTGACGGTTTTACGCAATTCATCGATACGATCTGACGCGTCAATGATGTGGGTTCTGGCAGTCACCAGCGGAATGCTGCGGCAGCGACAGGAATTGCGCACCGCCCGCAGTGACAGGCAAAAGCAGTGTGTTCTCCGCTCCACAGGCGTAAAAATCAAAGGCGATCATCAGGAATCGCCCCAGTTCAGTCGGGAACAACTCAATCGGCAGAATGCTCCACGGCAACACATGACAACCGGCTGGCAAGGTGCTGTTGACATGCGTCACCAACAGGTTTTGTCGGCGCTGCATGTCAGCAGCTTTCAACCTGATCGCGTCTGGCAGAGCAACGGCTTGGACCTGCATCGGTGCAGCAACGGGGACCAGTTTGAGATGGCTTGCGGCTTTGGACAACACCTTGTGGCCAGCCTGCAACTCGGCAATCATTTCGGAAAACGTCCGTTTTGCCGATACGATGTGATTTTCCCGTCTTGCTGCAAATGCCATTGTCACCCCTCAAGCAGTGGAGGCTATTGGATTTATGGTTTCCAGAACCTTAACGAACGACAGTCACAGCGGCACGTAATCAATTTCCATGAAACGCAAAACCTCCGGCACCCACCGCTCCCGCACAAACGCCACATGCCAAGGGTGGTCGGTGTAGGTGGTGTAAGCAGCCTGATCCTCAAACTCCATGGAGAAACCGAAGGCGTAGTCATTTTTCGGACTGGCCTGTTTGAGTTTTTCAAACTTGAAAACACCCGGAATGTCAGCAAGCACATCAGCAGCATCAAGAAAGTCTGCCTCGGCAGCGGAACCTGCGGGGTGTTTCAGGGCGAAGACAACGGTGTGGCGGATCATGCAGGGAACGCTAGCCGATGCCGGGGGAAAGTCAAAGCGGGAGATTGGAATCAAAGTCCCCACCCCGGCCCCTCCCCATAAGAATGGGGTGGGGTGATTCTTTCTTCACCCCTACCCGCTTTTTGCGGGGAGGGGCCGGGGGTGGGGACTGCCAATGATTATCTTCTGACCCGCATAAACATCAGCAGGGTCAAGGCGAGAAACCCTGCCGCCAGATACATCGCCACATCGGGCGACTGCACAATCGCATTGGGTTGTGCAAACCACGAAAACACCTGCGAGAAAAACACCGTGCCCAGCAACATGGCCACCGCCATGATTGACGAAATACCACCCTGCAATTCACCCTGCGCATTTTAAGGAACGGCCTTCGACATCACGGCATATCTGCTGTTGGGTTGAGCGGTCATGCAAACTCCGATACACGACAAGCCTGCGAATCTTCAATCCAATCGAGAAATTCATGCCCAATAATCCAATCGCCGCACGCCGTGCCATCATGGCGGTGTTCTTGTTCCACGGCATATTGCTGGGCGGCTGGGTCACCCATATTCCCTTCGCCAAATTGCGGCTGGAAACCGGGCTGGGCATGTTCGGCATCGCACTTTTGTCATTTGCGGCAGGGGCAGTGATTGCCATGCCGATTGCGGGTGCCATCATCAACAAAAAGGGCAGCGCCTTTGTGACGATGATCGGCGGATTGGCATTTGCCGCCTTCCTGTTCGGCCCGGCCCTGGCACCCACGCTGCCGCTGTTCATGCTGGGCGGCATGTTGCTTGGTGCTTCGGTTGGGTCCATGGATGTGGCCATGAATGCGCATGGTCTGGCGGTTGAGAAGGCCTTGAGGCAACCCGTCATGTCAGGCTTTCACGGCGGCTTCAGTGTAGGCGCCGCCATTGGCACCATCGGTGGGGCCTGGTTGTTGGGACAAGTCGGCGAGCACTATCAACTCGCTATCATCAGCAGTATCTGCGCTGTCGGTGTACTGGTTTGCTCACGTTATTTTCTGCCCGCCGAAGTGGACAAAGGCTTGTCAGGATCTCATTTTGCATGGCCCACCAAAGCCACCATCGGATTGGGAGTTTTATGTTTTCTGGCATTGATGATTGAAGGTTCTGTCGCTGATTGGGGGGCACTCATGCTGCAAGGCCGTTTCACGATTGAAGCCGCCACCGCTGCGATGGCCTTCGGATTCTATCAAACAGGCATGGCCGTTTCGCGCTTTACAGGCGACAAGTTGCGGCAGAAATTCGGCGCTGTTCCCATGGTCATGTGGAGTGCCTTGCTTACCGCTGCCGGAACTGCTGCGGCCTTGCTCGTTCCCTCGGTGCCCATGGCCCTCGCGGCCTTCGCCATTGGCGGCATCGGTATCGGCA
This sequence comes from Hyphomicrobiales bacterium, assembly GCA_043754325.1. Lineage (GTDB taxonomy): Bacteria > Pseudomonadota > Alphaproteobacteria > Rhizobiales > Aestuariivirgaceae > Aestuariivirga. The sequence continues at coordinate 18,102 of JAYUVC010000160.1, forward strand.
ATGTGGCACCTGTATTATTTGCCGGAGGTGGGCGGTTGGAGCCTGATGCGCCGGGTCGCGGTATTGCCGCTGTTACCTCTATGGGATATTCCGGCTTTCTGGCCGGGCCACCTTTGATTGGCATTGTTGCCGAATTCAGCAATCTGCAATGGGGCCTGGCACTTACGGTTTTAGCGGCATTGATCATCGCGGCGTTTGCCCGCATGGTGAAGTCGGCTGATACTTATTGAAGGACAATGCGATGGACAATATCAAGGGCAGACATGTTTTCATCACAGGTGCAGGCCGTGGCCTTGGTGCAGCCTTTGCGGTGGTGTTGTCTGATTTGGGTGCCAAGGTGACAATTTCAGGCCGCAGCCCGGAAAATCTGTATTCCCTCGCCGAGTCGATCCGCCTGCGCACTGGCACCAAACCCGACACCGTCGTGCTCGACATGTCGGACATTTCCGATGTCACGACTTTTGCCAAAAAGTGGCGCGACGAAAATCATCCTCTCGACATTCTCATCAACAACGCCGCCACCTGGTTGTCAGGCCCCATGCACAGCCATGACGCGCTGGCGATTGCGCAAACCATAACAGCCAACGTGACGGGCGCACTTTTGCTGACACGTGGTTTGCTGGCACAACTCAAACAATCTGAAACGCCGGACATTCTCAACATGGTGTCGATCAGCGGCATGAGCAATGTGCCATTGCAAGGCGCGTCAGTGGCCTATATCGCATCGAAACACGGCCAAGCCGGAATGACTGACGCGTTGCGGCAGGAATTGCGCGGCACCGGCATTCGCATCACCGCAATTTACCCGCCCAACATTGAAGACATTTCACCCCTGAATGAAACCGCATGGAACGAAACACGCGATGCCACCAGTTGGCTCACGAACCGGGATGTCGTTGATTCAGCCTTGGGTGCCTTGTCGCGCGCGCGCCATGTCGCATTCATGTCAGTGCTGATGGAAACAGCCACCAGCAATTTCCATGGCCACTAGGAGCATCTCTTGAAACTTGAAAACCGCATCGCGCTGATTACCGGTGCTGCCCGTGGCATTGGCCTCGCAATTGCTGAACGCTTTGTCGCCGAGGGTGCAATTGTCACCATTGCCGATATTCTGGATGCCGAGGGAAAAGCTGCTGCGAAATCCATCGGTGCGCAATATTTGCACTGCGATGTTTCAAAATCGGCCGACATCAAAACGACCTTGGAACATGTTGTGAAAACGCACGGTGCCATTGACCTGCTCGTGAACAATGCCGCAATTTCCATCGCGAAAAATTTTCTTGAAATCACCGAAGAGGATTTTGACAAAGTCATCGGCGTCAACTTGAAAGGTGCATTCCTGCTTACACAGGAAGCAGCACGGCACATGATTGAGCAGGTCAAGGCGGGCCGAAAAGCCGGGGCCATCGTCAACATGTCGTCGGTCAATGACACCTTGGCCATCCCCATCATCGCACCTTACACCATGTCAAAAGGTGGCGTGAAACAGTTGACTGCCGTATCCGCCTTGGCGCTGGCCGAACACGGCATTCGCGTGAACGCCATTGGTCCCGGTTCGATCATGACCGATATGTTGAAGGGTATAGCCAACGACAAGACGGCAATGAACCGCATCTTGTCCCGCACACCGCTGGGACGCGTGGGGCAACCCTCAGAGATCGCATCCATCGCTGCGTTTCTGGCGTCGGATGATGCGAGCTATATTTCCGGACAGGTGATTTACGCCGACGGTGCGCGGATGCCGCTGAATTACACTGTTGCCGTAAAAGAGTGAATGTGTGTCAGCTTGGATCTTCTTCGAGCTTCAAGCCTTTGAGCTTCGCAAACACTGAATCTGCATTGAAGTCTTCGCTGTCGCGACGCGTTGCGGCTTCGCTCACGGTTTCATTGGCGGCAGCTTCGGCGGCAGCTTCTTCCTGCGCTTTGGCATAGGCGGCCGTACCTTCAACTTCGGAAGCGGGGATCAGGGTGCGCAGTGCTTCGCCATCGCCGATGCTCTTCTTGCCAGACTTGGCCGCAGCCTTTTGCACGGCCATATCCAAACCGGTTTGCGTGCAGATGCCAAGTGACACGGGGTCCACAGGCTTGATGGTCTGGATGTTCCAGTGGGTGCGGTCGCGCACGGAATTGATGGTGTGCTTGGTGGTTCCCACAAGTTTCATGATCGCCGCATCCGGCAATTCGGGATGGAAGCGCAACAGCCACTGAATGGCGTCCGGACGGTCGCCACGGCGCGACACTGGCGTGTAACGCGGACCGGAAGTGGAGGTCTTCACGGTGACGTCAATGACCTTTGATTCGAGAATTGCAACCTTGTGATCAACATCGGCTTCAGACTTGGCAATTTCTTCTCGCGTCAATTGTCCGCCCGTCACAGGATCGAGCCCGCGCACACCCGTGGCCACATCGCCATCGGCAATGCCTTTCACTTCCAGCTCGTGCAAATGGCAGAATTCCGCGATTTGCCGAAACGTCAAAGTGGTGTTCTCAACCAGCCACACTGCGGTGGCTTTTGCCATCAAGGGGATACGGGACATATGGTTTCGCTCCTTCAGAACCTTCCTAGGGGTTCCAATGATTTAGACGGTAAGACTGTCAGGGAATGGGAGGGCTATAGGCGAGTTTGCGTGCGGATGCAATTGGTGAGTTTACACGTCCCTCACCTGGCGCTTCGCGCCGTCCTCTCCCGCAAACGGGAGAGGTGAAGATTCTTCACTTCTCCCGCTTGCGGGAGAAGGTGGCTCGCGCGAAGCGTGAGTCGGATGAGGGACGAAATCAAACCGTCAAAATAATCTTTCCCGTATGCACGCTGCTTTCCATCATGCGGTGCGCTGCCGCTGCTTCCACCAGTGGAAACGTTGCGTGAATCAGGGGGCGGCATTTTCCGGCTGATAGTAGCGGCCAGATTTTTGCTTCAAGTTCGCGCGCGATTTCGGCTTTCTGCGCTACGGTGCGGGGACGTAAAGTAGAGCCGGTGAAGGTCAGGCGTTTCAGCATGATGGGGAGCAGGTCGATTTCAATTTTTGAACCCTGCTGAAATGCGATCTGCACAATCCGGCCTTCCATGGCCATCACTTTGAAATTGCGCGCAACGTAATCTCCGCCCACCATATCCAATGCGAGGTCGGCTTGCAGGCCTTGCGCTTTCAATACCCCAACAAAATCCTGCATCCGGTAATTGATGGCAAGGTCAGCGCCCAGCTTCAGGCAATCTGCACATTTTGCGTCACTTCCTGCTGTGGCAATGACATACGCTCCGAAATGTTTGGCCAGCATTATGGCGGTGGAGCCGATGCCGCTGGTGCCGCCGTGGACGAGGAAGGTTTCGCCCGGTGCCAAACGTCCGCGCTGGAACACATTGGTCCAGACGGTGAAACAGGTTTCGGGCAGGCCTGCGGCTTCGATGAGCGACATGCCATTTGGCACAGGCAAGGTGTTGTCCTCTGCGGCCACGCAGTATTCAGCATAACCGCCGCCGGGTACGAGGGCGCACACCTTGTCGCCAACCGAGTATCGTTTGCAGCCCTGCCCCAATGCCACCACTACTCCAGCCACTTCGAGACCGGGCGTCAAAGCGGCACCGGGTGGCGGCGGGTAACCGCCTTGTCGCTGCAGAATATCCGGGCGGTTCACACCTGCTGCTGCCACTTTAATCAAGACCTGTCCCGCTGCGGGACCCGGTGTTGCGATCTGTTCTGGCACAAGCACTTCTGGTCCACCCGGCTCCCGGATGGCGATTGCGGTCATCATGGTCATTGGCTCAATCCTTGCTACTTGAAAACATGCTTAACACGCGGCAGCATAATGACCAACAAAGGTGACCCAAAATGAACCCCGACGATATGCCAAAAGCCAAGCATGAACATGTATTGGGAGAGAATTTGGAGGCGATCAGCCTTGACGAATTGAACCTGCGGGTTGCTGTTTTGCAGCGTGAAATTCTGCGCATTCAAGAGGAAATTCTTCGCAAGCAAGCCTCGCGTTCTGCCGCGGACGCCTTCTTCAAAAGTTAACACGCGTTAAGAAACCCTCTGAAACACTGCATGAAATCGATGTTTGACAGGCCCGGCTTTAAGACTTTGGTAATCGTTAATGTTTACCTTGATGTGTGTCCGGAGTGATCTGGACATCTTTGAGTGGGTCTTGTCCACTCTGTTTGACGCCTCCCTGTTAGAAACTCAAAGCCGCGATCTTCGCGGCTTTTTTTGGCCTTGAACTTGCTCCACAACATTCGGGTGGCGGTCAATGTATCGTCTTGACCTGCGCCAACTCCTGCATATGATCAGGCCAGGTGCATAAAGTTTGAGTTAAGCGGGTAAGGAACAATTAAACATGCGTGATCAACGCAGCACGACCAAAGACAGCACCATAAACTTTTTGACCCGCTTCAAAGGTTCAGAACAGTTCGACAAAATTTTCAAGGAAGGCATGGGCCTGGTTGAAGAAACCGCAAACTATCTGGATGGCGAAGGCCGCGTGGACAGCCGTGTGCTGGACCGACCCGGCACCATTGCCTATGCCACAGAAAGCATGCGCCTCACCACGCGCCTGATGCAGCTGGCGTCGTGGCTGTTGTTGCAACGGGCAATCACGGCAGGCGAAGTCAGTGATACCGAGGCCAGTCGTGAAAAATCACGCGTCAACCTGAACGAGATTGGTGCGGGCAACAACATTCCGGGTGCCGGTGCATTGCCCGAAGGATTGACAGAATTGATCGCACGTTCGCTGCGCTTGCATGAGCGTGTGGTCGTGATGGATTCCATGTTGCATGGAAAAGTCGACGTTGCTGCAGCAAATGAAAACCCCGTGGCCATGCAGATGGACCAGTTAAGGCGCGCATTCTCGTCACGCTGAGGCGACCCCAAAAGAAAAACCCGGCCAAACTGACCGGGTTTTTGATGTCTGAGAACTAAACTTATTTGCTGAGAAAGCCGAACTTCTGTTTGAAGCGCGACACGCGGCCGCCACGGTCAAGGATTGTGCCTTGAGCACCGGTCCAGGCTGGATGGGACTTCGGATCAATATCCAGGTTCATGGTGTCACCGGCCTTGCCGTAGGTGGAACGGGTCATGAATTTGGTACCGTCAGTCATGACGATGTTGATCGGGTGATATTCTGGGTGGATGCCGGATTTCATGGAACTGACTCTTCAATAAAACAATGGTTTCCGATGTGGAAAACCGTGAGGTGACTTTCGGATTGGCGGTCCTATATAGGAGGATATCAATCGGGGCAAGTCCCTGCGGACACAGGGAAGAGAATGGCAAGAGAAGCCCGGGCATATGTGGAAAAACGCGAAAATTCAAAAGATTTGCGCCCGCTGAAACGGCTTTTGCCGTTTTTATTGAATTATAAATCCAAAGCCCTGGCCGCCCTTGCAGCGTTGGTTGTCGCATCAGGTGCGACGCTGGTTGTGCCTGTGGCGGTGCGCCGGGTACTCGACAACGGTTTCAACGGTAACGACGCGTCGCTGGTCAACCAGTATTTTGGCGTGATGCTGGCAGTGGTGGCAGTGCTGGCGATTGCATCGTCGTTGCGCTTTTATTTCGTCACCTGGATTGGTGAGCGTGTGGTAGCGGATGTGCGCGACGTGTTGTTTCGCCACCTGACCACATTGACGCCGGAATTCTACGAACAACAACGCACCGGGGAAGTGGTTTCGCGTTTGACCACCGATGCCAATCTGATCAAGTCGGCATTTTCATCAACCGCCTCAATTGCGCTGCGCAATGCCGTGTTGCTCATCGGCTGTCTGGTCATGATGGTTTACACCAGCCCGCGCATGTCGGGTATGGCAGCGCTGGCCATTCCACTGATAGTCATTCCATTGATTTTCTACGGTCGGCGCGTGCGCAATCTGGCACGCATTGCACAGGATGCGCTGGCACAGTCTGCGGCCTTCGCGCAGGAGCGTTTGGGCGCCATCACCACCGTGCAATCCAACACGCAGGAACATTTGACCACGCAGACATTCGAAAAGCTCAATGCCACGTCCTTTGACTCATCGACACAGCGAACATTGGCCAGATCATTTCTGACGGCGGCCATAATTTTTGTGTCCATGGGAGCCATTGTGTTGTTGCTGTGGAATGGTGCACGCGATGTGATGTCGGGCGCAATGACCGGTGGCACGCTCAGCCAGTTTGTTCTCTATGCAGTTCTTGCTGCGAGTTCATTGGGGCAATTGTCGGAGGTGTGGGGCGAGGTGCAATCGGCGGCGGGTGCGGCAGAGCGCATTTCAGAACTGCTGGACGAAAAGCCCACTGTCCAATCGACGCCAAATGCCACCTCGTTTATAAAAATGGTTGCTGGAGAAGTGACGTTCAAGAATGTGAACTTCCATTACCCCGCCAGGCCTGAGCGGGACATTTTGAAGGGTGTGAATTTTACTGCAAAGCCCGGCACGGTGACTGCCATTGTGGGCCCGTCAGGTGCCGGCAAGACCACGCTGTTTTCGCTGCTGCAACGTTTTCATGACGCGCAATCAGGGACAATTTCGATTGATGGTGAAAACATTGAAGGTCTTGACCTCAAGGCTTTGCGCGATGTCATCGCCACGGTGCCACAGGACCCGGTTATATTTTCAGGGACAATGGCGGAGAATATCCGTTTCGGCAGACCCAATGCGACAGATGCCGAAATTGAAGCTGCAGCCAAGGCAGCGCGCGTCGATGAGTTTTCACGTTTGTTGACAAAAGGCCTGGATACGGAACTTGGCGAACGCGGGGTCACACTGTCGGGTGGCCAGCGCCAACGCGTTGCCATCGCACGGGCCATTTTGCGAAACGCTCCCATATTGTTGCTCGATGAGGCCACATCGGCACTTGATGCTGAAAGCGAATCGCTGGTGCAGCAGGCTCTGGAAAAACTCACCGAAGGCCGCACCACACTGGTTATCGCACATCGTTTGGCCACTGTGCGCAACGCCCACAAGATCATCGTGATAGACAAGGGCAAAGTGACCGCTGAGGGGACACACACGCAGCTGCTGAAAAAATCACCGCTCTATGCGAGGTTGGCGAAGTTGCAGTTCAGTTCGGAGGGGTAGAGAAGAGACCTCATCCGTCGCTTCGCGCCACCTTCTCCAACAAGAGGGTTGGAGAAGGGACAACAGTAGTCCCTTCTCCACGCCTCTTCGTGGAGAAGGTGCCCGAAGGGCGGATGAGGACCTTTCTCACCGCTCCGTCAATTTCAACTCAATCCTGCGGTTTTCAGATTTTGCGTCTTCTGTATCACCTTCGACCAGCGGCTGATATTGACCAAATCCGGCAGCCACCAGGTGTTTTGACTGCACGCCTTGTGACTCCAGATACTTGACCACCGAAATGGCGCGGACGGCTGACAATTCCCAATTGGATTTGAATTCAACTGATTGAATGGGATCGTTGTCAGTATGGCCATCGACACGCAAGACCCAGGCGATATCCGGGGGGATTTCCTTTTCCAGTTGTTTGACGGCATCGGCCAGTTTCAGCATTTCAGTTTCACCGGCGGCATTCAATTCAGACTTGCCCTTCGGAAACAGAACTTCCGCCTGAAACACAAAGCGGTCTCCCACCACCAGAATGTCGGAGCGCTGCGAAAGAATCTGACGCAGGCGGCCAAAAAATTCCGAGCGGTACTTGTTCAGTTCCTGAACCTTCTGGGCCAAGGCGGAATTGAGGCGGCGGCCCAGATCGGTGACTTGCGCATCGGAGGTCTTGTTGCGTTCTTCAGCTGAATCCAGAAGTGAATTCAGTTGTGCCAATTGACGGCGCATGGCCGCAATCTGCTGGTTCAAAAGCTCAACTTTTGCCATGGCTTCGTTTGAGATTTTTTTCTCGGAGAGCAGTGATGACTGCAGTCCGGAGAGTGACGTGCCCGTCGCCAGGCCTTTGGCGTTTTCCGCTTCAAGCCCCGCCATCAAGTCAGCGTTCTTGAGTTTCGCTGCATTGAGGTCGTCTGTCAGCGACGTCAGCTGCCCTTCAACTTCAGCCTTTGCGGATTTTTCGAGCGACAGCAGCTCTGTCAACTCGGCGATTTGCGAACGCAATTGGCCCAAGGCTGAATCCTGGCCGGAAATTTCCCGCGCCAACAGGAATTGCGCAACCATGAATACGGACAACAGAAAGATGATCACCAGCAAAAGCTGCGCCATGGCATCGACAAAGCCTGGCCAGTACGGCGGCTCCTCGTGGCGGCGACGGCGTGAGAGAGCACCTGCCATGTTTATTCACGGCCCCGCGTGGCACCGGACTGGCGCATCAACAGGCGCTGGATTTCATTTTGCTGCACCTGCTGGTTCTGAATCCATTGCCGCACCATTTTTTGTTCTTCGCGCATTTGCGTGACAAGATTGGCCACAGCATCTGCCAACTGTTCAATGGTTTCACTTCCTGCGGAATGCGAACCGGCGTTGGAAGGCACACCGCTTTCAACGGTCTGGTTCAGGCGCTCCACACTGCGCTGCAAGTTTTGCATGTCCATTCTGACAAAGGCCGGTACGCCTGCGGACTGCCCCTCGCCTGCGCCCACATCTGTCATGGTGGAAAGCCAGTCTTCGAAATTGTGATAAAAACGGTTCTGGGCCTGCGAGGCTTTCAAATCCATGAAGCCCAGAATCAAAGATCCCGCCAAGCCAAACAGCGACGAGGCAAAAGACAGGCCCATGCCTGCAAGGGGTTTCTGCAAGCCGGTTTTCAACTCGTCAAACACCGATGAAGATTGCGTTGACGTTACGTCGAGATTCTTGATTGCATCACCAACCGAAGACACGGTTTCAAGGAGGCCCCAGAATGTGCCGAGCAAACCGAGGAAAATCAAAAGGCCCACGAGGTAGCGCAGCAGGTCACGCGATTCATCCAGCCGCGACGCCAGTGAATCAAGCAGTGACCGCATGGTTTGCGGCGACAGCATGGTGCGTCTGTTGGTATCACTCAACAGGTTTGCCATGGGTCCGAGCAGCACGGGGGGCTGACCTTCATTGGGCTGGCCCATGCGGAATTCATTGACCCAATTCACCTCAGGCGAAAGCCGCCATACCATGCGGAATGCGTACAGTGATCCCAAAACCAGAGTTACAACAATCAACCCGTTCAGGCCCGGATTTGCCATAAAAGCATTCTTGATACTCGAAAACAAAACAGCCCCGAGAATGGCGACAACGAGGGTGAACACCAGCATGTGCACGATGTGCACTGTGGGTTTTTCCAGCGTGATTGATTCTTGTGCCATTGCCCCTACCACCCGGATTCGTTAACGGTGCCTTGCCGCGCAACTTAGTCGAAGTGATGGCGCTGTCGAGGCTAATCCTCCGCCCACATTCTGGTCAGCGTGCTCCTGATTTTCAACACGGGGTTCATGACGGAACGTTCAGCGCCCGTCGCCTTCAATTGTGCCACAACCTGGTCCAGATCAAAAAGTGTTTCCCGTTGTTCGGCACTGCGGATAAAACTGCGCACCCAACCAACAACCGCGAAGCGCTCACCATGGGTGACTTCGTTGACGCGGTGCAAACTTGTGGTGGGATAGAGAACGACGGAGCCTGGTTCAAGTTTCACGTCGGTTTCACCATCGGGTGCTTCAATGATCAATTCGCCGCCATCGTAACTCCGGGGTTCAGTCAGAAAAAGCGTAAACGACATGTCAGTTCTGACGCCGCCCATCAGCGCGTCGTCCACATGGGTGCCGTATTGCATGCCAGGGCGATAGCGTGACACCAGGGTTTTCACGAAAGATTTGGGCCGTGCCGCTGATACGAAAACGGCGTTGGCCATCAGTGCGGTTTTCACTTGCTCCATCACTTTGGTGGCAACGACACCGGAGGCCTGGTCGTTGTGTTTCACATCCTTGGCATACCAACCCGCAGTGGCTTTACCAGCGGTAAAGGCTGCCGGTTCCGTGATTAAGCTGTCACGTATTTTTTCAACAGTGTCAGCATCCAATATACCTGCAATTTGTAGGATCATTGTCAAAGCTCACTTTTCCGATTGATTTGATCGGATTTGTATCTTATGTAACCGACCATATTAGTCGGGAAAGAAAATGACAATGGCAAAGCGTGTAAGGCTATGGACGGCGTTGGGTGTCGCAGTATTTGCAGGGGCCACTTCGGTTGAGGCCGGCACGCTTCAATCCATGCCATCGGTTGCAAATCCGCAGATCATTCTCGTTGATGGTGAAGGTGGTGGTGAAGGTGGCGGCACAAGCGCTGCCACAATCTATGCGCTGCAAAGCACCGATGCCAAGGCCTATGGCTATGACGCAACACCTCAAGTCGATGCTTACATTAATCTGGCCTTCAAGAGTTATGAAAAAGCCGCTGACAGTGCGGCGATGTTAGCAAAGGTCGTTGACGCATTTGTTGCCGCACCCTCGGCTGAAACCCTGGCTGCCGCGCGCAAAGCCTGGCTTGTCGCACGCCCCGCCTATTTGCGCACGGAAGCCTTCCGTTTCTACGATGGCCCGATTGAAGCCGTTGAAGGTGAAATTAACGCGTGGCCAATGAACGAAGCCTATATCGACTATGTTGAGGGAAAACCTGGTGCAGGCATCATCAACGATCCCAAGGTCAAACTTGACGTTGCCACGCTTGAAGGTGTCAACCAAAAACAGGACGAGGCTGATGTCACCATAGGCTGGCATGCGATCGAGTTCCTGTTGTGGGGGCAAGACCTTTCCGCAGACGGGCCAGGAAATCGTCCGTTCACGGATTATATCGCGGGACAAGGCAACAATGACCGTCGGCGTGAGTATCTGAAACTGGTGACGGGTCAGTTGGCCAAGGAGCTGCACACACTCGAAGAAAGATGGGAATTCGAAGAGCCTGACAATTATGCGACGGCCTTCAAGGCATTGCCACCGCGCGAGGCTGTCGGGCGCATGATCAACGGCATGGCGATTTTGGCGGGCTATGAATTCATGTCGCAGCGCTTGGGCGTGGCGCTTGATTCAGGCGATCAGGAAGACGAACATTCGTGCTTTTCGGACAGTACCAAACAGGATTTTGTGCACGACCTTGTGGGCATCAAGGCTGTCTGGACAGATGCCAAACTTGTGGACCTCGTGGCGGCCCAAGACCCTGCCCTTGCCAAACGTGTTGATGGATTGTTTGCCGACGCCGAAATCAAAATCAATGCACTGGGCGATCCCTGGGATCAGGTACTTGCAGCACCAAAGGATTCACCTGCCCGCCAAGACGCTGAGGCCGCGGTGACGGCACTACAGTCTCTCGCCGATGGACTGAAAGATGTAGGGAATACACTGGGCGTGCTTGTGCTCATCCCCACAGGTTGATGGCGTGTACGGCAAAGCCATCATTGGAGCGGTTGCGGCGCTCGTCTTGTCAGGCTTTGCTATCGGTTATGGCGCTGGCCGGGAAGCCGATACTCGTGAAATTCTGCTGGCGCTTCCTGTTGGCGCCAAGCTGGGGGGCGACACTACCCGTCCACTTGAAACGCCTGACGCGTTTTCCTTTCAGGCTGCCAATGCACCGCGCGACCACCAGCGGCCCTTCTCATTCGGCAACCGCCTGTTCAACACCAACTGGGTGGAAGCCCCCGCTTCTGTCAAAAGTTTCGATGGACTGGGGCCACTGTTCAACCGCGTGTCCTGTTCGGGGTGTCACACCAAAGACGGTCGCGGACAGCCACCGGAGCGGGGCCAAGGGCCAATGGATTCGATGCTGCTTCGCATCAGCATTCCGGGTATCGGCCCCCACGGCGGCCCAAATCCCATTCCGGACTATGGCGACCAGTTGAGCGAGCGCGGCATCAGGGATGTGCCCGCCGAGGGGCAAGCCGTTATCAGCTACGAAGAGATCAAGGGCGCCTATGCCGATGGTGAAGTTTACAGTTTGCGGCGGCCAGGTTACTCCATCACCAATCCCGCTTACGGCGCGTTGCCGGAGGCCCTGATGATCTCACCACGTGTGGCACCGCATATGATCGGTCTTGGGCTGCTTGAAGCAGTGCCCGAAGCGACACTGCGACGTCTTGCCGATCCAGAAGACGAAGACAAGGACGGCATTTCCGGACGGCTCAATCAGGTGTGGGATTCTGTTCATGGTCAACCCGCCATCGGGCGTTTTGGCTGGAAGGCGGGGCAGCCGGACTTGCTCAACCAGAATGCAGCCGCTGCCAATGGTGACATCGGATTGACCACTGGCTTTCACCCGGTTGAGAATTGCGCCGGGCGCCAATCAGCCTGTACTGCCGCAATCACGGGAGGATCACCGGAATTGAAGGATGATTTCCTCGAAAAACTGACCCTTTACACGGCCAGTCTTGCAGTTCCGGCACAGCGCAATGCAACGGACAAACAAGTTGTCGAAGGTGCAGGAGTGTTCCGCAGCCTTGGCTGTGCCGCCTGTCACATGCCGACACTGCAATCAGGCGCGCATCCCCTGCCGGAAGTTGCCAACCAGACATTCCATCCGTACACTGATTTATTGCTGCACGACATGGGGGAAGGCCTTGCCGACAACCGCCCTGAATTTGCAGCAACAGGAACAGAATGGCGCACGCCACCATTGTGGGGACTGGGCCTGGTGCCAACAGTCAATGGACATGACAGGTTGTTGCATGACGGACGCGCACGCGGTTTTGCCGAAGCGATATTGTGGCATGGTGGCGAGGCTGCTGCGTCGCAAAAAGCTTTCCGTGCTGCCCCGAAGTCAGAACGCGAAGCGTTGATAAAGTTCCTGCAGTCGCTTTGAGCAGACATCGAATGGCAGTTTAATCACGCCTCAACTCAATCCATGCCCTTGTTGATCTCTTCCGTCATCTTCTTCGCATCGCCAAACAGCATCAGCGTGTTGTCGCGCCAGAACAGCGGGTTGTCGACGCCGGCGTAGCCTGAGGCCATGCCGCGTTTGATGAACATCACGGTTTTGGCTTTCCAGACTTCGAGGACGGGCATGCCGTAGATTGGCGAGGTTGGATCGTCTTTGGCGGAGGGGTTGGTCACGTCGTTGGCGCCAATGACGAAGGCGATGTCGGCTTGGGCGAATTCGCTGTTTATGTCTTCAAGCTCGAAGACTTCATCATAAGGCACGTTGGCTTCAGCCAGCAACACGTTCATGTGGCCGGGCATGCGGCCTGCCACGGGGTGGATGGCGTATTTGACCGTGACGCCGGATTTTTTGAGATGATCGGCCATTTCGCGGAGTGCATGTTGGGCTTGCGCCACGGCCATGCCATAGCCTGGTACGATGACCACGGTCTGGGCGTTCTTCATCATGAAGGCGGCGTCTTCGGCATTGCCCTGTTTTACAGGCTTGGTTTCGCCCTTGGCTGATGGACCTGCACTTTCACCACCAAAGCCGCCGAGGATGACGGAGATGAAGCTGCGGTTCATGCCCTTGCACATGATGTAGGAGAGAATTGCACCCGACGAACCCACGAGTGCGCCCGTGATGATCAGCGCTGTGTTGGCCAGTGTAAAACCAATGCCCGCTGCGGCCCAGCCGGAATAGGAGTTCAGCATTGACACCACGACGGGCATGTCAGCACCGCCGATGGGAATGATGAGCAGAAAGCCAAGCGCAAAACTGATGGCGATGATGGCCCAGAACCACAAGGCTCCGGCAGAGGCGAAAAACATATAAACGGATGCCCCCAATGCCACGCCCAACGCGATGTTGATCAGATGCCGCGCTGGCAGCATGATGGGTGAACCCGACATGCGGCCATCGAGTTTGAGAAAGGCAATGATGGAGCCTGTGAATGTAATGGCACCAATGGCGGCACCCAATGCCATCTCGACACGGGATGAGGCATGGATCACGCCATGTGTTGTAATGCCGAATGCATCTGGCGCGTAGAAGGCAGCAGCCGCGACGAAAACAGCTGCAAGACCCACAAGTGAATGGAACGCCGCCACCAATTGCGGCATGGCTGTCATGGGAATGCGTTTCGCCGTGATGCCGCCGATGACAGCACCAATGCCAATGCCAGCGAGGATCAACATCCACACCATCGGGCTCGACGGTTTGGCAAGTGCCAGCGTGGTCAGCACGGCAATTGCCATACCGACCATGCCGTAGGTATTGCCCGTGCGGGATGTGGCGGGAGACGACAATCCACGCAACGCCATGATGAACATGGAGCCTGCGACGAGATAAAGAACCGCTGCGAAATTGGCGCTCATGTTATTTTTCTTTCTTCTTGTACATGGCGAGCATGCGCGAGGTGACCATGAAGCCACCGAAAATATTGATTGACGCGAGGATAAGCGCCAGGAAGCCGAAGACCATTGCGGTGGTGGAGCCAGAGGCCACACCGCCTGCGCCCACGGCAAGCAGTGCGCCCACCACGATGACCGAGGAAATGGCGTTGGTGACGCTCATCAGCGGCGTGTGAAGGGCAGGGGTAACGTTCCAGACCACGTAGTAGCCTACGAAGACAGCGAGAACGAAGATGCCGAAGAGCGAGATGAAGGGATCGATTGCCATGTGTTCCATTATTTTGCTCCGACGGTGTGCGTGGTTAGAGGCCCTTCGAGGCTCGCAAGGGCTCGCACCTCAGGTTGAGGGAATTCATCAGTATCCCTCACCCTGAGGTGCCCGCCCTTGCGGGCCTCGAAGGGTTGGTGGCCAGAAACCATCATGCGGCACCATAAATCTTGTGCACCAGCTTGCCGCCCTTGGCAATCATGGTGCCGCTGATGCATTCGTCCGTCTCGTCAATTTTGACGGTGCCATCTTTCTGGATGATGAGATCGAGAAAGTTGGCGATGTTCTTGGCAAACAACGGGGCCGCATTGCCTGCGAGTTTTCCTGCGAGGTTGACGGTGCCAATGATCTTGACGCCTTTGTGGTCGACAATTTGATCGGGCTTTGAGAGCGGGCAATTGCCGCCGCGTTCCACTGCGAGGTCCACGATGATGGAGCCGGGCTTCATGCTTTCGACCATGGCTTGGGTGATTAGCGTTGGGGCGGGGCGACCGGGGATCAGGGCCGTGGTGATGACGATGTCTTGCGATTTCACATGGCCTGCCACGAGTTCGGCCTGCTTGGCTTTTTCTTCTGCCGTCAATTCGCGGGCATAGCCTGCGGCGGTGGCGGCTTCGGCGAGGTCGACATAGATGAATTTGGCTCCCAGTGATTTTACCTGTTCCTCGGTGGCCTTGCGCACGTCAGTTGCCGTGACGATGGCACCCAGGCGACGGGCAGTGGCGATGGCCTGCAGGCCTGCAACGCCCACACCCATGATGAAGACCTTGGCGGCGGCAACTGTGCCTGCGGCTGTCATCATCATAGGGAAGGCGCGACCGAAGTTTGCTGCGGCGTCGATGACGGCTTTATAGCCTGCGAGGTTGGCTTGCGATGACAAGATGTCCATGCTCTGGGCCCGGCTGATGCGCGGCATCAATTCAAGGGCAAAGGCGGTAACGCCGGATTTGGCAAACACATCAAGCGCCTTGCGGTCGCCGTAGGGTTCAAGCCCACCCGCAATGATGGCCCCGGCTTTCATGGCTTTCACCAGCTTGTCCGAAGGGCGGCGAATGGTGAGCACGATGTCGGCGTCTTTTACAACAGCTTCACCCTTGACGATGGTCGCCCCTGCGGCGGCAAAAGCCTCATCGGAAATATTGGCACCCAGCCCTGCGCCCGCTTGTACGCTAACTGTTGCGCCCTTTTTGACATAGGCCTTCACCGTGTCCGGCGAGGCCGCCACACGTGCCTCCCCGGCTGTTGTTTCCGTGGCAACCGCAATTTTCATGGAGAAATTTTCCGATCAGACGTTGGCGGCAACAAAGAGGCCGAACAGGACCAGCAATACGCCAGAGACATACCACTTGCCGCCTGCGCGCACATCAATAATGACGGCGATAATGCCCGCGAACAGTCCGGCAAATCCGGTGAACACATTCCAGTTCGGCATGAATCGGAAGGCGACCAGTGCCACCAGCACATAAAGGCACACCATTGAGAGCGCGACGGAGCCTTTGATAAAGCCCTCGTAGGTGTCCTTGTGGTCCTGAAGCCCGTGCGGCGTATGTGTGGGCGAATGGTTTGCCATGGTAATGTCCCCTTGAAGCGCAATCTGAATATCCGTCAGGCTTTAGCGAAGCATAAGGCTTGCCGCAAGGCGATCGTTTTGGCGCAGTGTCGCTAAAGTGTCGGGCGATCAGTTAACTTGATACAAAGTAACTCGTCATTCCCTCGAACGAGGGAATCCAGACTTTTAACAAGCGGGATCGTGGAAAGTCTGGATTCCCGCGTCCGCGGGAATGACGGGCAACGTTGTGACTCGCCGCGCCAGTTCCTTTCTGAACTCATCGGGATCGAATGGCACATACCCACTTGCCTCACCCTCATCGATCAGCTTCTGGATTTCGGCAATGGCGTTTGTGCGTTCCTGTTCCTTGCGGATCAGGTCACGCACATATTCGCTGGCATTGCTGTAGTTTCCGGACTCGACATTAATCACTCCATTGTCTCCAACTCATCAATCATGCCGGAAATCACACTCAGTCCTTTCTGCCAAAAGGCCGGATCGGTCGCGTCCAATCCAAACGGTTTCAGCAATTCCGAATGGTGCTTTGTCCCACCTGCCTTCAGCATCTCGAAATATTTGTCCTGAAAGCCGTCAGAACTTTCCTGATAGCGGGCGTAGAGCGAGTTCACCAGACAATCGCCGAAGGCATAGGCGTAGACGTAGAAGGGTGAATGAATGAAGTGGGGAATGTAGGTCCAAAACACTTCGTAGCCGGGGCCGAATTCTATGGCGTCGCCGAGGCTTTCGGCTTGCACGCTTATCCAGATGTCGTTGATCTGTTCGGGTGTCATCTCACCCTCTTTGCGGGCGGTGTGGACTTTGCGTTCGAAGGTGTAAAACGCGATCTGGCGCACAACTGTGTTGATCATGTCCTCGACTTTCGAGGCCAGCATGATCTTCCGCTTTTTCGGATCGTCCGCGGCTTTCAGCAGGCGCTGAAAGGTGAGCATTTCGCCGAAGACAGAGGCAGTTTCGGCGAGGGTCAATGGCGTGTTGGCCATCAATGCGCCCTGCCGTGCGGCGAGAACCTGATGCACGCCGTGGCCCAATTCATGGGCAAGGGTCATCACGTCGCGGGGTTTACCCTGGTAGTTGAGCAGCACATAAGGATGGGCTGACGGCACAGTTGGATGCGCAAAGGCACCGGGGGATTTGCCGGGGCGTGAGGGCGCGTCGATCCAGTTCTTTTCGAAAAAGGTTTTCGCGATTGCCGCCATCTCCGGCGAGAATTCTCCGTAGGCTGACAATACGGTGTCTTGCGCTTCCGCCCAAGGGATTTCACGATTGTCTTCGCGCGGCAATGGCGCATTGCGGTCCCAGTGCATGAGCTTGTCCTTGCCCATCCACTTGGCTTTCAGGCGGTAGTAGCGATGTGACAGATTGGGATAAGCGGCGCGGGCGGCTTCGACGAGGGCGGCCACCACTTCGGGTTCCACACGGTTGGACAAATGCCGCGCATCGGCAATGTCCTTGAAGCCGCGCCACTGGTCGGAAATCGATTTGTCCTTGGCCAGCGTGTTGGTGATGAGGGTGAAGAGCTTCACATTGGCCGAGAAGGTTTTGATCAACGCGTCGGAGCCCGCCTTGCGCATGGCCTCATCGGGGGATTGCAGCAAGTTCAGCGTCGGTTCGAGGCGGAGCGTCTCGCCATTCACTTCGAACGTGAGCGCTGCCATGGTTTCGTCGAAGAGACGGTTAAAGGCGCCCGCACCCGTTTGGGATTTCTCAAGGAACAGTTGCTCCAGTTTTGCATCAAGCTGGAAGGGTTTTTCCATGCGCAGATTGTCGATCCACGGCTTGTAGTGTGCGAGAGCGGAGGACTTCATTGCAGTTGCCAAATGCACATCGTCGAGCAGGTTGAATTCAAGTTCGTAGAACAGCAGAAATGTCGAGAGTTCCGTGAGGGCCGAACTGGTGTCGCCGTAGAATTTGGC
The DNA here is from genome assembly GCA_043754325.1 of Hyphomicrobiales bacterium. GTDB lineage: Bacteria > Pseudomonadota > Alphaproteobacteria > Rhizobiales > Aestuariivirgaceae > Aestuariivirga. The sequence continues at coordinate 36,016 of JAYUVC010000160.1, forward strand.
GCGGGCAGAATTGGTGGTGTCACCGACGTAATAGAGCTGCGCATAGGAGCCGATGCGGCCAATGAGATCGGATAGCGTTTCATAGGCCTTGAGAGAAGTTGCAAGTTCATCACCTGAAAGTGAAGCGAGTTTGCCTTGATATGCAGCTGCGAAATTTTTGCAGTCGGCCCCGGATTTCGCGATGTCAGAACTCAATTTGGGGGAGTCAGGTGCGTCATAAAGATCGTCGAGGTTCCATATGGGCAAATTGGCGAGTGCAGGCATTTCATACTCCATTGTTTTGAGGGAAATATGACGATCCCGGCTTCACAAGGCAACAGGGTGTATGTGGATAATCCCCACCCCCGGCCCCTCCCCGCAAAGAGCGGGTAGGGGTGAAGAGACTCACCCCTACGCATTTTTCATGGAGAGGTGCCGGAGGTGGGGATTTCTGTCCCTGAATCTGCACTCCCGTTAAGCCGGCCTTTACCCTTCGCTGGCAAAACCTGTGGTCACCACCACTGCCTCGTTTGTATGGAATGTGATCACTGAATGGCTTCTCGCGTCCTCATTGTTGAAGATGAACCAGCACAACGTCGAATCCTTGAGGAAACTGTAAAACGCCTGGGTTTTGATGTCTCGACAGCCGAAAGCGGTGTGCGGGGGCTGGATGTGTTGCGCGGACCCGGCGGGGCCTCGGTTGAACTGGTGATTCTCGACTTGATGATGCCGGAGATGGACGGTCTGGAATTTCTGGAGAATTTGCAGGCGATACGGGGTGATTTGCCTGTCATTGTGCAAACGTCGCAAGGTTCGATTGAGACTGTCATTAAAGCGATGCGTGCGGGTGCTGACGATTTTGTGGTGAAGCCGGTTTCGCCTGAGCGCCTGAAGGCCTCGATCCAGAACCTGTTGAAAGTGACAGCGCTGACGGAAGAAGTGAAGCGTCTCAACAAGAAAATCGGCGCTGCGTTGAGATTTGATGATCTGGTGGCCTCGGCACCTGCCATGAACAATGCGTTGCGGCTTGGCAAACGCGGGGCACAATCCAACATTCCCATTCTGATTGAAGGCGAATCAGGTGTGGGCAAGGAAATGATCGCACGCGCCATTCAGGGCGAAAGTGAGCGGGTCGGCAAACCCTTTGTGACAGTGAATTGCGGTGCCATTCCGGAAAATCTGGTGGAGTCGATTTTGTTCGGCCATGAAAAAGGCTCCTTCACTGGCGCCACCGCCAAGCACAATGGAAAGTTTCTCGAAGCTGACGGCGGCACCTTGTTCCTGGATGAAGTGGCGGAATTGCCGTTGGACATGCAGGTAAAACTGCTGCGGGCGATACAGGAAGGCGAGATTGATCCGGTGGGGTCGCGCCGGACGCTGAAGGTTAATGTGCGGCTGATTTCAGCCACCAACCGCAACATGATCGAAATGGTGAAAGCGGGCCAATTCCGCGAAGACCTGTATTACCGCCTCAATGTATTCCCCATCATGGTGCCGCCGCTGCGTGACCGCCGTGACGATATTCCGGCTCTTGTTACCCATTTTATCACGCGCATCGCTGCCGAAGAAGGCCGCAAGGTGCGCGGCATTCAGCCAAACGCCTTGACCATGCTGATGGCATATGCCTGGCCCGGCAATGTGCGGCAGTTGGAAAATACAGTGTTTCGCGCCATTGTACTCTGCGAAACCGATACTCTCGACATTCAGGATTTCCCGCAGATTGCCTCACTTGTTGAAGGCTATGACGTGATCATTCCAGCTGCTCCAGTTGCCGCCGTCGCAGTGATTCCCGCAAACCGCTCCGGTGGTTCACAGGTCAGTGATGGCTCGGCCCTTGGCATTCCGGTTGTCACGGAAGGCGGGCACATCCGTAAACTGGAAGATGTTGAAGCTGACATGATCAAATTGGCGCTGCACCGTTACCGCGGGCAAATGTCTGAAGTGGCACGCAAATTGGGAATTGGTCGTTCCACGCTTTATCGCAAGATGCGCGATTTCGGCCTCGATGAAGATATTGCGTCGTGATATAACTGCATCACGGTGGAAAATCTGCATTCTGCCGTTGCAATGTCACAATGCTGTGGTTATTTTTGAGGCTCCTTCGGGGTTACCATGAAAAAACTGATTGTCGTTTCGCTGACTGCGCTTGTGGGCTTTGCCACGCTGGCCGAACCTTCACTTGCAAGAGACGGGCAACGCGTCAGCTTCTTTGACCGGTTGTTTGGCAGGTTCGACAAACCGCGCGTGCGGGTGCAAAAGCGGGCTTGGTGGGAAGACAAGCCTTTAAATTCTCCGGCTGTTGTCCGCCCCGTCAAGGTGAAGCCGAAACAGGTAGCGAAAAAGCCAAAAGTAGTTCCCGTAGCCATCGACCCGGAAGACGGTGAAAACCTGGGGTTGGGCAATCTGGACTATGTGCCGCCGAAACTTGTGTCGATGTATTCCAACGGTTTTGAGAAACTTGCCGGAGAGTCTATCGATGTATCTGCCATCCGATTGATCCTCGCTGACCGCACGACAACGTTGCGGGCGACGGCAGATGTGCGGAAGGCTGTTCTTGAATATTACAAGGACAGCGGCTTCAAACCCCTGTGGACTGAAAACGGCAATATCAATGCGCGCGGATTAGCGGTGCTTGATGTGTTGTCGAAGGCCAATCTGGAAGGGCTGGAGCCCTTGCGCTACAAGCCTGATGTGCTTTTATCGTATGACGGTGCTGTGGCACAGCTTGATGGCGATGGTTTGGGCCTGGCACAGTTTGATGTGGGCCTGACAATTGCCGCCCTGACCTATGCGATGCATGTATCTGGCGGGGCCTATGAACCGGAACGGCTCTCAGCCTATCACGACATCAAGACCGAACGGGTAACGCCGGATTTTGCCATTAAAATTTTGGCCAAGTCGCCCTACCCTGCGGAATATTTACACGTGCTCGCCCCGACGCATCCAACCTATGTGGCGATGAAGGCAGAACTGGCGAAACTTGTTGAAGCCAAACCACCCGAAGCGCCGGTTTTTCCCGATGGCAAGCGGGTGCGCATCGGTCAGAAGGATCCCCGCATTGAAAATTTGCGCGAACGCCTCATCGAGGCAAATTTTATCAGTGTGGGTGATGCTGATGCGCCAGAAGACAAGCGTGCCGTTCTGGACAAGGAACTGGCAAAAGCACTGAAACGTTTTCAGGAGGCCAAGGGCGTAGGCCAGACATCCAACCTTGATTCTGCGACCGTGAAAGCCCTGAATGGGCCTGATCTTTCAGAGGTGAAAGACAAGCTGTTGTCGTCAATGGAGCGGGTGCGCTGGTTGCCGAAAGATCTGGGCCGACGTCATGTCATGGTCAATCAGGCCTCTTATCGCGTCAACCTGATTGAAGACAGCAAGGTGATCTGGGCCAGCAATGTGATTGTCGGAAAGCCGATGACACAAACTGCGGTGTTCCACGACACCTTCGAAACAGTGGTGTTCAACCCGACATGGGGCGTGCCACAGTCAATCATTCTCAAAGAGTATTTGCCAAAGCTGAGGGCGAACCCTGGCTATTTGGACAAGATCGGTTTCAAGGTGATCAAGGCGGATGGCAAAGTGGTGTCGTCGCGGTCGATTGACTGGAATAGTGTGGGGTCAAATTCGGGAATCGGCATCATGCAGCCGGCGGGCGATGGCAATGCGCTGGGTGAAGTGAAGTTCCTGTTTCCCAACAAACACTCGATTTACATGCATGACACTCCAAACCGGGAATTGTTTTCGCAGTCCAAACGCAATTTCAGCCACGGTTGCGTGCGGGTTGAAAATCCGCGTGAATTTGCTGAAATTCTGCTGGGCTGGGGCCGTGATCGCGTCGACGCTGCGATTGATGGTGGCGAAAGCACCACTGTAAAAGTGGAACAGAAGACGCAAGTGCACCTTGCCTATTTCACAGCCTGGCCTGATGAAAGCGGCATTATGCAATATTATTCAGATGCTTACGGTCGCGATACAACACTGAAAAATGCCCGGGCGCTGATGTTCAAGCTGTCTGGCGGTGCGGGTGGCCAGAAGTTGGTGCAGAATGCGGTTGCAGGCCAACAGCAATCCAGCGATTAACCTGTTTTGAAATAACTGCTTGTTAAGCACAATCGTTCATAGTGAGAAGAAGGTTGTGATTGCCACAAGGGCGTCACAATCTTGTCTGATGAGCGGACTGGGACTAGAGTGGGACACTTCACCTGCCTTGGACCAGTCATTGACACTGGTTCAGGAAACGGGTTGTTACCCGGGGTGAGTAGCGTAATGGGTTTTGGTTATTTGAACGTCGGACATAAACTGCCCTTGCAAAAAACATTGAAAAAGGCCGTGGCTGCTGCTGCGATTGCCGGGACATTGGGCCTTGCGCTCTTCATGTCGTCGGTGGCTCCCGCCATTTCCGGTGGCGAGACACGCACGATTTCCATGGTGCACCAGCACACCAAGGAAAGCATCACTGTCACTTACAAGCAAAATGGCCGCTACGTGCCGTCAGGCATGAAAAAGCTGAATTATTTTTTGCGCGACTGGCGCCGCAATGAAACCGTTACCATTGATCCACGCACGATTGATTTGGTCTGGGAATTGCATGCTGATCTTGGCTCACGGAAGCCCGTTCACATCGTTTCCGGCTATCGTTCGCCCAAAACCAACGCATTCCTGAAGCGCATTGGCCGCAAGGTTGCTGGCAAAAGTCAGCACATGAAGGGCAAGGCAATCGACTTCTTCTTTCCAGACGTAAGCACCCTGAAAATCCGCAACAGCGCCTTGGCGCGCAGTGTGGGTGGCGTGGGTTATTATCGGTCTGCCGGTGGTCCTACGGGCTTCTTGCATGCAGATTCAGGCAATGTGCGACATTGGGGACCTGCCATCAGCCGTTCGCAACTGGTGTCGATTATCCGTGATGGCCGCAAAAGCATTGGCCGCCACGTCGGCAAAAAAGGCGTGTTTGATGGCACTCCTGATGCCGAAATCGCAAGTGCTGATGCAGGATCCAAAAAATCCGGTGGCTTGCTGGGCTGGTTCCGCGGTGACAAGAATGAGCCCGCCGCTGAAGCCGTAGAGCCAACTGTTGCGGCAGCGCCGGCAGGCGGTATTTATGATGGCGGCGAAGACGACGAGCTTGCTGCCTTGAGTGAAGACGCCGCTGCGACAACCGCTGCCGAAGCCAAGGCCATTGCAAAGGCCAAGAAGCCAACACCGGTTGCTGAAACAGTCGCACCTGCATTCGTCGAAGCACAGCCCGAAAAAGTTTTGCCTCGACCTTTGGCAAAAAAAGACACGGGCGGCCTCGCCCTTCTTGCTGGAACGGCCGCTGTTGAACAACAGGCAGAACAACGCCCTGTGATTGGCGGCATGATGGCATTTATTCCGAAGCCACGTTTAAAGCCAAAAGCCGTGATGGTGCTGGCCTCGGCTGCGCCAATGGACGACAATGTGGTGATCAAGCCCGTGTCTGCTGCACCAGAGCAAACCTGGTCGACGAAATCCAACCGCCGGCCATCGCCTGTGGCGGATGCCATTGGAACGGTCGAAGCTGCCGAAACCCTTGCTGGAATTGAAGTGGCCCCAACCTCGGCTGTGGACGGCAAGTCCAGTCTGGATGCTGACATTCGCACCGCAAGTGCTGATCCTTCAGTCAAGATTGAACCCGTGCTGGCAACCCAGACTGAGCCGTCATGGGTGACGGCACTGTTTTCCAGCGCGGAAGCTGGTCTTCGTCGCGACGGTGTGAAGACACCTGCTTCAGCCATAACCTCAATGCCGGTGGCAGCGGTTCTGGGACCTGACGGTTCCGGCGAAATCGAAATTTCCGCACCGGTTGCAGCCGAAGGCAAAGGCGATGCGTTGTTTGTCAACCGTGAAGGCAAGTCAAGCTTGCCGCCCTTGAAATTGCGGTTGTCGTCACGGCAGTAACGCGCTTCACTTCTCCCGCAAGCGGGAGATATGAATGATGCACCCCTCCGACCTTTCGAAAATCCCCCGCAGTATCTGGGCGCTTGGGTTTGTCAGCATGTTCATGGACATCTCATCGGAGATGATCCACGCATTGTTGCCGCTTTACATGGTCACGGTCTTGGGAACTTCGGTTCTGACCGTAGGAATCATTGAGGGTGTGGCGGAGGCCACCGCCAGTATCACCAAAGTGTTTTCCGGTGTTTTGTCGGACTGGCTGGGCAAGCGGAAGCTCCTTGCGGTGATTGGCTATGGCCTTGCGGCTTTTACCAAACCGGTGTTTCCGCTGGCGGGCAGCGTATCGTGGATCGTTGCCGCACGCTTTGTTGACAGGATTGGCAAAGGCATACGCGGTGCACCGCGTGATGCACTGGTTGCAGATTTGGCACCGCCGGAATTGCGGGGTGCGAGTTTTGGTTTGCGGCAATCCATGGATACAATCGGGGCTTTTACCGGGCCGTTGTTGGCGATTGGGCTGATGCTGCTGTGGCACAATAATTTTCAGCTGGTGTTCTGGGTTGCGGTGATCCCGGCCTTCATTGCTTTTGGCCTGATGGTGTTTGCCGTGAAAGAACCAGAGACGCGTGCTGATGCCAAGAAGGCGACACTGACATTTCGGGATGCGGGGCGTCTGCCCTCCGGATTTTGGTTGGTTGTGGCCGGAGCCAGTGTGTTGACCCTGGCACGATTCTCGGAAGCCTTTCTGATTTTGCGTTCACAGAATCTGGGGCTGTCGCTGGCCCTGGCACCCATGATCTTAGTGGTGATGAATGTGGTTTATGCGCTGTCGTCTTATCCCGCCGGCGTGATTGCTGACAAAACCGGGCGCATGGGAGTCTTGCTGTTTGGTGTCGGGTTTCTGGTTGTGGCTGATCTGGTGTTGGCGTTTGCGGGAAATATCTGGATGGCGCTTGTGGGTGTGGTGTTGTGGGGACTTCACATGGGCTTGACGCAAGGACTGTTGGCGACACTGGTGGCTGATACGGCACCTGGGGACATGCGCGGTACGGCGTTCGGGATTTTCAATCTGGCGGTGGGCGTTGCCATGTTGTTGGCAAGCGTAATTGCGGGCGGCTTGTGGGATCTGTATGGACCGCAGGCAACATTTTTGGCGGGGGCCGGGTTTTCGGTGGTGGCGTTGTTGGGGTTGATTGTGGTGTCTCGTCCCTCACCTGGCGCTTCGCGCCATCCTCTCCCGTAAACGGGAGAGGTGAAGACGCTTCACTTCTCCCGCTTGCGGGAGAAGGTGGCGAGCGTAGCGAGACGGATGAGGGAAACCCTACTCCGCTGCTTGCGCCGTTACCGGTTCACCCAGTGCTGCGAGATAGACATCGATCATTGATTCTTCCTCCGACCGTTCTGCCGCGTCCTTCTTCCGCAATGAAATGACCTTGCGCAGGATCTTCACATCAAAGCCGTTGCCCTTGGCTTCGGCGTAAACTTCCTTGATGTCTCCCGAAATGGTTTTCTTTTCTTCTTCGAGACGTTCGATGCGCTCGACGATGGTGCGCAACTGGCCATGGGCGAAGCTGGTTTTGACGTTGTCTGCCATGATGAATTCCTCAGTGTGATTTGGGTTTGGCCGATTCGGCGGCGAATTTTTGTTGCTGGTCTGCCGTGGCTTCGCGTTGGTGCAGGGCTTTCCACTGCTCAAAGGGCATGCCGTAGACTTGTTCGCGGGCGGCGTCCTTGCTCATGTCAATGCCCTTCGCTTTCGCTGCATCTTGCATCCAGTTCGACAGGCAATTGCGACAGAAGCCTGCAAGGTTCATCATATCGATGTTCTGCACATCATTGCGGCTGCGCAAGTGTTCCAGCAGACGGCGAAAGGCTGCGGCTTCGAGTTCGGTTTGGGTGTTCTGGTCCATGGCAATATCCCTTAGTCTGCGTTGACGCCCTACTCCACTGCCAAAGCAGTTTCATCCACAGGGGCAATATTTCTGTGGACGTTTTGGCACTTGGCAAAAGTCCTTCCAAATCACGGCGAAAAGTGGGAAAAGGCCAACGATTTAATTCGTTTGGTTTCAAGGTAGTCGGGGAGGATACGGCATGAATCGTGGATTGGCAGGTATTCTGGGAGCCATGCTGCTCTTGGGTGTCACTGCGCCATCTGCCAAGGCAGACCTGAAACTGTGCAACAACACCGACAGTCGTGTGGGCGTTGCCATTGGTTACAAAGATAAAGAAGGCTGGGCATCGGAAGGCTGGTGGACAGCAGAGCCACAGTCGGCATCGCCGAAGAATTGCCTTACACTGCTGAAGGGCGCATTGATTGCCCGCTATTACTATGTCTATGCCGTTGACTACCAGAAAGGTGGCAGTTGGGGTGGCAAGTCGATGCTGTGCATCAGGGACAAGATTTTTACCATCCGCGGCTTCGAAAAATGCGAAGAGCGGGCCTATAACAAGGTGGGCTTCTTTGAAGTTGACACCGGAGATGAAACTGACTGGACGATTTCACTGTCCGGCGAGAAAACCACACAAGGGTCACCGTAACGTGCATCGCAATCGTAAAGTCAAAATCCTGGCCACGCTTGGCCCGGCGTCCAATACACCTGAGATGATCGAAAAATTGTTCTTGGCGGGGGCCGACGTGTTTCGCATCAACATGAGCCACACCAGCCACGAAATGCTGCGCACGCTACATGGGCATATTCGTGCAATTGAACAAAAGGTGGGGCGGCCCATTGGTATTCTGGCTGATTTGCAGGGACCGAAAATCCGCATTGGCACATTTGCGGAGAAGTCGATTCACATTTCGGCTGGTGACACATTCATTTTTGATACCGACAAAACGCCGGGCACCGCCACACGGGTCTATCTGCCGCATCCCGAAATTTTTGCGGCAGCAAAATTGGGTGACAATCTGTTGTTGAACGATGGTCGCCTGCGCGTTGAAATCACGCATGCAACGCCAGAGCGCTTGACCACGAAAGTGATCTACGGCGGTGATTTGTCTGATCGCAAAGGTGTGAATTTGCCAGACACGGTTATTCCCATTCCGGCCTTGACGGAAAAGGATCGGTTAGACCTTGAGGCTGCTGCTGTGCAGGGCGTGGACTGGATAGCCTTGTCATTCGTGCAGCGGGCAGCCGACGTGATTGAAGCCCGGAAACTTGTGGCAGGCCGCGCATCGGTAATGGCAAAGATCGAAAAGCCATCGGCGCTGACAGTGCTTGATGATATTTTGCAGAACTGCGATGCGCTCATGGTGGCGCGCGGAGACTTGGGCGTAGAACTTCCGATTGAGGCCGTGCCCGCCCGGCAAAAACAGATTACGCGCCTGGCCAGACGGCATGGAAAGCCAGTGGTGATTGCCACGCAGATGCTCGAATCAATGGTGACAGAACCTGTGCCAACGCGCGCCGAAGTGTCCGACGTTGCAACCGCGGTTTATGAAGGTGCTGATGCCGTTATGCTGTCTGCTGAAAGTGCATCAGGTGCATGGCCCGTCAAAGCCGTCGAGATGATGGACTCTGTTGCCAAGAACGTCGAACGCGACGGCTTGTACCGCGGCATCATGCACGCCCAACGCGCAGAACCCGACGCAACAGCCGCCGATGCGATTTCCGCAGCGGCGAGAACCATTGCGGAGACGCTCGAGGTGCCTGTCATTGTATGTTACACGGGCACCGGGTTTACAGGCTTGCGCGTGACACGTGAACGGCCCAGCATGCCGATTTTGGCACTCACGCCCATAGCCCATACAGCGCGGAAATTGTGCCTCGCATGGGGAACACATTGCGTTTTGGTGGAGGACGCAAATTCCGTGGCTGAGATGGTGGTGAAGGCGGGCGAGATTGCCTATCGTGAAGGTTTTGCAAAACCCGGCGACCGGATTTTGATTACCGCTGGTGTGCCTGTGGGAACGCCGGGTACAACGAACATGCTGCGCATTGCAACGATTGGCGCGGATGGCCGGGGGATATAGACTTCCCTCACCTGGTGCTGCGCACCGTCCTCTCCCGCAAGCGGGAGAGGTGAAGATATTTCACTTCTCCCGCTTGCGGGAGAAGGTGGATCGCGCGAAGCGTGAGCCGGATGAGGGACGTCTCAAATATTCGGGTAATCGTGCTCCAACTGTTTGAGCACTTGTTTTGCTGACTCCATGTACGGATTGACTGCAATCGCGTCGCGCAATGTTGCTGCGGCTTTCGCTGTTTCACCCTTCGCCTGGTAGACGGCGGCAAGGCCAGCGAGGGCGCCAAAGTGGCGGGGTTCATTTTCAAGCACAGCTTCCAGATCCGTTTGTGCGTCATCAAAGCGTTTCTGGTTGTAGTATAGTTTGGCACGCAGATTCAAGGCTTCGGTGTATTCGGGGTAGCTTCCCACAAGTTCATTCAGCATGGTTTCTGTGGTTTCAAAGGCACCGTCGCGCAGGGCCTTGTTGGATTGCGTCAACAGGACTTCCGCCATGGGGCTTTCATTGCTGGACCAGAGTGTCCAGATTTTTTCAATGGCCTGTTGCGGGTTTGTGGTGCCGTCTTTGTGGAGTTGACCAAACAGCCGGTCGATTTCCGCCGATCGTTTTTTGACAGGATCAACCGGTGCCACTTCAATGGTGGTACTGTCCTGCGCCCAAACCTGGTTTGGTACAGTCAAAAACAAAACGGCGAGCAGCAAACGGATCATCATCGCAGTATCATGCCACATTGTGGCAAAAACAAAAACACCGCGCTGAAACAATTTCAGCGCGGCGCAAATTCAAACAACGGCTATCAATCAGCCTTGACGGGCCTTGAAGCGTGGATTGGTCTTGTTGATGATGTAAACGCGGCCCTTGCGACGGATCAGCTTGTTGTCGCGGTGGCGCTTCATCAGACCCTTGAGGGAATTGCGGACTTTCATGTTCACACCTATATGAGCGGACAAGCCGCTAAAATGAATTGTGCGCTGTCCATAGCGGTGCCAATTGCACGTGTCAACCTCACCTGGAAAATGCCAATGGCCCTGCCAATAATCCTTATGTCTCAACCTTTTATCGTGACCAGTGCTGTGTTTTTCGCGGCAGCTGGAAGCTTCGCAGGCTTGGCCATCAAGGACCGCCGTCCGCGTGAGTCCTTTGATACACCAATGATCCCTGCAATTCCGTTGATGTTGTTATCCGGCATTGTGGCCATGATGGCACTGGTCGTGATGTTCGGGTTATTGCGATAAATAGAGACCGTCATAATTTTTCCGCAGTTCAGCCTTTTGCACTGCAGATTTCATGTGCCAAGTCTTGGCGTGGGAACATGCAGCAAGAGAAGGCCCCCATCGCCCTTCGGGCACTCGTACGGGACAGGCACTGTTTGCTCTATCGCAAACTGTCCCTGATCTGGAAGTTCGGGGACAGCTTGCGAGGAAGAGCAAGCAGTCCCCTCCAACTTGTGATGATGCTCATTCCGCTTCACTGAGGTTTTAACAGATTTTTCAATTGTTGTGCGGGGTCGGCCAAGGCTTCCGGTGATGGCTTCATGAATTTCGCCATCATCATTTCCGCGAGTTTGATATCTCGGCCAATGGCATTGCCGACGCCAATGCCGCTGGCTCCCATCAGGGTGCCGTCTTCAGCGAGGTGGAAAAGTACGAGCGAGTTTTCGGCAGCCTTGCGCGAAACAGTAACGGGGCCGAGATCGGCCATGCCTGCAATTTGCAGGCCCAAGTCATATTGATCGGACCAAAACCACGGAATGGCGTTGTGGACCCTTGATCCGCCCAGCATGTTTTCAGCAGCAGTTGCCGCTTGCTCCTGCGCTGAACGCCAGGCCTCGAGCCGCATGCGGCGACTGTATTTGTGACTGATGTAGGATGCGCAATCACCCGCCGCGTAAATGTCGGGATCAGAGGTTTGCATGTATTCGTTGCAGGCGATGCCGTTTTCAATGGTGAGGCCTGCTTCGGCGGCAAGCTTTACGTCAGGAGCGGCACCAATGCCTGCGATGATCGAGTCAGCAGGTAACACGCGGCCATCTGCAAGATGCACGGCGTGGGCCGTGAGATGGGAGAGTGCGGTGCCCGTGAGCATCGTCACGCCGTGTTTTACATGTTCGTCGTGAATGATCCGGGCGATGGCTTCCGGCACGCCGCGCATGAGAATGCGGGGCTGGGCTTCCACCAGTGTGACGTTGCAACCGCGCTTGGCAGCGGAGGATGCAAGTTCAAGCCCGATAAATCCACCGCCGATGATCACGATGTTTTTGCCGGGTTGAAAACGTTGACGCAGATCGAGCGTGTCTTCGTGATTGCGCAGTGTCAGTGCATGTTCACCGCCGGGCAGATTGAGCTTGCGCGGTTTTGCTCCGGTGGCGAGGAGGAGTTTCGAATAGGGCTGTGTGGTGCCGTCGCTGAGGACAACAGTTTTTTCGGTGCGGTTTATTTTGGTGGCCTGCACGCCGTTGCGGACGGTGACGTTCAATTCACGGGCGATGGTCTCATCCATCAGCCAAACGGGTTCGGGTTCGCCTTGTTGCAGAATGGAAGATTTGGAGAGTGGCGGACGGTCGTAAGGTAAATGTTGTTCTTCGCCGATGAGGATAATGTCGCCCAGATAGTCGTTGGCGCGCAGGTTGATGCAGGCGCGGGCACCCGCCATGCCGGCACCGATGATGACGATGGGGGCGATGTTGGCAGGCACGTGATTCATCTGAGTAGCTCCAATCTTGCGGAACCATGAATTACCGGAACAAGTCCGGTAATGACAATGATAAGGATTAAAATTAAGTTCTTGATTTGTTCTGGAAGACCAACTATGTATCAAACATGGCTACTTTGATGCACATGCGACAATCACCGGGCTTGGATGCCCATGTTACGGGAACGGGGAAATTGACCTCCCTGCCGCAGCTGGAACGCGGGCGTGGGGCAAGGTCCAATCCGGCGCATCGTTTTGACAGTGTGGAGCGCACTTTCCTGGACGACGGCTGGGAATCACTGGCCGATTTGCCCCCCCTGAAAACCGAGATATTTGTCGAAACGTCAAAGACGATCATTACCCGCAATGAATCGCCGGATATTTCGTTTGACCGTTCGATCAACCCCTATCGGGGCTGCGAACATGGCTGCACCTATTGTTATGCAAGGCCTGCCCACGCCTATATGGGCCTGTCGCCGGGCCTGGATTTTGAGTCGAAACTTTTCATCAAGCCGAATGCGGCACAATTGCTTCGGGAGGAATTGAACGCGCCCAATTATGTGCCACGCAGCATTGCGCTGGGGGCAAATACCGACCCTTATCAGCCGATTGAAAAACAGTATCGCATCACGCGCCAGATCATTGAGGTGTTGGCGGAGTTCAAGCATCCGTTCGGCATCGTAACCAAGAACGGCATGGTGACGAGGGACATTGATTTGCTTGCACCTTTGGCGGCGCAGGGCTTGGTGAAGGTGGCATTGTCAATCACCACTTTGGACGGCAAACTTGCCCGCGCCATGGAGCCTCGTGCCTCGATTCCTTCGAAACGACTGGCGGCGATTGAGGCTTTGTCGGTGGCTGGCATTCCAACTGTGGTGATGATCGGACCTGTCATTCCCGGCCTGAATGACCATGAAATCGAGAATATCCTGAAAGCCGCACGCGGTGCAGGTGCCAGGGAAGCGGGCTACACCATGCTGCGGCTGCCGCACGAGGTGAAGGGCATTTTCAAGGACTGGCTGGAGAAGGCCTATCCTGACCGCTACGCCCGCGTCATGGCGCAGGTGAAGGACGTGCGCGGCGGCAAGGAAACGTCGTCGCAGTTTGGTGAGCGCATGACGGGTTCTGGTCCGGTGTCGTGGATGATCGGGCGGCGGTTTCAACTGGCGTGTCAGAAGCTGGGATTGAATGCGAACCGTTTGAAGCTGCGCAACGATTTGTTTGAGCGGCCTGTGCAGGTGGGTGGGCAGCTGGAGCTGATTTGAAAGAAGGAACCTCATCAGCCCTTTGGGCAGCTTCTCCAGAGGAGAAGCGACTTGGTGGTAGACCTCCCAATGTCTGAACACTGAGGGAGGTGCAGCAGTGAGTCGCTTCTCCCTTGGAGAAGCTGCCCGAAGGGCTGATGAGGTCCCTTCCCTCAATTCCCTATCTTCGCCCTCAACCGTGCCGCATGCAACAACGGCTCGGTGTAACCATTGGGCTGCATCCGTCCCTTGAACACCAGATCACACGCGGCCTGAAACGCCAGCGATGCCTCAAAATCCGGTGCCATGTTTTTATAAAACCCATCTCCAGCATTTTGCTGATCCACCACAGCGGCCATGCGCTTCAGCGTCTCCATCACCTGAGCTTCGCTGACAATGCCATGCAACAACCAGTTGGCCATATGTTGTGACGAGATGCGCAATGTCGCGCGGTCCTCCATCAGTCCCACATTGTTGATATCAGGCACTTTTGAGCAACCAATCCCTTGGTCCACCCAGCGCACCACATAACCCAGAAGACCCTGTGCGTTGTTGTCGAGTTCGCGCTGGATTTGTGCCGCCGTCCACTTGCGAAACGACGCCGTTGGAATTTCAATCAGCGCATCCACATGCGCCCGCCGCCCGCCCGCCGCCAGTTTCTTCTGCACGGCAAGCACGTCGGTCTTGTGATAATGCAGCGCGTGCAAAGTGGCCGCCGTAGGCGAAGGCACCCAGGCGCAAGTCGCACCGGCCTTGGGGTGATCACCCTTCTGCTCCAGCATCGCCGCCATCAAATCCGGCATGGCCCACATGCCTTTGCCGATTTGCGCCCGACCCGACAACCCGCACTCCAATCCGATATCGACATTGAGATTTTCATAGGCCGTGATCCATCCCTTGCGCTTGATGAAGTCCTTGCGTGAAAACGG
>JAYUVC010000161.1:0-32006 GCA_043754325.1 Hyphomicrobiales bacterium
GAGCGTACCTGAAGCGGCACTTTTTTCACCATCGCCAATTCCACCGAGCGTGGCTGCAAAACTTTCGCACCGAGAGAAGCCTGTTCCAGCATCTCTTCATAGGAAATCCGGTCAAGCTTATGCGCCGCCGTGACGATGCGCGGGTCAGCCGTATAGACACCGTCCACGTCAGTATAAATATCGCAAGCCGCATCCAGTGCCGCTGCAACCGCCACAGCCGACGTATCAGAACCACCACGACCAAGAGTAGATATCCGCTTGTCTGGTCCAATGCCCTGGAAGCCGGTGATCACCGCCACCTGCCCCTGCTCCATGCGTTTCAGAATTTCAGTACCATTGACGCCGGTCATGCGGGCCGAGCCATGCACGCCGTCAGTTTCAATGGCAATCTGCCAGCCCGCCCATGAGCGTGCGGGGATTCCCATATCCTGCAAAACGATCGCCAGAAGCCCGGCGGTGACTTGCTCGCCTGTGGACACCACGGCATCATATTCCCGCGCGTCATGCACGGCAGCGGCCTGACGGCACCATTCCACCAATTGGTTGGTGGTGCCGGACATGGCTGATACAACCACGGCCACATGGTGACCCGCCTTCACTTCGCGTTCGACGTGTCGGGCAACATTGCGGATGCGGTCAATATCCGCAACCGATGTGCCCCCGAATTTCATGACCAGACGGCCCATTTATTCCAATCCCGAAAAACCAAACCTTGAGCCCGGGACAATCTGTCCCGCATCACACTTGAAGTTGCGAGTGAACCCCCGACGCTGGCTTGCCGTTCTAATAGTGGACGCCTCCCGGCTATGCAATATAAGGTCCGTCACAATTTGGATATTCAGCCCATGACAATCGATACAAAAGCCTTGCCTCCTCACTTGCCACCAAGCCTCGATCCTGCCGAAGTCGAGAAATTCTCGAAACTGGCCGCCGAGTGGTGGAACCCCAAGGGCAAATTCGGCGTGCTGCACGTCTTTAACCCTGTCAGGTTGGATTACATCAAGGAACAGATCTGCGCGAGGCTGGCCCGCGACCCCTATGACCGCGAACCCTTCAAGGGCCTCCGCATCCTCGACATCGGCTGCGGCGGCGGCCTGCTCTGCGAACCCATGGCCCGTCTTGGGGCCACAGTCGTGGGAGTCGACCCCTCGGAAAAAAACATCAAGACCGCATCAGTCCACGCCCTCGAAATGGAGCTCGACATCGACTACCGCACCGGCCTTGCCGAAGACTTGGCAAGTGCAGGAGAACAATTCGACATCATCCTCAACATGGAAGTCATCGAACACGTCGCCGACCCAGTCGCCTACACCGCCACCTGCTGTTCCATGCTGAAACCCGGCAGCCTGATGTTCGTGGCGACGCTAAACCGCACCATGAAAAGTTTTGCACTGGGCATCGTTGGAGCCGAATATATCCTCGGCTGGCTTCCCAAAGGCACCCATCAATGGGAAAAATTTATCACACCAGAAGAACTCAAAGGCTGGCTCGCCGACAACGGCACGAACACAGTCGCCGAAAGCGGAGTGACCTATCACCCACTCGCCAACGAATGGCGGAGATCGAATGACATGGGTGTGAATTACATGGTGGTGGCCGAGAATCTCAACTGAAAACTTTGGGAAGATCCGTGGCGCCGTGAACCACGCGAACAATTTCGACCTTCAGACCTCGCACGCGATAAAAAATGAGATGATTGCCCTCGACAAGCATCCGCAAACCCTTTCGCAAATCATCGCGTGGAGCGCCACGATTGGGGAATTCAATCAAACTCAATACGCGGCGGTCCAGTTTGTCCACAAACCTGTCGGCTGCAACGGGACTTTGCAAAGATATATCGTGCCAGATCTTGTAGATGTCCCGTTTGGTACGGGGCAAAAGAATGACACGATAGATCTTGTCAATCATGCAGACTTCTTCAGTTTATTCCGGGCCGCAAATTCCGCATGAAGTTCACGTTTCATTTTGTCTGCATCCCATTCCTCACCCGGACCTGAATCAATGCCTTCTTGTATCAAGGCGCGCAAATGAGAAATGGCCTCATCCTTAGCGTTTTCGCAGGTCTTCCAGCGCCGTAACGCTTCACGAACAACCTCACTGCTTGTTGCATATTGCCCCGAAGCAACTGCCTGCTGAACCATTTCGTTCAGTTCGGGTGTAAGGGCGACGGAAATTTTTTGAACTTTGCTCATTTACATTTGGTAGCATATTTTACCACCAAAGTCACTCAGTTCTTGTCCACCGGCTTCGACCGAAACCGCTGCACCGTCTCCCGCTCCGCCCGCCGCATCGCGGAAGGTGGCAGGCCCCGTGACATCAATTGCAAATCCTCCAGCACCATGCGGCCCATGTCTTTGAAGGCGGAGTCCAGCGCTCCCGCGCGGTGGGATGAGAGGATGAAGTTTTCGAGTTTCCGCACGGGATGATCGAGAGGCAATGGCTCTTCCGGATAGACATCGCTGGCGGCACGGATATGGCCTGATTGAACAGCGGCCATCAACGCCTCGAAATCGACAACACCAGCGCGGCTCAGCAAGACGAAGCTTGTGCCGCGCCGCATCTTGGCGAAAGCATCAGCGCCGAGAAATCCTCCATTCTCGGTGGTCACTCCGGCGACTACGAAGATCACATCGCTTGAGGTCAGTACTTCATCCAGCGTTGCGGGTGTGACTCCAGCTTCAATCAATGAACTGGGTGGCAACCATGGGTCATAGGCGCGAACCTTGGCGCGGAATGGCACCAGCAATTTATTCAAGGCGCGGCCCAGATCGCCAAAGCCGATGAAGCCAATATCACCACCGGAGAGCAACCGCGCAGACGCATTGCTGTCACCGCCCCACACTTCGCGGCCTGCACGAAAATCCTGGTCGGCTCCCACGATGTTGCGCTCCAGCGCCAAAGCCAAACCTAATCCAATCTCGGCCACAGGCTGTGCAAACACTTTGCCCGTTGACAGCACATGAATGCCGCGCGCAAAGCACTGATCGTAATCCATGTTGTCGAGAAAGTTTGACTCGACGTTCAGGATGGCACGCAGTCTCTTGGCTTTTGCGAGAAGCATTGAAGACAACGGCGGTTGCCCGATGATGAAATCAATTTCGGCAACATGCTGTTCAAGCAGTGCAAGTCCAGATTGGCCGTCACCTTCAATCAGGCGAAAATCTCTCCGCAATGTCGCAAGGCCATTGTCGGTGAAAATCAGGTCAAGCCTGCGCGGTTCCGGAATGCAAAACACCAGCGGCCGACTGTCCGCCATCAGTGTCCATCTTCAGGCAAAATGGGCAACGGATGCACCTCAATGCCTTCTTCTTTCAACTCCTGCGCTTCAACAGGCGTTGCATTGCCGATGATGCCGCGAGCTTTGGTTTCCTTGTAATGAATCTTCCGCGCTTCTTCGGCAAAATTGTCGCCGACGTTCTCGGTGTTCTTCTCCACATGCGCCCGGAACTCACGCATCATCTGCATCATCACTTGCGCCCGTGGATCAACCGGACCTGCCACCATGGGCAGCGCAACATCAGTCTTGCTGTTGGACCTTGCCGGAATGCCGGGAGCCATGATCTGCTTTTCGATTTTGTCAGACCCGCAAACCACACATTCCACCAGATGCCGCCTGACCTGTTTGTCGAAAGCATCACTGTTGGAAAACCATGCGTCGAATTCATGGCCTTTGTCGCATTGAAGATCGTATCGGATCATTTCAAACCTGCTTCAGTCCAAAGTCGCGCGCGTTCACCAGCGCCGGAATCCGTGCGCGTGTAGTCGCTGACAAAGCCGGATCAATATCAACAACGATCACACCCGGCTCATCCGCCAACTCTGCCAAGACTTCACCCCAAGGCGAAATCACAATCGAATGGCCATAGGTCGCACGACCTGAATCATGCACGCCACCCTGTGCAGCTGCCAAAACAAAACTGCCCGTCTCAATTGCCCGCGCCCTGAGCAACACATGCCAATGCGCCTGCCCCGTAGGCACCGTGAAGGCCGCAGGATAAGTCAACACTGAACAGCCTGCATTGGCCAGCGCATTGGCCAATCTCGGAAAGCGCATGTCATAACAAATCGCAAAACCAAGTTTGAAATCCGGCAATTGTGCAGTCACCGCATTTTCACCCGGATTGTAGGTGGCAGACTCGCGATATGACTCGCCATTTGGCAAATCAATATCGAACAGGTGGATCTTGTCGTAGCTCGCAACCAACCCGCCATCAGGCCCGAACAGCATGCTGCGATTGGCCAGCTTTTCATGACCCGCATTGAGCGCCAATGAGCCGGCATGCAGATAAATCCCAAGCTCCAGCGCCAGCGCGGAAAACCCCTGAACGAAAATATCACTGGCCTCTCTCATGGCGACAGCTTTCAGACGATCCTTGTCGGGCTCGAAAATATTGCTGACCTCAGGCGTGAGAACATAAGTGGCACCCTGCGCCGCAGCCTCACGCACCAGCGCTGTGGCATCGACAAGATTTTGCGCCATGTCGCGCCCAGATCGCATTTGTACGACAGCGACTTTGCTCATGCGGCTGCCAACAAAGCATCAAGCTTGCCCTGGCCTTCCAGCGCATGAATGTCGTCACAACCGCCAACATGGGTCGCGCCGATAAAGATTTGCGGCACCGAATTGCGGCCGTTGGCACGCTCGCGCATGGCGCGACGTTCAACAGCGTTGCTGCCCACATCAATTTCCGTGAAAGCAACATTCTTGCGTTTCAACAACCCCTTGACCATTTGGCAGTAGGGGCAAAGCGCTGTGGTATAAATCGTTACGTCTGGCATGGGTCCATCCTCAAGCCTCAATATGCAATCGTGCTGGTTCCAAAACAAGTGCGAAACTCAAAAACAGCACGCGGGCAGCCCCTGCTTTTTTCAGCGTGGCCGCACAGGCATTGGCCGTGGCACCTGTGGTGCGCACATCATCGACCAGCAACACGGTTTTGCCGTCAACCGCTGCCCGCTTTTCCGGCGTTACATCAAAGGCCTTTCGCACGTTTTTCCGCCTGGCCGCAGCATCAAGTCCCACCTGGCTTGTGGTTGCCTCGACGCGCAACAGCACATCATGCGCCCAAGGCTTGCCACTGCCATCGGACAATCGTTGCGCCAGAAATGCGGCTTGATTGAAGCGCCGTTGCCACAGCCGCTTCCGGTGCAAAGGCACGGGGACAATCACATCGGCTTCTGCCAACAGCTGTCGGCCAGCCCCAGCCATCATCCGCGCCATGGCGAGGCCCGCTTCTGCATTGTCCTGATATTTAAGCAGATGCACGAGATGCCCTGCCGCCTCATCAAAGGCCACGACGCCCCGCGCCTTGTCCCATATCGGCGGATCGGCGATAGCGGCGGGAGATACAGTGCCTTCGCCTTCATCATAGGCAAAGGGTGTGCCCAGCACCGCGCATACGGGATCGTCGATGAAATTCAGCTTTGACCAACACGCCAGACACAGGGCGGCACCCGACGTTACAGGTATTTGACAGCCCAGACACAGCGGCGGGGTTATGATGTTGACGAGCTTTCGCCACGTGTTGAGGCCCGCGTCCTGCAACCGCTGGAACACCGGCTCTTTATCAGCTATCGGCTCTTTTGTCATGAACACAGCCCCACAGGTCTTTGACCGCGCAATCTATCTCGACAGGCAATCCCGCGCCAGCGGTGATGCGTTGGGCTTGCTTGATGCACGTGTTGCAGAAGAATTGCTGGATCGCCTGCTGCTGATCAACCGGTATTTTGAGCAAGTTCTGATTATTGCTCCGCGTACGGATGATGTTTGCTCCCGCCTGCAACAGACGAAAAAATTCGGGCGTTTGATTGCGCAACAACCATCGGCATCAGATGATTTGAAACTGAAGCCAAATGCATACAACGCCATCATCAGCCTGCTTGATCTCCACAGTGTAAACGACGTGCCGGGTTATATGGCGCAAGTTGCAAATGCCTTGCAGCCCGATGGTTTGGCCATGTTTGCATTCTTTGCTGGTGAATCGCTGCGCGAATTGCGTGAGGCATGGCTGGTGGCAGAACAACAGATCACAGGCGGGGCCAGCCCCCGCGTGGCCCCGATGATTGATCTTCGCGAAGCCGGTGGGTTGTTGCAGCGCGCTGGCCTTGCCCTGCCCGTGGCCGATGTGGATCGCGTCACGCTCCGCTACAGCGATGCCATGTCGTTGATGCGCGAGATCAAGGCATTGGGTTTTGCAAACTGCCTCGAAGGTCGCAGCCGAACGATGACGACACCACGCCTGTTGTTCCAAGCCGCCACAACATATGGCGCTGATAAGGACGGACGTATCCGCGCAACAATCGAAATCGCCTGGGCCACAGCTTGGAAGCCACATGAGTCGCAACAACAACCGTTAAAGCCCGGCAGTGCAAAAGCAAGATTGGCCGATGCGCTGAAGGTTGGAGAAGCGACATTGTAGTCTGGACGTGCTTCGAGGCTCGCAAGGGCTCGCACCTCAGCATGAGGGAGATTTGCAACCCCTCATCCTGAGGTGCCCGCCCTTTTGCGGGCCTCGAAGGATTGGTTGACGCAAATACCCTCACAACAGCTCTTCCAAATGCGGAACGAGCGGCTTGTCCGCAGGTGGCATCGGATAGTCGCGAAGCGCCTTCGCCCGCACCCATTTCAGCGACTGCCCCTCATTCGACATCACGTCGCCATTCCAGCGACGACATACATAAAGTGGCATCAGCAAATGAAAATCATCATAGGCGTGGGACGCAAAGGTCAAGGGAGCCAGACAACTTTCTGACACATCAATATTGAGTTCTTCCTTGAGCTCCCGCACCAGCGCCTGCTCGGGCCGCTCGCCCGCCTCAACCTTGCCGCCCGGAAATTCCCACAAGCCTGCCAGTGATTTTCCTTCCGGTCGTTGGGCAATCAGCACGCGTCCATCAGCATCAATCAGGGCAACTGCAGCAACGAGGATGAGACGGTTCATTTAACTTTACCCCACCCTGTCATTGCCGGACTTGTTCCGGCAATCCATGGTTCAACGAGAGTGGAGCTATCTGGATAAATCACGGTCGCACCACGATGGATTACCGGAACAAGTCCGGCAATGACAATATTCACATTAAACCGTATCCATACGGTGCCTAGCTGCGATACGACCCGTTGATATCGATATACCTGTGCGTCAGATCGCAGGTCCATACTGTGGATTTGCCCTTGCCCACGCCCACATCAGCTTCGATGATGATGTGACGGCCTTTCATGTGCGGCATGATGTCGGCTTCCTTGTAGGTCAAATCCTTCATGCCGTTTTTGGCCACCTGAATGCCGCCGATCCGGATTTTCAATTTATCCCGAACAGCCTTCTCACCCGCCTTGCCAATGGCCATGACAATGCGCCCCCAATTGGCGTCTTCACCGGCAATCGCGGTTTTAACCAGCGGTGAGTTTGCAATCGACATGGCAATGCGGTGTGCTGCCTTGTTGTTCTCGGCACCCGTCAGCGTAATCTCGATCAACTTCTCGGCTCCTTCGCCGTCGCGCGCAACTTGCAACGCCAGATCATGGCAGACCGAATCCAGCGCCTTGGCAAAAGCCTTGAGCCGCACATCGGCAGCAGACGTGATACCCGCCACCTTGCCTGTGGCGCCCGTAGCAAACAGCAAAACGGTATCTGATGTGGACGTATCGCCATCAACCGTAATGCAATTGAAGGTCTTGGCCACCGAGGCCGACAACAACGCCTGCAATGCTTTCGATGGAACCGCAGCATCGGTAAAAATAAACACCAGCATCGTTGCCATGTCAGGCGCAATCATGCCAGAGCCTTTGGCGATGCCTTGGATGGTCACCGTGTCCTTGCCGAGCTTGGCTTTCGCAATCGAAGCTTTGGCAAAAGTATCCGTGGTCATGATGGCATTGGCCGAATCCGTCCACTGCTCCGGCGATGCGGAGGCTTCGAGTGCCGGAAGTGCATCGACAATAAAGGCCGGATTGAGCGGCTCGCCAATCACACCCGTTGATGCCTGAAACACTTCGGCAACTTTGCAGCCAAACTGTTTGGCCGCCGCCTTGGCAACCGCCGTCACAGTGGCCACACCGGCTTTGCCGGTAAAAGCATTGGCATTTCCGGCATTGACCAGCAGTACCCGGGCAGACCCCTGTTTCAAACCTGCCTTGCACCAATCAACCGGTGCCGATGATGACTTCGATGTCGTGAGACAACCCGCAACCGTGGTGCCCTTCTGCATCAAGGCCAGCAACACGTCGGGACGATTCTTGTACCTGATCCCGGTTTCTGCGGTCGCCAAGGTGACGCCGGCAATGGCTTCAAGTGTCGGAAATGCGTCCGGCGCCAGCGGTGAAACAGGATGCGCCATGGGCATTATTCTCCGGTTCAAATATCAGTTTATTGTTGGGGTGTCTCTTCAGGCAACAACAGGTCGCCCTTGCCGCCGCCGCCGTCTCCAGCATCTTCGCCGACATTGGCCTTGCCCTGTTGGGCATCCAGAACCTTGCGCTGCTGTGCTGCTTCTTCCGAAACCTTTTTCAAGTCAGGATCGACGATTTCGACCTTGGCCGTATCTTTCAGGCTGGCCAGCTTTTCCTGCACTTTTTGGCGCACCAGAACGTTGCGGATGGCATTTTTCACCTGGTCAAACGGCTGGGCTGTGCCTTGCTTGCGGTCTTCCAGCTTGATGACGTGCCAGCCGAAGTCGGTCTTGATGGGCTTTGAGATTTCACCCTTCTTCAATTCAAAAGCCGCCTTGGAAAACGCCGGAACCATTTCGGGTGAGGAGAAATAACCAAGGTCCCCACCATAGTCTTTTGAACCGTCAAGGCTGAACTGCTTGGCCAGTGCTTCAAATTTTTCGCCCTTGGCAAGCTTGTCGAGAACCGCCTGCGCTTCTTTTTCAGATGCCACCAGAATGTGACGGGCGCGAATGCGCTCCGTCTCCGTCAGCTTCTTTGATTCGTCGGCGTAAACGGCTTTGATTTCGTCTTCCGTTACGGTTTTGCTGATGACCTGGGACAAATAACTGTCACGCAGGGCTTTCGCCTGATAGGCCGCAAGGCGGCGCTTGTAATCGTCAGTATCGGAAATGCCTTCCTTGTTGGCAAGCTGGGCCAACAGGTGGCGCTCCACCAGGAATTCCACCACGAAGGGATAACGCAATTTTTTCGGCAAATTCGGCAATTGCCCGATCACATCATCAAAGGCCATGCGCACTTCAGATGTGCGGATTTCATAACCGTTGACGATGGCAATGACCGCATTGTCGTCTTTGACGGCGGCGGATTCGCCTTCGGGCCCCGAGGTGTCAACCTCAGGTGCTGCGGCCGGATCAGTTGTGGTTTCTTGAGCCATGGCACCAAAGCCCGCAACACTTGCGAACACGAAAGCCAAAACCACTGCCTTCAAAGAATTATTGCGACGCGTCATCTGTGCGAAATTCCATCCTGTGGGCGATTCATGCAACGCCCGCTGCCTGTGGCGCTCCCATGGCCCCGAAACAAGGCAAGAATGTGCCTCAAGGCCATGAAAGCGCAACAAATTCAATTGCGGATTGCTATTTGCGCGGGTCACCTCCGCCAATCAAGACACGCGCATTGTGCAACCACACCTGTTGCAACACTGCAACAGCGCCGCTGATTAGGGCATTGAATCAAAGCGCTGCCTGTCCTATCTCAAGCCTCGAAGTTCTCGGTGGCGCATCCATCACTCCGGCAGGTTGTGATCAAGGGTGATTCCCCTTTGCATGATCTTGCCCTATAGGGCGTTGAATAAATCCAGGCCGGAGCATTCCGGCCCCTTGAGGTGAATGAAGATGTTCGGACTGAAAGCCCTGTCGCGCAAAATTTTTGGCACGGTCAATGACCGCAAACTGGGCCGGTTTTACACGCGCCTCCCCGCCATCAATGCGCTGGAGGCCGAATATGAAAAACTCTCCGACGAAGAACTCAAAGGCCTTACCGTAACATTCCGCGCCCAGTTGGCGGAAGGCAAAACGGTTGACGACCTGCTGGAGCCAGCCTTTGCTGCCGTACGCGAAGCTGCCAAGCGCTCTTTGGGACTTCGCCCTTTCGACGTGCAGATGATCGGCGGCATGGTGTTGCATGACGGCAATATTTCGGAAATGAAAACCGGCGAAGGCAAAACCCTTGTCGCAACACTTCCCGTTTATTTGAACGCGTTGGCCTCGAAGGGCGTGCACGTTGTCACCGTGAACGATTACCTCGCCCGGCGCGACGCCTTGTGGATGGCCAATGTCTATGGTGCCTTGGGCTTGACCACCGGCATCATCGTGCATGGCCTGTCGGATCAGGAACGCCGCCAGGCCTATGCCTGCGACGTGACCTATGCCACCAACAACGAACTGGGTTTCGACTATTTGCGCGACAACATGAAGTATCATCTCGAAGAGATGGTGCAACGCGGCCACCATTTCGGCATTGTGGATGAAGTTGACTCGATCCTCGTTGACGAAGCCAGAACACCACTGATCATTTCCGGGCCATCCGACGACAAGTCTGACCTTTACGTGACACTTGATCCCTTTATCCCCGGTCTGGTTCCCGAGGACTATGAACTTGATGAAAAACAACGCTCCATCACCCTGACGGAAAAAGGCAATGAACATCTGGAGCAGGTGTTGGGTGCGGCGGGCCTTCTCAAAGGCCAGACACTTTACGACGGTGCCAACATCACCATTGTCCATCACGTGCAGCAGGCCATGCGCGCGCATAAACTGTTCCAGTTGGACAAGGACTATATCGTCAAGGATGGTCAGGTCATCATCATCGATGAATTTACCGGTCGCATGATGCCCGGCCGCCGCTTCTCCGAAGGTTTGCACCAGGCGCTCGAAGCCAAGGAACATGTGGCGATCCAGGCAGAAAACGTCACCATGGCGTCGATCACCTTCCAGAACTATTTCCGCCTCTATGAAAAGCTGGCGGGCATGACCGGCACGGCTTTCACCGAAGCCGAAGAGTTCATGGACATCTATAATCTCGACGTCATGGAAATTCCAACCAACGTGGCCGTGGCCCGTAAAGATGAAGACGACGAAGTCTATCGCAGCCAGGCCGAAAAATTCATTGCCATTGGCAATACCATCAAGGAAGCGCGTGAGCGTGGCCAGCCGGTTTTGGTGGGCACCACCTCAATCGAAAAATCAGAAACGCTGTCTGGCATTCTGAAAGGACAGGGCATTGAACACAATGTGCTGAATGCGCGATTCCACGAACAGGAAGCCACCATCGTGGCGCAAGCCGGAGCGCCCGGTGCAGTGACCATCGCCACAAACATGGCAGGCCGCGGCACTGACATCAAGCTTGGTGGCAACGTTGACATGATCATCGCCACGCAATTGGTTGATGTGCCGGAAGGTCCTGAACGCGAGGCCCGCACGCGCCAGATCACGGCTGATGTTGAGATTAACAAGGCAAAAGTAATCGAGTCCGGTGGTCTGTTTGTCATCGGAACGGAACGCCATGAAAGCCGCCGCATCGACAACCAGTTGCGTGGCCGTTCAGGCCGTCAAGGTGACCCCGGTCGCTCGCGTTTCTATCTGGCCCTTGATGATGACCTGATGCGTATTTTCGGTTCAGAACGTCTGGATTCGATGTTGCAGAAGCTGGGTCTGAAAGATGGTGAAGCCATCATCCACCCGTGGATCAACAAGGCGCTCGAAAAAGCCCAGCAGAAAGTCGAAGCCCGAAACTTCGACATGCGCAAGAACATTCTCAAATTCGACAACGTCATGAATGACCAGCGCAAGGTGATTTTCGAACAGCGCATCGGCCTGATGCGTGGCGAAGAAATTGCCGAAACCATCGACGACATGCGTCGCGATACGGTGGCCGAATTGGTGTCGAAACATATTCCCGAAAATGCCTATGCCGAACAGTGGGACGCTGTTGGCCTGCGCGAAGGCTTGCGCCAAGCCGTGGCCGTGGATTTCCCGGTTGATGAATGGGCCAAGGAAGACGGCATTGCCGATGAGGAAATCAAGGAACGGGCGACCAACTCCGTTGATGAACTCTACACCGAAAAGCGCACGACCTATGGCGCCGACGTGATGAACCAGGTTGAAAAATCGGTCCTGCTTCGCACCCTTGACCGCTTGTGGCGCGATCACATCGTCACCATCGATCACCTGCGTCAGGTGATCTATCTCCGTTCCTATGGCCAGCGCGATCCGCTGAATGAATACAAGACCGAAGCTTTCAACCTGTTCCAGTCACTGGTGGCGGGCCTGAAAGAGCAAGTCACATCACAGCTGATGCGGGTTGAAATCCAGTATCAGCAAGAGGGCGACGACGACCTCTTGCCGGATGAAGATGAGTTGCCCGACATGCAGGCACATCACATTGACGCCACCACGGGCGAAGATGATGTGGCTCCGGTTCTGGTGGCAGCGCCAGTGAAGAAGGCCGCCAAGGCTGTGAAGCTAAATCCGAAAAAGCCGGAGACCTGGGGCAAAGTCGGACGCAATGACATGTGCCCTTGTGGTTCAGGCAAGCGCTATAAGCATTGTCATGGGGCTTATGTTTGAGGAAGGGACCTCATCCGTCGCTTCGCGCCACCTTCTCCAGCAAGAGGGCTGGAGAAGGGACAAATCCAAGTCCCTTCTCCACGCTCTTCGCGTGGAGAAGGTGCCCGAAGGGCGGATGAGGTCCCTTCACGCCGCACTGCCATAGGCAATCGCCCCCATCATGCCACTGTTCATGTGGTAGAGATGATGACAATGAAACGCCCAGGTCCCGGGATTGTCGGCATCAAACTGTATGGTCACTTGCCCACCCACAGGCACCAGCACGGTGTCGCGTATGGCACCCTTGAAACGCTGCCCATCTATTCCAACCACACGGAAATAATGGCCATGCAGATGCATGGGATGCGCCATCGACGTCTGGTTCTGCATGACCACTTCATAGCGTTCCCCCTGCCGCACAGTGAACAGTGTGTCATGCATCATTGGCTTGCCATTCAGGCCCCATTGATAGCGGCTGTCACCACCGGTGAGCGTCACAATCTCGGTGCGCGCCACGGGGTCATCAGGCAATTCCGCGATGGAACGCAAATGTGGTTCAAGCGACAAATCCAATGTGGGAGCCAAGTCACCGCGTTCTGAAACCTTGGCGATTGCTGCATCGCCGGATTTGAGAATAACTCCGGACCGCATGTTGCTGCCTTCAACGGTGAACAGAATGGAATAGGCACCCGGACCTTGCGGCAGACTCAACCTGATATCGGCGCGTTGCGCAATCGCCAGTGGAAATATTTTGCCTTTCACCGGGCGTATGCTGTTGCCATCAACTGCAATCAGTTCACCTTCCAGTGTTCCAAGATCAATCCACATATTGCTGGCCGCTGCCGCATTGATCACGCGCAAGCGAAAACGCCCGCCCTTTTCAGCCACGACAATTTCGGGGTCGGCAAGGGTTCGGTCATTGGCGAGCATCGCATCATAGGAAATATCGGCCATCGCCATTGCCATCCTGTGACCGGCATGTTTCGCATGCATGCCGCCACCTGCCTGCAGCTCTGCCAAAATCTCCTGTGGATCGCGGAACGTAAAGTCATGCAAAATGATGACGTGTTCCTGTTCATCCACCAACGCCGCACCATTCTCTGCCACAATCAAAGGGGCCGCCAGCAATTGCTGTTCCTGTAAACCGAAATGCGAATGCATCCAATGGGTGCCGGTGCGGTTGTTCGCAAAGCGATAGTTTCTGGATTGACCGGCAGCCAATGCAGGGCCCGACAGGTGCGGCACGCCGTCCTGCTCGACGGGGGGCAGCAACCCATGCCAGTGGATCAGGGTAGGTTCGGCAAGCCCGTTGTTCACACGCGCCGCAAAATCCGGCCCGAACTTTGTGTAAAGTCCTCCCGACTTGCCATCAACCGTAATTCCGAAAACCTTGGCTGCCCGGCCATTGACGTCCAGTACCCTCGTCTGGAGTTCAATATCAAAACCTGGGTGCTTTCCTGCGCGTGCTCTGACGGGACAAGCCCCAGCCAACACCCCTCCCGCACCGAGGGTCAGCAGTTGACGTCGGTCAATAACATGGAGGGTCATCATTAACTTTCTTTGGGGTTTGCCACTGCATAATTTTTGTGTTGCGTTAAGGTTCCGGTAACCACGTCTTCAACTCATTCGGTTCGAAACTGCACCACTCATGTTCATAAATTACGCAAAATCCAAGGCCATGGACCTGCTTCACAGCGAATCGGGCTCGTCTTCCGTTGAATTTGCCACCATTTCGGTTGCAATGTTCGTCGTATTGGTGCCCAGCGTGGCATATTACTCTTCACAGATTCAAAAACTGTTCAGGCTGGTGACTGAATTATGGATGCGCTGACCACAGACTGATCAAATCCTTAATGCAGCATGTAAAGCTGGACCTGACAACTTAGACATTCATGGGCATTTATGTGTTAGCTTATTCCCAACACAGCTGCCATTTGCGGCAAACAGTCTGACTGGAGCTAAACGTGACAATTGCCGAAAATATCATCAGACTGCTGAAAGACGAAACCGCTGCCACTGCCATTGAGTACGCATTGATTTCCAGTGCCATGGGGTTGTGTTTGCTCCCCGCATTGAGCGCCTTGAAAGGCGGCGTTGATTCGCTTTACACCCGAATTGCGGATGTGCTCAACAACCCGCTGTTTGGCCCCTAAAGCCCGCGACCGATTCCCAGGAATTTCTCACGCCGTTGCGTGCGCAGCACGTCGGCTGATACACCACTGAAACTTTTCAATGTCCGCTCAATTGCATCCGACACATTGGCAATCGCCTTGTTGGGCTGACGATGTGCGCCGCCTTGCGGTTCCGGAATAATCTCGTCGATCACCCCAAGTTTTTTCAAATCCTGCGCTGTGATTTTCAGCGCCGCCGCTGCATCCTTTGACCGCGCAGGATCACGCCAGAGAATCGAGGCTGCACCTTCGGGCGAAATCACACTGTAAATTGCGTGTTCCAGCATCAGCACAGTGTTGCCCGTTGCAATCGCAATTGCACCGCCCGAACCGCCTTCACCAATGACAACCGAAACCAGCGGCACACCCAGCGACAGGCAACAATCGGTGGACCGGGCAATGGCTTCCGCTTGTCCGCGCTCTTCAGCATCCACACCGGGATAGGCTCCTGATGTATCCACAAGCGTGATCACCGGGAGGCCAAACCGGTCCGCCATTTCCATGAGACGCACCGCCTTCCGGTAGCCTTCGGGCTTCGCCATGCCCCAATTGTGCTTCAACCGGGTCTGCGTGTCCGAGCCTTTTTCCTGGCCTATCACAACAACACCTTCACCCTGAAAGCGACCCAGACCGCCCACAATGGCTTCATCCTCCGCAAATTTCCGGTCACCTGCCAGCGGCGTGAAATCGGTGATCAAGGCACTGATATAACGCAGTGCACGGGGCCGGTTTTCGTGACGTGCAACCTGGGCTTTTTGCCACGGCGTCAAATTCGCATAAAGCTCATTCAGGATTTTGACGGCTTTGCCTTCCAGCGATTTCACCTCATCGGCAATGGAAACCGTGGAATCACCCTGGGCCAAGGCCCGAAGCTCGGCAATTTTGCCCTCAAGTTCCGCAACCGGGGCTTCAAAATCCAAAAATGCCTGCATGGTCTCTCTTTGCTTAAATCCAAGCCTTTAACTGGCGTTCCCGTATCCGAAAGTCAACGAATCTTGCGGGCTGCCTTGGCCAGTGGATGGTGGTTTTCAACCGTCGAAATCAGCTGCTCGGTTTGCACATGGGTATAGATTTGCGTGGTCGAGATATCCGCATGTCCCAGCATTTGCTGCACCGCCCGCAGATCTGCTCCATGCGCCAAAAGCCCGGACGCAAAGGCATGCCGCAGCACGTGCGGTGAAATCTGGGCAGCATCAAGGCCGGCACGCCGCGCCAGTGCCTTCAGCTCCAGTGCAAAATGCTGGCGGGTCAAAGCGCCACTTTCGCCGCGTGATGGAAACAACCAGACCGATTGTACGTCTGCATGTGATTTCAAGACATCGACATAGTCCCGCAGCACCGCCTGTGCCCGTTTTGACACGGGCACCATGCGCTCACGCCCGCCCTTGCCCTTGATGGTCAGAAAATCCCGTTCGGACTGCACGGCCGCCAGTTTCAACTCCACCAGTTCAGACACACGCAAGCCCG
Source organism: Hyphomicrobiales bacterium (assembly GCA_043754325.1). Taxonomy (GTDB): domain Bacteria; phylum Pseudomonadota; class Alphaproteobacteria; order Rhizobiales; family Aestuariivirgaceae; genus Aestuariivirga. Next base: position 16,134 of record JAYUVC010000161.1, read on the forward strand.
TTGCTGCCAGAAGTTCGATCAGACACTGCAGGCGCATGGCCTTGAAACGTGCTGCGGGCTTTGCCGAAATCACGGCCTCTGCTGACGCAGCCAGCAGTTTTTCGACATCGTGGTCTACCATGATTTTTGGCAGCACCATGTGCCGCTTTGGCCCCTCGACAATGTTGGCCGGGTTTTGCAATGCCAGGCCTTCGCCTTGCAGGAACATATGAAACTGTTTGACCGCCGACAACTTTCGCGCGGTCGAACTCCGCGCCATTCCCCGCACTTCGAGATCGCCCATATAACCACGCACGTCGTCGCTGTCGGCAAGCTTTATATCCTTCGCCCGCGCCGTCAAAAATGCCGCGTAATCCTCAAGATCACGCCCATAGGCGAGAATCGAATTCCTGGCAGCTCCCCGTTCCGCACTCATCATTTCAAGGAAGCGCCCGATCAGCCTCTGCGCTGTCGCGTCAGTTTTGCCGGATTTTGTCATGCGGCAGGGCTTTCACCACTTCGGACTGTTCCGGCGGAAAATGTGCCAAACCCCAAACCGCGCCATAAGCCGCACCCGCAATCAGGCAGACAACGAGAATGATTTTAAGGGTATCAGGTATCACCGGGGTTTATCCTTTATGAACATTTAGCGTGTCTCCCCCGCTTTGCCAAATGCCGCACTTTGCGCTGACGCCCGAATACCGCTAAAGCACCGGAAAGACCATGGACAAGATCAATCCCACCCGCCTGTTGGACAGGGCTGTCGAAAATACGGAAAACCGCACTATTGTGCTGGTGGGCCTGATGGGGGCTGGAAAAACCTCGATTGGCCGCAGATTGGCCAGCAAGATGGGACTGACATTCATCGACGCTGACACCGAAATCGAAAAGGCAGCCGGCAAATCCATTCCCGATATTTTCGCCGAACATGGTGAAGCGCATTTTCGCGATGGCGAACGCCGTGTCATAGCAAGGTTGCTGGAAAAAGGCGGCCAAGTACTGGCCACAGGCGGCGGGGCTTTCATGAACGTTGAAACCCGCAGCGCCATCAAGGCCCATGCCTTGTCCGTCTGGTTGAAAGCTGACCTTGAGGTTTTGTTGAAACGCGTGGCCAAGCGCGGCGGCAGGCCTTTGCTTCAAGACCAGGATCCCGCCGAGGTGCTGCAGAACCTGATCAACATCCGCTACCCGGTATACGCCGAAGCCGACATCACCGTTGAAAGCCTTGATGTGCAACACGCGCAAATGGTGCATGAAGTGTTGAAAGCCCTGGCTGATTATCAGCCAATTGAAGAATTAAAACCCGATGAATGAAATGCGCATTGCCGCAACTGTTCCAGTTCAACTCGGCAACCGGAGTTATGATATTACCATCGGTTCCGGCCTTTTGCGGAATGCGGGAGAACTGTTGTCTCAGCATCTCACCCGCAAGAAAACCGCCATCGTCACTGATGCCAATGTCGCAAATTTCCATCTGCAAACGTTGCAGGATTCACTCAAAGCCGCTGGCATCGCCTCAACCGCCATCATCATGCCGCCGGGCGAAGCCACCAAAAGCTACGCAGGCCTTGCCGAAGTTTGCGACAAACTTTTGGGCGCTGGCATTGAACGCAACGATCAGGTCATCGCGTTGGGCGGTGGCGTGATTGGTGATCTCGCGGGATTTGCGTCTGCCATTCTCCGGCGCGGTGTAAAGTTCATCCAGATCCCGACGTCACTGCTGGCGCAAGTGGATTCGTCCGTTGGCGGCAAAACCGGTATCAACTCTCCACACGGCAAGAACCTGATTGGTGCCTTTCACCAGCCCTCGCATGTGTTGATTGATCTTGATCTTTTGAAAACCCTGCCGCAACGCCAACGTGCCGCAGGCTATGCCGAAGTTGTAAAATATGGGCTGTTGGGCGATGCAACGTTTTACGGTTGGCTTGACCACAACGTCGAAGCCGTCATCGACTGCGCGCAAGGTGCTGTCGACCATGCCGTGCGCGTCTCCTGCAAAACCAAGGCACGCATCGTCGCCGAAGATGAAACCGAAACCGGGGTGCGTGCGCTTTTGAATCTGGGCCATACTTTCGGTCATGCATTGGAAGCGTCCACAGGTTATTCTGAAGTTTTGTTGCATGGTGAGGCCGTCGCCATTGGCATGGTGCAGGCGTTCCGCTTTTCCGAAATGCAGGGCCTCTGCGCTGCAGGCACCGCTGATCGTGTGGTGAAACACCTGGTTCGGGCAGGTCTTCCCACGCATGTTTCCGCGATCAGGGCCGAACTTCCATCACCTGAAAAAATGGTGGAGATCATGCGGCAGGACAAAAAAGCCTCAGGCGGCAAACTCACTTTCATACTCACACGTGGCATCGGCGAGGCCTTCATCGCCAAGGATGTTGATGACGCCGCCGTCAGGACATTTCTCGAAAAGGACAGGCAGCGACAATGACCTCAGAAGTTGGCTACGCCATTATTGCAATTGTCTGCCTGATTTTTGTGTCAGGTTTTTTTTCAGGCGCTGAAACAGGTTTGACCGCCACTTCCCGCGCAAGGTTGACCGAGATTGAGCGGCGCGGTTCAAAACGTGCCGCCACGGCCCTGAAGCTCACAGAAATGCCGGAACGGCTGATCGGGTCATTGTTGCTGGGCAACAACCTCGCCAACATCACAGCCTCTGCGGTCGCCACAGCAGCGCTCATCAAAATCTTTGGCGACAGTGGAGCCGTCATTGCCTCGGGCGTCATGACCATCATCATTCTGATCTTCGCCGAAGTGCTGCCGAAAACCTATGCCATCGCTTATCCTGAACGCGTGGCGCTTGCCGTGGCACCCATTATGCGCGTCATCGCCGCCATTTTGGGTCCCATTGTTTTGACGGTGGAATTCATCGTCAGGCACACGCTCAGGCTTTTTGGCGTCAACATCAAGGATGATGCAGGCGTCTTGTCGGCGCATGACGAATTGCGGGGTGCCATAGCGCTTCACCACAAGGAAGAAACCCTCATCAAGAATGACCGCGATATGCTGGGTGGCATATTGGATTTGAAGGACCTCGAAGTCGCCGACATCATGGTCCACCGCACCAAAATGAAAACCCTCAATGGCGGGCAGGGTTTCAAGGAATTGATCGCGGAAATGCTGGACAGCCCGCACACCCGCATGCCGGTGTGGAAAGGCAATGCCGACAATATTGTGGGCGTGCTGCATGCAAAGTCACTTTTCGCAGCGCTGCAAAAAGCCAATGGCGATGCCAGCAAGATCAAGCTCGACGACGTCATGTCGCCCGCCTGGTTTGTACCGGATACCAGGCCCCTTGAAGACCAATTAAACGCTTTCCTGCGCCGCAAGGTGCAGCTTGCATTGGTGGTTGATGAATATGGCGAAGTCCAAGGCTTGGTCACGCTTGAAGATATTCTCGAAGAAATCGTGGGCGACATCAAAGACGAATTTGATGGTGTTGCCACAGGTGTGCGCAAAACCCGTGACGGCTCCTATGTTGTCGATGGCACAGTGCCCATCCGTGATCTCAATCGTTCTTTCGACTGGCGCTTGCCCGATGCAGAAGCCACAACACTTGCAGGCCTTGTCATTCATGAAGCCCGCATGATTCCAGATCAAGGCCAGGCCTTTTCGTTCCACGGCTTTCGCTTCGAAGTGCTGAAAAAGCGGAAGCAGCAAGTTACCTCCTTGAAGGTCACCCCCTTGGAAAAACCAGAGGAAGCCCCCACATCAGCTTGATGGAACCGAGGCCTCAATCGCCAAGGCATGCACTCTTTCTTTCAGCTCCTGTGCAAGCACCTCGTTCACCAATCGGTGCTGCCCAACCCGCGACACGCCGCGAAAGGCTTCAGCCATGATTTTGACACGGAAGTGGCTTTCACCGGAGGGGTGGGCACCTGCGTGCCCAGCATGTTGATGACTCTCATCAATCACGCTAAGAGCAACCGGGTTGAAGGCGGCCTTCAACTTTCCTTCAAGGATTTTACCCACAGGTCCTAAATCCATAATGTCACGTCCCTCGTTTCGGGTTGAAGCAAATCGCTTCAACCCTCATAGTTGAAAACATGAAACTCGATTCAAAATATTTTGACAAGATTCGCGTCACCAAAAAAGGTGCCAAGCCTGAACCCGTTGCAGACAAGCTCTGCGAATGGGAGGGCTGTGACAAGCCTGCGAAGCACAAGGCCCCCAAGGGCCGTGGTTTTGATGGCCAGTTCTGGAACTATTGCACGGCCCATGTGCAGGAATACAACAAGAGCTATAATTATTTCGCAGGCATGTCTGACGGTGACGTATCAGCCGCACAAAAAGCTGCCCAAACCGGTGACCGCCCGACATGGAAACTGGGTGAACGCGCCCATGCCGCAGCAGGCCCCAAGCGCGGTGCAGCAAGGGATTTGAACGACCCCCTCGCAATTTTCGGCAAGGATGCAAAACCCGCTCAAACCAAGCTGGGTCGTAATTTGCGCAAAAATGAGTTAGCCGCTTTGGTCACCTTGGGCCTTGATGAAAACGCCAAGCCCGAAGACGCCAAGACCAAATACAAGATGCTGGTGAAGCGCCTTCACCCCGATGCAAACCAGGGCAGCCGCGCCAATGAAGAGACATTGAAAGCGGTGATCCAGGCCTACGACACCTTGAGGGCCAGCGGCTTCTGCTAACTTGCAGCAAGCCATTCAAACCTCTAGAAAGCCTCCAAACTCCACTCCAAACCATTGATGAGCAACATGACAGCGAAAGCCAATGGCAGCCAACCCGGTGAGCCAGACACGAAAGTTTCGATAGCAGACGTTTTCGGCTTTGAGTCGAACATGCAAGTCCCAGCCTATTCGCACGGCAGTGAACATGTGCCGGATCTCGACCCGGATTATCTGTTCAACAAGGAAACCACGCTGGCCATTCTGGCAGGCTTTGCCTTCAATCGCCGCGTCATGGTCACAGGCTATCACGGCACGGGCAAATCAACGCATATCGAACAGGTGGCAGCACGGTTGAATTGGCCTTGCGTTCGCATCAACCTCGATAGTCACATCTCCCGCATCGACCTGATCGGCAAGGATGCCATTGTGTTGAAAGAGGGAAAACAGATCACCGAATTCCGTGAAGGCATCCTGCCTTGGGCTTACCAGCACAATGTGGCGCTGGTGTTCGACGAATATGACGCAGGCCGCCCGGACGTGATGTTCGTGATCCAGCGCATTCTCGAGAGTTCAGGCAAGCTGACGCTGCTCGACCAGGCCCGCGTCATTCGCCCGCACAATGCGTTCCGTTTGTTTGCAACTGCCAACACCGTGGGCTTGGGTGATACGACGGGCCTCTACCACGGCACCCAGCAAATCAACCAGGCGCAGATGGACCGCTGGTCGATCATCAGTGTACTGAACTATTTGCCGCATGCCGATGAAGTGAACATCGTGTTGTCGAAAAACAAATCCTACCTCACCGACAAGGGTAGAAAGCAGATCGCCAACATGGTGCGCGTGGCTGACTTGACCCGGAACGCTTTCGTGCAAGGCGATCTCTCCACCGTCATGAGTCCACGCACCGTCATCACCTGGGCGCAGAACGCCGAAATTTTCTCCGGCGACTTGGGGTTTGCCTTCCGCCTGACCTTCCTCAACAAATGCGACGAACTGGAACGCCCCATCGTGGCCGAGTTCTATCAACGCTGCTTTGGCGAGGAACTGCCGGAGTCAGCAGCCAAGATCATGATTGCGTAGAGGGCAATGTCTTCACCCAAGGACGATCGCGCGGAACGCTTCAAGGGGGTGCTGGGCACCGCCATGAAGGCGATGGCACTTGATCCTGAGCTGGCTGTCACCTTCGGCAATGACCAACCCATGCTCACGGGCCACAAGGCCCGCCTCCCCCAGATCAACGCCAGCACGACACTGAAAGACATCGCCATCACGCGCGGTCTGTCTGACTCGTTCGCGCTCCGTCTGGCCAACCACAAGGACGACATTCACAACCGCTATATGCCGCAAGGCAAGAACGCCCGCGCCATGTTCGAAGCCGTGGAACAAGCCCGCATCGAAGCCATCGGGGCCAATGCCATGCCCGGTGTGGCCATCAATCTCTCGGCCATGCTGGATGACCGCTATTCAAAGACCGTGGTCAACCGCTCGTCAAACCGTCGTGACACTCCGTTGGAAGAAGCCGTGGGGCTTATCCTCCGCGAAAAACTCACGGGCGAAGCGCCTCCAGCTGCTGCCCGGCAATATGTCGATCTCTGGCGGCAATGGGTGGAGGACAAGGCCAAGGGCAGTCTCGAAACCTTGTCGACGGCTGTGCACGACCAACAGAAATTCGCAAAGTTTTCGCGTGATCTGATCGCCGCTCTCGACATGGGCGACGAGCTGGGTGAAGACCCGGACAAGGGCGAAGAGAACGAAGAGCAGGAAGCGGAAGAGGATTCCGGCGAACGCAACGAGACGCCTGAGGGCCAAGAACAAGAGTCGGAACAGCAAGCTTCGGAAGACATGCAGGAAGCAGAAGGCGAATCCGAAAGTGCCGAGATGGAGGCGCAATCCATCAACAGCGACGACCAGCCTGATGACCAAGACGTTGATGACGACACCGATGGCGAAGAACCCTATCGCCCGCAACTACCGTTTTCCAACCACGCCGCGCAGGATTTCTACAAGGTCTACGCCAACACATTTGATGAAGTCATCAGCGCCACGGATCTTTGCGATGAAGAGGAACTGACCAGGCTCCGCGCCTATCTCGACAAGCAACTCTCCAACCTGCAAGGCGTGGTCGCACGCCTGGCCAATCGCTTGCAGCGCCGTTTGATGGCACAGCAAAACCGCTCATGGGAATTTGACATTGAAGAAGGCATGCTTGATTCAGCCAAGCTGATGCGCGTCATTATCGACCCGATGCATCCCCTCTCTTTCAAAATGGAGAAGGACACCAACTTCCGCGATACTGTGGTGACGCTGCTCATTGACAATTCCGGTTCCATGCGCGGTCGCCCGATTACCGTGGCCGCAACCTGTGCCGACATCCTCGCCCGCACACTGGAACGCTGCGGTGTGAAAACCGAAATTCTGGGCTTCACCACCAGGGCCTGGAAAGGTGGCCAAGCCCGTGAAAAATGGCTGGCTGCTGGAAAGTCCCCCAACCCCGGTCGCCTCAATGACCTTCGCCACATCATTTACAAAGCCGCCGATGAGCCTTGGCGTCGCGCCCGCAAGAATCTGGGCCTGATGATGCGCGAAGGCCTGCTGAAAGAAAACATCGATGGCGAAGCCCTGATCTGGGCCCACAACCGCATGCTGGGCCGCCGCGAACAACGCCGCATTCTGATGGTGATTTCAGACGGCGCACCCGTTGACGATTCCACACTCTCGGTCAATTCCGGCAATTACCTCGAACGTCATCTCCGGCAAGTCATCGGCGACATCGAAACCAAGTCCCCCATCGAACTGATCGCCATCGGCATCGGCCACGACGTGACGCGCTATTACAAACGCGCTGTCACCATTGTTGACGCTGAAGAGTTGGGCGGTGCCATGACGGAAAAACTGGCAGAACTGTTTGAGGATACTGCGGTGACGGGGAAGAAGAAACGCCGGGCAGCGTGAAACCCTGACACCCCCTCCCCCCTCCGGGGTACTCCCCCAACAAGTTGAGGGAGAAAGACGTTCTATTTTCTTCCCCAACTTGTTGGGGGAGTACGGCAAAGCCGGGAGGGGGTCTGTCCACGTACTCAGTCTCCATACTTCTGCAAAAACTCCACCGCCGTCAGCCCCTGCATATCCGCTATCGCACCGGCCAACCTGTCATGCCCCCAATCCCACCACGCCAACACAATCATCCGTTCACGGACGGTTTTCTCAAACCGCCATTTGATGCGCTTTGCAGGAATCCCTGCAACCACAGCATAGGGCTCCACATCCTTCGTCACCACAGCACCCGCCGCCACAACCGCACCGTGGCCAATGGTGATCCCCGGCAACACAATCACACCATGCCCGATCCACACATCATGCCCAATTGTCACGCGCTGGCTTTGTCGAAGTCCCCGAAAGCCCTTGTCGATTTTGGCATCAACGAAATACTCATTGGGACGATAGGTGATCTTGTGTTGTGACGCGCGCTCCATCGGATGGTTCAATGCATTGAGCCGCACATTTGAAGCAACAGCACAGAACTTGCCAATGCTCGTGTAAATTCCCTCAACATGACGCTCGATATAGCTGTAATCCCCAACCTCACATTCCGCGAGATTGACGCGTTCGGCAATGTCCGTGAAACGCCCCAACACACAGTCCCGCAAGACAGATGACGCATGGATGCGTGGGCTTCCATCGCGCGACGCGGCGGACGAATGTCGGCGGGGTTCTTTCATCTCATGACCCTGACAAAAAACCGCCCATTGCTGAGCGGCTTTTGAAATCATCCTGAAAATATCAGGCCGCCTTGGCGGCTTCCATCTTCTTCTCAACATTGCGCTTCAGCTTCCGGGCTTTCAATGACAGTTCATCATTCTTGGCCTTGACCAGAAATGCGTCAAGACCGCCACGGTGTTCGACTGTCTTCAGCGCATGGGCTGAAATGCGGAACTTGTAGGAATTGCCCAAGGCATCCGAGATCAATGTGACATCGCACAGGTTCGGCATGAAGCGGGTCTTGGTCTTGTTGTTGGCGTGGGACACTTTGTGACCCGAAAGCCAACCTTTGCCCGAAAATTCGCAGCGGCGCGACATGTTGATCTCCATACAAAATAACGCCGGACACAAGGTGCGACCGGCAGAGTTGGCGGTTCCTTAGCGGCATGGGGAGAAGTGGTCAAGGGTTAGAAGCAAGCTTCCTTCCTCAGCGAAGCTGGGGGAGTACCCCGTAGGGGGGAGGGGGTCGCAATGCCAGACTCGATGCATCCCCATATTGGCACAACAGGTTAACGCGGTCATTCAAATCAGCGGGCATTTCTCCAACATTCTGATCTTCGCACTTCTCTCTCGTGCTGTGCACCCCGCCACACCCCCACCTATGGCGTGAACAAACCACGAAAAACCAGCCATCAGCGATTCGGGCAGCTTTCGTTCCGGTTTGGAACGCTTCGTTAAAATTGGAAGCCAAATCATAAGCTTGTCGTTAACTTTCACGTAACACCTGGATCCAGACATTAACATATTTGCTTTGAGCCCGCTTTGTTTTGCAGTCGTTCCAATTTTACAACTCAATACAATTGTTCTGATATTCGAAGGAACAAATCGCGAATATCAACCCATCAGCGATTCGGGCGCGCTTCGTTCGCGCTTCAATCCAGAACTTAACGCGCTGTCTCAAAACCGTCACGTCACCATTGTGCTTTGGCCATGAACCACTAAGTTGAATTCCAATGCCAAGCCGACACACAAATCCTCCGGCCTCGCCTGTCACGGCGGTGCTGGGCCCCACCAATACCGGAAAGACCCATCTGGCGGTTGAGCGCATGCTGGCCCATGCCGGCGGAATGATCGGATTGCCACTGCGCTTGTTGGCACGCGAAATTTATGATCGCGTGCGCCTGAAAGCGGGCGACCACGCCGTCGCGCTGGTCACGGGTGAAGAAAAAATCATTCCCGCCCAACCGCGCTATTGGGTCTGCACCGTCGAAGCCATGCCGCCGGATTTGCGCGTGCCCTTTCTCGCCATTGATGAAGTTCAATTGGCAGGCGACCTGGAACGTGGCCACATTTTCACCGATCGGATCCTGAATCGTCGCGGCCTGGAAGAAACAATGTTGCTCGGCTCCGGCACCATGCGGCCCATTCTGGAAAAGTTGATTCCCGGCACCAGCTTCATCTCCCGTCCGCGCTTCTCCAAACTTACCTACGCAGGCCCCCGTAAACTGTCGCGCCTGCCGCGCCGATCCGCCATCGTCGCCTTTACGGCCGAGATGGTCTACACGGTCGCCGAGATGATCCGCCGCCAGCGCGGTGGTGCCGCCGTTGTCATGGGCGCCCTTTCCCCCCGCACCCGCAATGCGCAAGTTGCCCTCTATCAATCCGGTGAAGTGGATTATCTGGTGGCCACCGATGCCATTGGCATGGGCCTCAACATGGATGTGGACCACGTTGCCTTTGCCTCCACCCGCAAATTTGACGGCTTTCAATACCGCCACTTGAACCCGTCAGAACTGGGTCAAATCGCAGGCCGCGCCGGGCGTTACATGAATGATGGCACATTTGGTGTCACAGCCGATGCAGATGCTTTTGAACCTGAAATCATTGACCGCCTCGAGAATCACAACTTTGAATCCCTCCGCGTGTTGCAATGGCGCAACCGCGACCTCGACTTTCGTTCACTTGACGGCTTGCGGAAATCACTTGGCTACCTTCCTAACCGTGAAGGCCTGACCCGCGCGCAACCCAATCCTGACATTGAAGCCTTGGAAGCCGTTTGCCGTGATCCCGGCACCAACAGCCTCCCGCGCTCGGCTTTTGAAGTCGAGCGCGCCTGGGAAGTCTGCCAGATTCCGGATTACCGAAACATCTCCCCAGCCGAACACGTCCATCTCGTGTCCCGGGTTTTAGGCTTTTTGCACACCCGGCAAGGTGTGATCGACGAGGACTGGTTTTCAAAACAACTGGCCTATTGCGAAAACCTTGAAGGCAATATTGACTCACTATCCCAGCGCATTTCCCACGTTCGCACCTGGACCTTTATTGCCAATCGGGCAGACTGGCTGGAGGCTCCCACCTATTGGCAGGGTCGCGCCCGTGAAATTGAGGATAGACTCTCGGACGTATTGCATGAAAAGCTGACTCAGCGTTTCATTGATCGCAGAACCAGTGTATTGATGCGGCGTCTGGCCAAGAAGGAAGGTTTAATGTCGAGTGTAGAAGAAGATGGCGCCATCTCTGTCGAAGGCGAAGTCATAGGTCGTATCGTGGGCTTGAGCTTTGTTCCGGGCGAAGCCTTGGACGGCGGCGAGACCAAGCTGCTGAAACAGGCGGCCGTGCAAGCCCTGACCACCGAAGTCACTGCCCGCGCCATAGGCTTGGCGACAACGGCAGACACCGAACTTCGTCTGTCCCGCCAGGGCGACATTGTGTGGCAAGGCCAACCCATTGGAAAATTGCATGGTGGCGATTCTCGCTTCAAACCGCAGGTTGAAGTCATCGCGGACGATTTGCTCGTTCCCGGTCTTCGCGAAGACGTGCGCCAGCGCCTGCAAAAATTCGTGGACCGCACGATCGCCTCCGCCATTGAACCGCTGCTGAAACTTGAAGAAGCCGAAGGTCTCGAAAACACCACGCGTGGCCTCGCATACCGCTTGGCGGAAAATTTCGGCGTCATCCCTCGCGAAGACGTGACGGCAGAAGTCAAAGCCTTGACCCAGGAAGACCGCGCCAAGTTGCGGGGCTTTGGCGTGCGCTTTGGTGCCCACACCGTATTTCTGCCAGCACTCCTGAAGCCAGCCCCAACCGAAATCCGCATGCTGCTGTGGTGGCTGGAACAGTTGAAGGCCACAACCGTGTCAGGCCTCGTGCCGACGCTTCCGCCCAACGGCCTCACCTCCATGATCGCCGACACGTCAATGCCGCAGGGCTTCTATCGCATGGGCGGCTACCGTATTTCCGGAAAACGCGCCGTTCGCGTCGATATGCTGGAACGCCTGGCTGACCTGATCCGGGACCGCCTGTTCTGGAAACCGCGTATTCCCGAGGAACTTCGCCCCGTCGGATCATTCGAAGGTGGTGGTTTCAGCGTGATCCCCGACATGATGTCGGTTGTTGGCTGTTCTGGCGAAGACTTTCAGGACATTCTCACAAGTCTTGGATATCGTTCACAAATCCGTCAGGTTGCGAAACCGGTTCAAGTTGCTCAACCAAAGTTGGAAGCCGTTGAATCAAATCCGCAGCCTGTTGAATTGACACTTGAAACTGGGGCCACAGCTGAATCAAATCCTGAAGTGCTTGCGGTTCCAGTTGAAGAGCCAATAGCCGCGATTGAGCCTGCACCCGAAATGCTGGACGTCACGGTCTGGTGGCCAAAAGACATGGGCCCCTTCAAGGTTCGTCCAGCCCGCCCGGAAAAACCAAAATTCGAAAAGCCCAGGTTCGCAAAGCAAGACAACGACAATGCCAAGCGCGATGGCAAGCCTTTCAAAAAGCGGTTCGAAAAGCCGGAACGCCAGCCAGCGCCGGAGCGAGCAAAACGTCCGGAAAAACCCATGGACCCCAATTCACCCTTTGCCGCCCTCGCAGCATTGAAAGCCAGCATGGGCAAAGGAAACAGCTGATTGGGACAACGGCTCGACAAGTGGCTGGTCTACGCGCGTGTCGTGAAGCACCGTTCCCTGGCCGCGCATTTGATCGAAGACGGAAAAGTCCGCGTCAACCGTGAGCGCACGCAAAAATGCAGCCACACTGTAAAGCCCGACGATGTGCTGACCATCGCCTTGGGTGATAACGTCAAAGTTATTCGCGTCCTGGGCGAAACTGACAAGCGCGGGCCAGCATCCGTCGCACGCCAGCTTTACCAGGACCTGAGCTGTGTCGAAAAAGCTGATGCAACCCCGAAAGCGCTCTGCTAGGAAGCGGGCCTTAATACCTGAGTGGATTGATCCGACATGACCTACATCGTCACCGAGAATTGCATCAAGTGCAAATATATGGACTGCGTGGAAGTCTGCCCGGTCGATTGTTTCTACGAAGGCGAGAACATGCTGGTCATCCACCCCGATGAATGCATTGACTGCGGCGTCTGCGAACCTGAATGCCCCGCCGACGCCATCAAACCGGATACCGAACCCGGTTTGGAAAGCTGGCTCAAGCTTAACACCGAGTACGCGCCGAAATGGCCGAATATCACCATAAAGCGTGACGCACCCGAAGGTGCCAAGGAACAGGACGGCAAGCCCGGCAAACTGGCACTGTTTTCAGCCAATCCCGGCGAGGGTGACTGATCACCGTTAACCAGGTCTATGCACACATTGCTCCATTGCACCGTGTACGGACGGCTTTTCCTTTAATTTTCCTTAAAAATGTGATAGGGTCTCCCCAAGTAAGCAGAAATGGGGTTTTTTGTGTGCATCCGGGCTTTTCGGCTCGGTTTTTTTGCGCCCGCACGCCCTGAACAACAGGAAGTTTGCCACTTAAGATGGCAAACCATTGATAAACAAAGGTAAGACAAAAAATGGTTACCGCAAAAACAACAGCAAAGAAACCAGCAGCAAAGCCGGTCGTTTCCAAACCTGCCGCCAAAGCCAAGGCACCCGCAAAGCCTGCCGCCAAACTTGTGGCCAAAAAGCCGGTTCCGGTTGCTGGCCCGGTTGCTGGCCCGGTTGCTGGCAAGGCAAAGCCCGTCGCGGCCCCTGCAAAAGCTATTTCCTCGGCAAAGCATGCCGCCGCCACAGCAGCCCCCGCCGCTGCTACAGCAAAACCGGCAGCACCTGCCGCAAGGCCCGCAGCCGCCGTCAAGGCTGCCGCACCAGCCGCCAAGGCAGCGCCAGTCGTCGCAAAAAAGCCGTCCTTCAAGATTGGCGAATTGGTTGTCTATCCGGCCCATGGTGTCGGCAAGATCACCAATGTCGAAGAGCAGGAAATTGCCGGCATCAAGCTTGAACTCTACATCGTGGACTTCGAAAAGGAAAAACTGCGCCTCAAGGTTCCAACCAACCGCGCCGAACAAAAAGGCATGCGTCGCCTTGCTGACCGTACGCTGATTGAGCAAGCCATGAAGGTTATCCGTGGCCGCGCCCGCATCAAGCGCACCATGTGGTCACGCCGTGCGCAGGAATATGACGCGAAAATCAATTCCGGCGACATGATTGCAGTTTCAGAAGTGATCCGCGATCTTTACCGCTCAGATCGCCAACCCGAGCAGTCCTATTCCGAACGCCAGCTCTTCGAACAGGCGCTTGCCCGCTTTGCCCGTGAACTGGCAGCCGTGCGCAAGGTTGACGAAGACCAATGCATCAAGGAACTCGAAGACTTCCTGGCAAGGAACGCCAAGCGCGGTGCTGCCGCCGCCAGCGAAAAGGTGGAAGAAGACACGGCAGACGAAGCCGCATAAGGTCTACAGCGACACAAGGACAAGCCCGCAGTGGAATATCGCTGCGGGCTTTTTTATGGCGTCTGATTCCTCTAAGCGCGTTGTCGAATACACATCAGCTGATTTATTGCAGACAATTGCAACGTATACACCATTGGTGTATACAAGCCCCATGACCCAATCCACCGTGTTCAAAACCAACAAGACCCAAGCCGTGCGCATTCCCAAAGCCGTGGCATTCCCGGATCACGTCAAGAAGGTACAAATAATCTCGCAAGGGAACAGCCTGTTGATCACACCGATTGATGATTCATGGGAAGCGTTTTTCAGTTCTGCTGGTATTGGCGATGACTTTGAACGACCCCCACAGCCCGAGCCGCAAAGGCGGGAGGACACATAAGTGGCGCTCACGCATCTTGCCGACACGGATGTTTGCATTCAGCTTCTGAAAAAGAAAAACCCCGCTCTCAGCACTCGCTTTCGCGCGCATCGGCATAGGTTCGCGGTATCTGATGTCACAGTTTTTGAATTGTTCTCTGGCGCGGAAAATTACGAAGACAGGCCACGTCGACGCGCCACAATCGAAGAGTTCCTTGCGATTGTAGACGTCGTAGCGCTTGATACGCGCGCTGCAAGACGGGCTGGAGAAATTCAAGGGCAATTGTCACGCATCGGTCAACGCATTGGATCTTATGATGTCCTGATTGCCGGGATCAGCCTCACACGCGGTTTAATCCTCGCTACCAACAATCTTCGTGAGTTTTCACGTGTCCCCGATCTGCAAATTGAACAATGGGACTAACTCAGAACCTGCTCCCTCATGTCGCTTGCACTGATCCCCGCCAACTCAACCGGCTTCTTCATCGCATCACGCCGGAATGGCTCCCCCAGTTCCTGATTGATCATCGCTTCGATCAATGTGGTCTTGCCACGCTGCATCTGGTCCTCAATGGAGTTCGCCAGCGCATCACAGCGTTGAATTCCGCTTGTCAGCACCCCACAGGTAATTGCGGGCCAGTCCTTGCGCCCAATTGCAGTCAATTTGGTGACAGCTGTTGCTGCAAACTTCATCAGTTCACTCCTCGACTCTGTCAGAAACTTTCAAAGCCCCAGCAGTTACAGCTTCAACCGAAACAGCACCATTGCCCCGCCACGGCGAGAATCAGTCACAATCAGGTAGAGCCCATCGCCAATTCGCGTCATGCCTTCAAAGTCATCGGCAATCAACTTTGGATCAGAAACGGAAACTTTGGTTACCGGGCAAACGACGCTGTCACCACACTGCGAGAGATCGACAATCAGCAAATGCGCCTGCGGCTGATCAGTGCTCGGATCCCGCGTGCGAACCAGCACCAATATCCGGCCATCCGGCAAAGCTTCAAGTGCCTTGACAGAATCCTGCTTGCTTTGCAGGGCCTGAAAGATCCATCTGCGCCCATCCATGGCAAAGATAGAGTGGACGTCTTTCGCATCATTGGTGAGATGAGCCTCAGGAGCAGTCAAAATTCCATATGGCTCTAACTCGCTCACCGATTCCAGGCGTTTGTTGGGATTGCGATAAGCGTCTGGATCAGCCAACATGTTAGGTAATTTGATTTCAGCAATGTTTTTACCTTGCGATGTGAAGCGGCCAATGGAAGGCCCGTCTTCAAAGGCGATGACCAACTCTGCGTCACCCGTTTTTCGATTGGAACCATTGCGCACATGCAAGCCCTCTGCATTTGTCAAACCCCAACCCAGCAGACCAGTAGCCGCATCCACAATCTTCACTGAAAACACGGGTTCAATTGCCACAAACTTGTCCCCGGTGATAGTTATCTTGAAGTGATGCAGAAAGCCGTTGTCAGATACGGCATAAAGCAGCTTGTCATCATCATCCCAGCCCAGTCCCGACAATTCTTTGATTTTCGAGCC